>JBEKNN010000571.1:0-2605 GCA_049522755.1 Bryobacteraceae bacterium | reverse complement strand
CAGCGAGAAATCCACACCCATTCCGTGGTGGCAACGGCTACCGCTGCACATCCAATTTCGATAGTCGTCACGCCCCGATACCGCCCAAAATGTTAGCTGGCTATTTGCCGCGAAAATCCAGGCTAGCTTAGTCTTTTCGTCGTTCGTCTCCCACATCTGGTGCCAGCCGCCCCATTTGATCAGACGGTCGTGACGATAGATGAACAGACCCTGCGTCTCATTCCGTTTGCCGTGGAGACCGATGAGCTCCAACGCCCGGTTGACAGCCTCAGCGCCCTCCGCTTTATGGTAATTAGTAATCTCATCCTCGGACGGAAGCAAATGAGCCTGTACTTGAACCTTACCGTCTTTCTTCCCGATAGGGATTCGGATAGTCTTTAGATCATAGGCGGAAGCCAGAGGGTGCCCTACAGGGTTGTTCGGCTTTACTGGCTGTCCATTGATGGAGATGACGACCGGTTTTCGCCCTGCTGCCTTGCCCTCCAAAAACCGATGGAACACCAACGCGAGATGACGATCGAGAAGCATGACCTCGGCTGAGTAAGGGTCGATTCCGCGCATGGTCGGCATTGACTGGGGTGGGCGCATGTTCTTCCACAGGACAATCGTCCCGTGACTCTTGATTGCTGTCGCGTGCTGCTCCCAGGGCTCCAGAGGTTCGGATTTTGCAACCCACCCGACCATATCGTCTGCGTCCCAGCTGAGGTGATGCGCTAGCTTGGAGGCACACTTCGTCACGACCGTGAATACCTTAGCCTGTGACCATGACGCACCTTTCAAACCGTAGCCGTATTTCCCGAGAGCGTTCTCGTCATATTCGGATCCACTGCCAATCCTCATGGCTTCTTCTAACTGTGGCCGGCTCATACCCTGGCCATTATCCGCGATAGTCAGCCACCGGCCGTGGCCTCCATCGGGGCGTCCGAATGTAATCTCGATCTTTGTGGCGTCGGCGCTGATCGAGTTATCGACAAGATCGGCGACCGCGCTGGGCATTGTGTGTCCGACTGATGCCAGGATTTGTACCAGTCGTGCCGGATTGGGTGGCAGTTCGACACCGTGGTTCCCAATTCTTGTGTTAGGTGAGTTCATCGTGGTCCCATTCTGATTCGTCGTGAACAGGTCTGGCCGGGCATCGCTGAGGACCTGCCAAGTCCGATCACCTTCATTGTCGTGAAGCGCGATCATTGCCGACTTTGCGAGTCTTCTGCTCTCGCCATCGGCGAGGATCGCCCTGGTTACGGCGTGCTTTGCGGGAAACACAGCCCATGAGCCGCGCGCCGGTGTAGTGCCCGCATCCACCTCCATTGCAAAGAGGCAACCTGGCTCGACGAAGTGGTAGCACTTGTCTTTCGGACAGTTTCCTTCCAAGCGCCAGTTCTTCTCCTGGCGCTTCAACCATTGGTGCGTCTCCGCGACCCCTTGGTCGGTGTCGTACCTCAGTTGCATCTCGACACGGTCGGAGTCCTTTGCGGCCGGGAAGACGCGATCCACGACGTCCCAGTCAAAGTTCACGGCACGCTGCTTGGAACCCTCCTTTTTCTGGCGGCGATACTCGTGGAACATTCCGAGTTCGCTGTGGGTCAGGATGCGGAGAATCAGGAAGCGCACTTCTTACTCCTTCCGGCAACGATCGTCACCAACCGCTTGTCCAGGCCCAGCAGCTCGCAGCGGATGTCTGGTATCGAACGGCAGCCGATCATAGATCGCATTGCCATGGCGATGGCGTAGGCGACAAGCGGCGGTACGGCGTTGCCGATTTGTCTAAATGCGGGATTCATACTCCCGCGGAGAACGAACCCGTCGGGAAACGATTGCAGCCGCGCCGCCTCCCGAACCGATATCGTCCTCGCCTGTGCATTTTCGTAGTGGATGTGGCTATAGGAATCCTTGCCCAAGTGCGCCATAAGGGTCCTGGCTGGTTTGTCCTTGCAGAGCTTCCACCACTTGTTCGGGAACTTCGTGGGGTCGTATGGCACCGTCCACTGTTTTATGAAATCCTGATCCGCAGGCTCACCGGATTCCCAACGCCTGTTCATCAACTGCTCGCGCTTGGCCTCGACGAAGCGCCAGACTTCCGGATATTGCCAGCCCTCCTCCATGAGCCGAAAAATCTTATAGTCGCGCGGCAGATAACGAATCACGTGCCCGGTCGTGTGATCACTGGTCCCGAATTTCGGCCACTCACGCATCAGCCGCGACCAAGAAGTTGTGGGCGAGGCGGATGTATAAGCCACAGGCTCAGCCGGATCCTTACGGCCGCGTACGAGCTTTCCGCGTTTGAGCAGATCCAATGCGTAGATTGGGGGCAGGTCGGCGAATGCCTCGCTTGCGGTGGTAGTCGGTGGGAGTCCGTCGGGCGAGGGATCACTGATCCAGCAGTGGCTAGGAGTCTGTCGGAGATAGATTCGGCGATTGGGAGCAAGGGGGCACCCGAACCAAAACATTTCTGTTTGAAAATGTTTTGGAGTCGGTTATGCTGGTAATGTGAGCAAGCGATTCCGCACCTGCGATCTGGAGCAAGTTTTCCTTCTGCCGCCGGCGCTTCAGGACTGGCTGCCAGAAGAGCATCTGGCGCGGTTCATCGCCGACGTAACCGACCAAC
>JBEKNN010000570.1:0-2673 GCA_049522755.1 Bryobacteraceae bacterium | reverse complement strand
TGGACGCCGCGTTGGCTTTGACCGTAGAGCCGTTGGCATCGAGAGTGAATTCGAGACCGTCGGTATTGGGAGTGACACTGACGAAGCTGGCGGTCTGGAAATAGCCATCGTCGCCGACCGGTTCGAGGCCGGCCCGGCGGAACTGCGCGGCGATATACTCGGCAGCGATGTCGAGACCGCGCGACGGCGTGTCCCGGCCCTCAAGCAGGTCCGATGCAAGGAAGGAAACGTCGGCTTTAAGGCCGTTCGCAGTTAGAAGGGTTACAAGCTGATTTGCAGTGGATGAAGGCGAGGAGACTTGAGAAAGAGCGGCCGCGGCAGTGAGAACTGCCGCGGCCAAGAGGAGAGAGTGGGCTTTCATTGTTCAGCCCATTATAAGAGACGCACTACGCTTGGGGCGCGTCGACCGGCCCGGAGGCCGGTCCCACTTACCGGCGTCCGCCGCCGCCACCAAAGTGACCGCCGCCGCCGAATCCGCCGCGCATAACCATAGGAGAGCTGAAGGCCGCCCCGCGGTATGCAGAGACTGCTCCTACGCCCCGATAGGCGCCGTACCCGCCCCAGTATCCGCGGGCGATGATTGCCGGACCGTAGACGCCCCAATAACCGGGCGAATAGAATCCGAATCCGAACGGACTATAGAAGTACCCGCCGCCAGGGACAAAGGCCCATGAGCTGAAGTATGGATTCCAATACCAGCCGGTGCCGTAGTACCAGCTCGGGTTGCTGACCACGATAGTCTGCGCGCTAGACATGTTAGCCTCGGCCATGTACTCAGACCGCAGCCTGCTCCACGAATAAAGCGCATCGGGGTTGTTGATGTTGAAGCTCTGCGTCTTCAGCTTCTCATTCTGTGGGACAAGGGCGAGCTCATGCCCTTTCTTCACATTCTCAGTGCGGTTGCCGTTGCTGACGGTAACTTCTCCGTCGTACACCGCAACCTTGGGTTGATCGGCATTGAATTCGTAGATCCCGGGCTTATCGATCTGTGTGCTGAAGCCCGCATCGCCGATGGCGAGGTTGTTGGCCGGTTCCACCTGCGCCGCTTCCACCATGGCTTCGCCTTGCAGCAGTTCAATGCGCGTGTCGGTGATGGACGCCGACACCAGGCGCGCCTGGGAGTGATTGTTCAGCCGCAGGAAAACGCCCGGAGTCAGCAGCATTTCAGCTTTACCGTCCTGGGTCTGCAGAATCTGACCGGGCTGAACCGCGGTATTGCGCGCGCCGCGTACCGCCTCCCCGCTAATAGAAACTTGCCCTTCAGTGTAATTTAACGCACCTGGTTGCGCCATTCCCCCTTGGGCAGCGGCAACCAGCCCCGCCGCAAACAACGTCCCGGCGAGCCGGCTCGATGCTTTTAACAGGTTCCTCATGAGATTTGTACCTATCCTTCCACTTATGTAGATGCGGGGGAGGGTAGGTGGGTTTTTAAGGGTTTGTAAGCGTGGGCGTGTCTAAGCTTCGGCTTCGAACTCGACGCGCTCGTAGAGAGATTGGAGTTTGAGACGGCAGCCGATTGATTTCAGGTCGATTTCGTCGCCCGGTCCGGTAAACTCGCGGAACAACCAGGAGGCATCGGGCTGGCGGACGTGGTGCTCGGCGCGCATCGTGTCCTGCGACAGAAGCAGATACTCGCAGAACGAAGGCAAGGAACGGTAGAAGAGGAACTTTTCTCCCCGATCATAGTTTTTGGTTGATCGGGAAAGAACTTCGACAATGACTGTGGCATCGGTAAGCGTGTCGCGGCGGCCCTCCAGAAGCCGATGCGGCCCGCAAGTGACCAAGACGTCGGGATAGGTGAAGATCTTATATTTCGCGCTGTACAATCGCAGATCGCCGTCAAACGCTTCGCACGGGCGGCCGTCCAACTGTTCGGTGAGCCGGCGCGCAGTATTCAAAACGATGCGTGCATGGTTCGGCGTTGCGCCGGACATGGCGAACATTTCGCCATTGATGTACTCACTACGGAACTCAGCCTTGGACTCGATCTCGAGGTATTGCTCGGGAGTGAGGTAGGTGACTGGCTGGGTGGACATTGGACTGGTATCTGTCAGTGTAACTCCTCAAGCACTGCGAAACTCGGAGACAGGCCAGGAGGCCTGTTCGAACGCAAAAAAGCCGCGCCCCGAAACTCCGGAGCGCGGCCAATTGCAAAGTTGCAAAGGTTGCTTAGTAATCCATCTCGGGGCCGTGACCGCCGCCGCCCGGACCGGGAGCCGGCTTCTTTTCCGGAATCTCCGCGATCATGGCTTCCGTGGTCAGCATCAACGAGGCGATGGACGCGGCGTTCTGCAGCGCCGTACGAGTCACCTTGGTCGGATCGATCACGCCGGCCTTCACCAGATCTTCATAGGTGTCGGTAGACGCGTTGTACCCGAAGTTCGCATTGCTGTTCTCGCGGACCTTGGACACCACAATGGCGCCCTCGGTGCCGGAGTTGATCACGATCTGCCGCAGAGGCTCTTCGCAGGCGCGCTTCACAATGTTCACGCCAATCTGCTCGTCGCCTTCCAGCTTGAAGTCGGCCAGCGCCGCCGCCGCGCGCAGCAGAGCCACGCCGCCGCCGGGGACGATGCCTTCTTCCACCGCCGCGCGAGTCGCATGCAAAGCGTCTTCCACGCGCGCCTTCTTTTCCTTCATTTCGGTCTCGGTAGCCGCGCCGACCTTGATCAC
>JBEKNN010000569.1:0-2690 GCA_049522755.1 Bryobacteraceae bacterium | reverse complement strand
CCACGCCGGATGGACGGGAGAAGTTCGCAACGTATATGCGGGATGGGTTTGGACAAGATTACGCGGACCAGCGGTACTACAACGCCAATATGGGGGCGTTCTGGAGCCCGGATCCAGGGGGTATTTGGACAGCGAACGCAAGGAGTCCGCTTAGTTGGAACCGCTACACCTACGTAAACGGCGATCCAGTGAACCACAGGGATCGGCACGGGATGGACAGCGTTTCTCTCGACGGCGGTGACGATACCGATTATGACGGCGATGGAAGTTGGAGCTCCTGCGACGATATGACCACGAAGTATGAGCCGAGCGCGAGCCCGTGCCAGTCCGCCGGTGGCGGGGGCCCCGACGACGACCCTAGCCCATCGCCAGCGCCGACCCCGGCGCCGTGCTGGACCAATCTAAGTAATATCGGCACGACACTCACGGAACTTGGGGAAAACATTGAGGAGGTCGCCGCTGGCGTGATTAGCAACGGCACCGAACTGGCCGCACTTGCGTCGGTTATTAGTGGCGACATCAGCTCGGAGGCGTCGCAGATTGGTGCAATGATTGCCGCTGGCGGGCCCCCAACGGGACCCGACTTTGTAGGGGGGCACTTCAATTTAATAATATCGACATCACAACTGACGGGCGCCTTGGGGAGCGATTTCCAGAGTTTCAGCAAAGCGCTGGGCGGGAACATCGATGGAACGCGCCAAGCGGCTGTGTACGGTAATGCCGCCCAAGGCAACTACACTTTGCACTCCAAGCAGCACGGAGGGAAGAACGGATACTTCAACGCCCATTTCGATATATACAACCCCGCGACAGATGTCGTCAGCGCGATTGGCCATTTGTTCGGAGACGTGATTGCCGGCCACGCCGGGTCGCCCTGCCTGGATCCAGCATGGAACTGACCACAGGCAGGCGCGCAGCGGTCTTTCTCGTGTTCGCCGCCCTCGCCGGCGTGACCCCTTTACTCCCGGCGGGGCTGCGTAAGGTGGCGGACATCGACGCACGCAAGATCATCGAGGCGAAAGGAGTCAGCCACACGCCCGATCTGCCAGTATTGGCGTTGAGATTTTCGCCAGATGGGCGCAAATTGGCCGTAATTATAGATCGCTATGGGGAACGAGGAAAAGAAACAAGCCAGGTGTTAGTGTTGGACACTCCTCCGATCGCGTCAGTGGCACGATTGTTCGAAGTAAAGGCCGGCGTGGACGAAAACGATGACGATGGCCCGTCCGCGGATTTCGGATGGTCGCCCTCCGGAGAAATCCTTAACGTTGGAGGAAGTCTGATTCACCTGCTCAGTGGAGCGCAGTGCGAACTACCATATGCCAGCGTCCTGGTATCGGATACACTCGCAATCGGAACATATCGTGTCAATGGAGTCTCAATAGATTTGAATTCGCCGACATCACATTTCACTCTTTTTGACACCGCGTGCCATCCAACTGCGACGTGGGACGTTAATGAGAAATGGTCAATTGGCGATGTGTCTCCTGATCGGGGTTTGCTTTCAATCGTCAAGAATACAGGTCTTCCAAACAAAACGGTGCAGCTGATCGTCGACCCCCTTAAGCGAACCGTCGCCCACCAATGGTCCGGCGCCGAAAGATCAGGCGCGCGGTTCGCTAACGGCGGCAATGCTATATGCGCCGGCAGCGACCCTGAACTAGCTGAGCGCGCGCCGGTTACTTGCTGGGCCACTGATTCGGGTGAGAAGATTAATGAGGCGCCGACGGCCAATGGTGGAGACCCCATTGCTCCATCCCTTCACGCGCACCGGATCGTTGTCTCGGACTACCGGCGACGAAAGTTACCTCTCTCGAGCGAATTCACTTCGATCTTCAAGGGCCGCGTCATATGGGACTTCATTAGCGGCAAGGAACTTGTATCATGGCGCCCGCCGTCCCAGTCCTGGGACTTCCATCTTTTCCTTGATGCTTCCAGGCCGCCGAAGCGAGTCACTGAACCATTCCGTTTCGCTATATCTTCGGACGGCGAATACATCGCGGAAGGAGGAAACGGAATGATACATCTATACAAAATCGAACCTTAGAGATAGAAGGGACCGCGACTTCCATGCCGTACCCTGCCTTACTGCCGCAGCCAACCTTGTGAACATAGCCACGCTACCAGCGAGCAACCGCCAATTCTGCACGATTCCAACTATGGCACGAGCTTCACCTATCGCGGCAACCCTACCATGGTCAACCAATACGGCACGGTGACCAATACGGCCTACCTGACCACTGGCGTTCCTTACCTGATGTCCGATGGCGACGGCATGACGGTAGGCGTAGCCACTGCCGGTTCTACCGCCTATTCGTTGCCGTCGGCGCTCAGGCCGAACTCCAACGGCAACCCGGCTACCAGCTTGAACTAGTCCAGCTCCTTCGCCGTAACCTCGGTAACCGGCGCCAACGGAGCCACCCAAAACGCCATTTCCGATGTCTACAACCGGCCATGGACGTAACCTCAGTCGACGGCGCCGTTACCCAAGACTCCTACACTTACCTGCCGAACACGCAGCCTCACAATCAGCAGGATCGGTCAGGGCCACCAGCTGCCGATGAGGCGCTGGCCGGCTCCAGCTCTGCGGTCAAATCGAGGTTACCGCCGTATACCGGAAGACCGTGCCTGCGGCACGGGCAGAAGGGGTGACACGTCACCCCGGAGCGGGTGCTGCAGGTTACCGGGTT
>JBEKNN010000568.1:0-2695 GCA_049522755.1 Bryobacteraceae bacterium | reverse complement strand
CAAGGTCCCACCGGTCTGGATTGGCTTCGGACTGCGAGCGTTGTCCAAAATTAAGAGAACGATTATGCCATCTCGGAAACGCTCGACGTTGGGTCTTATGAGCAGCTGATCGCTCGAGGCGCAGGCGGCCGCTTCGGTGCGCTCGAACAGCGGAGGGCACTTTCAGTAGCGCCAACCCAAAATAACGCATGGGCGGCGCCACCGCGCGGCGGGGCGCCTCTATTGCCGGCGATCATGCTGATCACTCCGAGGTCGCCGCAAGCGCCCAATTATTCCCACAAGGACCCAGATCAGGCCACCAGCCATGAGCAGATAGGCTGATGTCGCGGCGGGAGTCATTTCTTCACCTGATCCGGTTCCCGCGGTGCATAAGACACCGAAACCATTTTCTGTAGCGCGACCATTGATCCGAAGACCAGCGCGACAACCAAAATGAAAACGGCGATGCGGGACGGGTAACCCATGAGGTCATTTCCTCTTCGCACCTTTGATCGGTAGGCCGAGCTTCTTCGCCTTGTCGAGAATTGATTTAGGTTGGCGCTGGAGCTTCTTGGCAATGGCTTCGAGCGTGTTGGTTTTAGCGAGTTCGATCAGCTCGCGGTCGGGTTTCATCGACCAACTGCCGTGCCGCCTAATTGTTTTGGCCATTCCTACTTCTTCGCCTTCAGCGCGATCTCGATCAGGCGACGGTGTTGCTCTTACCGGCTGAGCACGGTGACTGTTCCCGCCGACTGACTTCTGAAAATTCATTGTACTTGCGCTCGTCAGTCTCCATGGCAAGGCGCAGGCCCTCACAGTTTTTGGGAGCGGACGCCCAAATTCTTACCGCGACCCCGGAATAGAAACCCGCCGCCTCAACCCGGCGGTTTTTTTCCACGGGGATCGGGGCTCGGGTCCGCGCTCTAACGCGCTCGGCCGGCATGAAGAGGCCGCCAACGGAGGCGGCCTTAACCGAACGTGACGCCGATTCGATGCTCTTTGCGCCACACGGTCCGGCAGGGCCGATGCAATCCGTCGCCCGGCACCACCAATATGAATCTCTCAGGGAGTCCGGCTTGGTTGGATACCTCCAGCGCGGCGCCGGTGCTGGACAGGTTGCGGACCAGGCAATTGATGGTGCCCCCGCCGACGAATTTGATCGTTGCGGTTTTTGAGACCCGAAGGCGAGATGCTCTACGGCTTTCGACCATAAGATTGAGGTACGCTAAAATCCTAAAGGAATTTATAAACCATTCCAAAGCGGCCTGCCGGTCGCGCTGCGGGACTCACCCATGCTCTGGCGCCGATCGACCGGCGGAATCCTTCACATGCAGTCCGGAACCTTTGCGCTCCTCGCCGCTTATCACCAGCACAGCGATGGAACTGGGAAACTGGCAGTCGCGTATCAAGCCGCACGGAGTAACGCCCGGGCGGCTTTTTGCGTGTCCGGCCGGGGCCATGGTGGCGAGCCATGCGGTTGCCCAGGATCGACCGGGGGGCCCCCGTCAGCCCGCTGTTCCCGGGCTCACCGGTGGGGGCTTCTCTGAGTCATGGAGGGGCTATCGCCGGTCGCAGCCAGCGAGCAGCATCGCGCGGTCGATCGACGGTGATGCAAGCCGAAATCGTCAGGCAGGCGAGGGCGGTGAGTGCTCCGCAGGGCTTCCCAGATGCTTCCCAACGTAGGTTTCTGGGAAGCAATAGTTTCGATATCTGAGCTAAGTTATTGATTTTGTTTGGCGCGCTCGGAGAGATTCGAACTCCCGACCCTCGGATTCGAAGTCCGATGCTCTATCCAGCTGAGCTACGAGCGCAGTTTCGAACGCCTCCGATATCAGAGTTGTCAGAGCAGTTCTACGGTCCCGAAAAAGCCAGAACATTGAGTGAACAATTCTTCCAGGGGACATGCCTCGTCGATGTCCGGGGGCGCTCGACCAGGATTTTTCAGCTCAATCGGAATGCCCAGCCGATTCCCAACACACTAACGCCGGAGTCTCACCGTCTGGTCCCTTCACGGGCCGGATTTACCGCGTCCTGACAGGCTCCATCCGGTCCGCGATCGGCCCATGCGCATCACGTCTTTCGCTCCGCTGTTGCTCCCGCTTCTGGTCGCGACACCGGCGCGCGCGGATCTGCGCATCACGGACGATCACGGCGGTTACGTCAGCGAATACAAGGCGAAGTATCAGCGCATCCGCGATCGCCACGAGCGGGTGATCATCGATGGCATCTGCAATTCGGCCTGCACTCTGGTGTTCGGCATCGTGCCGCTGAGAAGGGTGTGTGTGACCCCGCGCGCCAGCCTCGGATTCCACGAGGCCTATTACGACAAGGCGTTCACCTTCGGCATCAAGGTCACCAGCGCCGAGGGCACCTCGGACCTGATGTCGTATTACCCGCAGCCGGTGAAGGACTGGATCCGGCGCAATGGCGGGCTGAGCAACGAGATGAAGAATATCAAGAACGGCGTGGATCTCTGGAAGATCGTCGATCCCTGTCCGGAAGACTTCTAGTCCTCGCGGGCCTGCTTGCCGCACTATCCGGGCAATTCGGCATAGCCAACAACGACGAAGGCACAGTGCGCTGTCGCAGGCTTGGCCATGTGATCCCGGGTGGGTCGATCCACGCGTTTCGTGATTGCGGGATCGCCGATGTTCAGGCAATCAGTGCTGCGAGATGAGCCAGGACTTTGAAAATTTTGCCGCGCGGGCGGCGCCGG
>JBEKNN010000567.1:0-2706 GCA_049522755.1 Bryobacteraceae bacterium | reverse complement strand
CGACGGAATGGTCGCCGCCGAGCACCAGCGGGATGCTGGATTTGCCAAGCACGCCGACTACTAGCTGGGCGAGGCGCTGGCAGGTGGCGGCAATCTGCGGCAGATATTTCGCGTGCGGATGGCCTTCGGGCGCCGCCTCGGCTTGCTCCACGGGAACGTTGCCCAGGTCTTCAAGTTCGTAGCCGAGCGAGGCGAGCCGCGCATTCAGATTGGCGACGCGCATGGCCGACGGGCCCATATCGACGCCGCGGCGCCCCTGGCCGAGGTCGAGCGGCGCTCCGATGATGGAGATGCGGGAATAAGGCATGGCGAAGTTAATGTGGGGCAGGCGATCCTGCCTGCAGCCGCCTTTCAGGCGGATCTTTTTCGAGCGCGAAGCCTCGCGCATCACTCGAAAAATCCGGCTGAAAGCCGGCTGCAGCCAGGATTGGCCGCCCCACTAGTCTCATGGGCGCAACCGGTGCAGCATGCGCGGAAACGCGATGGTTTCGCGGATATGTTCCAAGCCGCAGATCCATGCGACGCAGCGCTCGATGCCCATTCCGAATCCGCCGTGCGGCACGGTCCCATACTTGCGCAGATCG
This sequence comes from Bryobacteraceae bacterium, assembly GCA_049522755.1. Classification (GTDB taxonomy): domain Bacteria; phylum Acidobacteriota; class Terriglobia; order Bryobacterales; family Bryobacteraceae; genus PALSA-243. The sequence goes on along the minus strand of JBEKNN010000567.1, from coordinate 2,122 downwards.
ATGTACCAATCGAACGCTTCTTTGGGCAAATGGTGCTCTTCGATGCGCTTCAGCAGCAGATCGGGGTCGTGGATGCGCTGGCCGCCGCCGATGATTTCGCCGTACCCTTCGGGCGCGAGCACATCCACGCCCAGGACCAGATCGGGGCGCTCCGGATGCGGCTGGAAGTAAAACGCCTTGAAGACCGCTGGAAAGTTTTCCACCATGATGGGCCGGCTCTGGTCTTCGGTGAGCAGGGTTTCATCCGTGCCGCCAAAATCGCCGCCCCACTGGATCTCGCTGCCCTTCGATTGCAGAATCTTCACCGCGTCGTCGTAAGTGATGCGCGGAAACGGCGCCTGGATGGCTTCCAGTTTAGCCACGTTGCGCTCAAGTCGCTTGAGCTCTTCGCGCTTATTCTCAAGCACGCGGCCCACGATGAAAACGAGCAACTCTTCGGCCACGCGCTTCACGTCTTCAATGGTGGCGTAAGCCATTTCCGGCTCCACCATCCAAAACTCGGTGAGATGGCGGCGGGTCTTCGATTTCTCGGCGCGGAACGTCGGGCCGAAACAATACGTCTTGCCGAGGGCCATCGCCGTGGCCTCGTTGTAGAGCTGGCCGGACTGCGTCAGGAAGGCTTTTTCGTCATCGAAATAATTCACTTCGAACAGCGTGGTGGTGCCCTCGCACGCGGCGGGGGTGAAGATGGGCGTATCCACCAGCGTGAACCCGTGCGAATCGAAATAATCGCGCACGGCCTTGACGATTTCGTGGCGGACGCGCAAAATGGCATGCTGACGCTGGCTGCGCAGCCAGAGATGGCGATGATCCATCAGGAATTCGACGCCGTGATCCTTGGGCGTGATGGGATATGGGTCCGATTCGGGCACGCGCTGCAGCACTTCGAGATTTTCGATATCCATCTCAAAGCCGCCCTGCGCGCGGTCTTCGGCGCGGATCTTGCCCGTGACAACGATGGACGATTCCTGCGTGAGGTTCTTGATGGTCTCAAACAGCTCTTCCGGCAGGTTAGCCTTCACGGCCACGCACTGCAGGATGCCGTAGCCATCGCGCAGAATGGGGAACGCAATTTTGCCGGACCGGCGCAGGTTGTAAAGCCAGCCGGGAATCTGAACGGTTTCGCCAACGTGCCGGTTCGCCTCGGCGATGGTTATTCTTGGAATCACTCTTCGTTCAGTATAAGCTGGCGCCTGAAACCGCCGACGATTGGGCCGGTTCCCGCGGTTGGTCTGCGGGCTCTCAGGCTGCGTGCAACTGGCGTTGCCGTGACGTGCAGCCTCACCTTATGCGCCGGTTCGTGCGATTGCCGCACCGTCATTGAGCCGTCCACTTCCAGGTGTAGATCCACACAGCGGGGCAGGTCATCAACCAAATACCTGTGGAGAAACGCTTACACACGCTTACACAAAATCCTTGACCAAACCAGGCCGCCGCCACTGTGCGCGGACTTACACTTTCGGAATGAGACCCACTGAGTCGCCAGGTTTTTGGAGGATCGATGAATAGTAGCGATTTGTCCTTTGAGGTGGTTTGATGGTACAAGATAATGATATGCACGGGTTGCTCCGGCGTTGGTCGAGTGCTTCAAACACGGCAGGTGGCGCGCATTTGGCGACAATCGCTGGGCTGCGTTTCCCAGCTTCGCCCGGGACGGCTATACCGCGGCAGCGGGCGCGTCGGTTGAGACCCGAAGCGGGCGAGTCCGGCGAAAGTCGGGGCAGCAGTTCCCGCCCAGACCGGCCGCGAGACTGACAAATGCCAGTCTCCGTGCATCAAAAAGGCGTCCACTTATCGGAGAACGAGTTGCTGCCAGAGGAAGACGCCTGCCCGATCTGCATGTATACGGGGTATCGGCGGCCAGTGATCGCGCTGCAGCGCGACCCGCCGGTGTATCTCCTGGCATGCCGCTGCGGGTGCATGTCGGCCTCGCGAATGCCCCAGCCGAACGTATTAAGCGACTATTACAGCCGCTACTACGCCGAAACGGGCGGCACGGCTACTTTCGACGGCAGCGATCGCTTCGCGCGGCATTTGTTTCGGCTATTGAGCGATGCGCCCAAGAGTCATCTAAGGATTCTCGATTTCGGAGGAGGCGTGGACGCGGCGATCTCCAAATCGC
>JBEKNN010000566.1:0-2756 GCA_049522755.1 Bryobacteraceae bacterium | reverse complement strand
GCCCGCGCCAAGGGACTGCCGGCTCCGGACGATCCGATGCAGCACACTACCATGAAAGATCCGGCCGCGCCGCTGCGGTTCAGCTATCCCGATCTGAACGGGCAAGTGGTTTCGAATACCGACGCGCGGTTTCGCGGCAAGGTGGTCCTGGTGGCGATCGGCGGAAGCTGGTGCCCGAACTGCCACGATGAGGCGCCGTACCTTGAGGAGCTTTACAAGAAGTACCGCAGCGCCGGACTGGAAGTGGTGGCTCTGTCGTTTGAGGAAGGCGAACAGTTGAAAGACCCGTCGCGCCTGCGGGCGTTTGTGAAGCAGTATGGCATCGATTATCCGGTGCTGCTGGCGGGCGAGCCTTCGGAGTTGAACGCGAAACTGCCGGGTGTGGCGAACCTCAATACGTGGCCGGCGACGTTTTTCGTGGGCCGCGATGGGCGGGTGCGCGCAATCCACTGCGGGTTTGCGGGGCGCGCCAGCGGCGAGCTGCATGACGAAATGGTGACGGAGATAGAGGGTACGCTGGTACGGCTGCTGGCCGAGAATACGACAGCGAGCCGCGAGAACTGAAAAGGCGTGGCGCAAGCGCTATTGCGTGCCGCGATGATACCGGGTGGACGTGGTCATTGCCGGCACGAACAAAAAGTGTCCCCATGAGTGGGGACACTGCACGCAAAAGTGCGTGCGCCACGGTATTTATTAGCGCGGCTTTGGCATCGGCTTGCGCGGCAGCATGTCGGGCCGCGCAGCCGTGTTATAGACGAACCACGCTTCAATGGCCGCCGCCTGCTCCAGATCGTTGGCCTGCAGACGGTCGTATAGGTCCATGTTGGAATGGTGCGTGCGGTCGCCATACTCAAGCGGATCCTGAATGAACTGGAACGCGGGCAAACCCACATTGTCGAAAGGCACGTGGTCGGTGCTGCCGGTGGCGCGTATGGTCAGCGTGGAGGCGCCCAGATCGCGGAACGGCTCCAGCCACGCGCGGAAGATGGGCTCCACCATATTGTTGTCCTGCATGTAAATGCCGCGGATCTTGCCGCTGCCGTTATCCAGGTTGTAATACGCCGACAGCTTGCTCCATTCGGGCTTCGGCTGCATGTCCGCGGGGTCGGCGAAGTGCTCCTTCACGTAAGCGCGCGAGCCCAGCGTGCCTTCCTCTTCGCCGGTCCACAAGGCGAGGCGCACGGTGCGCTGCATCTTGAGGTTGAGCGATTTGAGAATGCGCATCGTCTCCATCGCGACCACCGATCCCGCCCCGTTATCGGTGGCCCCGGTGCCGCCGGTCCACGAATCGAAGTGGCCGCCAACCATCACGAAACCTGCGTTGGGATTCGTTCCGGGAAGCTCCGCGGTGATGTTGAATGAATCGGCCGGCTCGGTGAACCTGGTGGCGATATCGAACTCCAGCGTGACGGGGATATTCTTTTCCAACAGCCGCACCATGCGGTTATAGTGCTCGTTGGTCACCAGCACCGAGGGCGGAGGCAGTTGATCGTCGGTGGTGCTGGCCGACGCGGCGCCGCTGCCCATCACCGTGCCGCCATCGGGTCCGTTGCCGGGCGACACCACTACCAGCACGCCTTCGTCCCGCAAGAACTTGTTCAGTTGCGCGCGGAAGCCGCCATTGGCGCCGCCGCGACCGCCCGCGCCGCCGCGTCCACCGCGCCCGCCGCCCGCGCCTGCTGCAACCGGGCCGCCCGCGCCTGCTCCACCGGGTCCGCCAGCAGCCGCACCGCCGCGTGGCGCGGGAATGATCGGCCCGCGCGAAAAGCCGAGCGGCAGGATGGATGGATTGCCCGACACCGGGTCCGGCGCCTCAGCCGCCAGCGCCAGTTCGGCGTCCGTCAAGCGATGCAGGTAAGGCTCCGACACCATTTCCGAAGGATGCGGCGCCGTACCCAGCAGGATCTTGCCCTTCAGCTTGCCCTTCCACTTGTCGAGATCCTCAGGCCCGGCGATCACGGCGAACACCGCCTCGCCGCTGACATCGCCATTGGTCCCCGGCGACCACGGCTGCACGAAGCCAATGAGCGGCTGGAACTCGGGCTCCTTCATCTCGGCCACGAAGCGCGTGCAGCTCCAGCCGCGCCCGAAGGGTCCCCACGCTTCCATTTTGGCGTTGGCCAGGCCCCACTCACTCAGCTTCTTGACGGTCCATTCGCCCGCAGCCTTGATGTTAGGCGACCCGGTGAGCCGCGGCCCGTAGACATCGGTCAGGTAGAAGGCCGAATCCATCACCTTTGAATTTTGCCCGAAGGCCTCATGGCGAATCTGTTGCACCACCGAAAGATCGATCTTCTCAGGCGAACCAACCTGCGCCGAAAGGCACGCGCACAGCACCGCCGCGATCCCAACTAACTGTCTACGCATGACGGGAGATTAGCACGTTCGCGAAGGCGCTTTCAACGAGCGACACGAGCGGCGCGGCATGAGTGACGCTAACAAGCACGGGAACTCCGGTTTCGTGCAAGGCGGATTTGTGACTGACTCGGATGCCGCTGATTTCGCCGGTTGGATCCGCGGAATTATTGCGGATCTCCCGGCCCGATCGAAGCTTGTTCACGCGAGTGTAAACGGCACTCGGGGGGCGCAGACACAGGCGCGTTTGTAGGGGTGTTTCGCGTCTACATCAATCGCCGCAGGTCGTAGACCGAGTCATCGGCGGCGTATGCGTTCTCGAACTGCCGCCGGCCAAGCGCGCGCCAAGCGACATCGTCCGCGGAAATGTTCCACTGGAGTACAACCTGTACCGGTTCCCC
>JBEKNN010000565.1:0-2757 GCA_049522755.1 Bryobacteraceae bacterium | reverse complement strand
GCTGGAACGCGCTGAAGCCGCCGCCTTCAAGCATCACCTGGCTGAATGCGATGTCTGCAGGACGGAAGCTCGTGAACTGGGAGACGCCGCCGCGGAGCTTGCCTTTGGCCTGGTTGAATCGCGTCCCGGGCCGCGGGTTCGCGAGGAGTTGTTGCGTCGGACCGCTCCGAGGCCGGTCTTGGTTCGCCGCGGCGAAGGCGATTGGCGAGCCACGGGGTTCGACGGCGTTGAAGCCAAGCAGTTGTTCGTGGATGCCGCGACGGGCAATGTGACCTCACTCGTCCGGATGGCGCCGGGGGCCAAGTATCCGCCGCACCGACATGCCGGCCACGAGCATTGTTATGTGCTCGAAGGCGACGTGGTATTCGACGATCATACGCTATTCGCCGGCGACTACGAGGTCAACCCTCCCTTTACCGGTCACTCGCCCGTGACTACCGTAGGTGGCTGCCTCCTGCTGCTTACCTATAACCACGGTGACCAATTGCTGGCTCAATAGCGCCTGGCCGCCTGAAAGGGCGGCGCCACCCACGATTAACCACTTCGCTGTAAATCCAAATCTCCCGTCTCTTCGTACCTAGCAGTGAAATCCAATCCGCAAGGAACGGGAGAGATACTGCATGAAATTGAAACAAACGTTACTTCGCCAGGGGCTGGCTGCGATAGCCGCCGTATTCCTGGTTCAACCGGCGCCAATTATGGCATCAAGCCATCGCGAAGCGCCTATCACCGCTCTGGATCATACGGCGGACATCACCGACTGGTACGCCTTTGTGAGCCCTGAGCATCCGGACCGCGTGGTCTTTATCATGAACGTCGATCCATTTCTGGAGCCTTCCAACGGGCCGAACTACTTTCCATTCGACCCAGGGGTCCTCTATGAAATGAAGGTCGACAACAACCGCGACGGACTCCCGGACATCACGTTCCAATTCCGCTTTACGACGCAAATCACCAACCCCGGCCTCTTCACCGGATTCGTGGGGAACCTGGCGGGCATTTCGCCCATCACGTCGCTTACTGGCCCAGGCGCGGCCGGCATCAACCTGTTGCAGACCTATACGGTCACCATGGTCAAACCCGGCCTTACCGAAGACCTGGGCTCCGGCCAGACCCTGGTTGCGGTGCCTTCGAATGTGGGGCCGCGCACCATGCCAACTTACAGCACTCTGTACCAGCAAGGCGTCAACACCCTGAACAATGGCATGCGCGTTTTCGCGGGCACCGTAGCCGATCCGTTCTTTGTGGACCTGGGCGCGGCCTTCGACTCGCTCAACTTCCGCAAGGCTGTAGGCGGCGGCGTGCTTCCCGCGGCCATCGATGCCGACGACGCGCATAACTACGCGCCCAACGCAGTGGCCGGCTTCAACGTCAACTCCATCGTGCTCGAGGTGCCCATCGCCATGCTCACCTCCGACGGCGCAATCCACGCGGCCTCCGATAAGAACGCCGTCATCGGAAGCTGGGCCACCACGTCGCGCCAGCAGCTCAGCGTGCTGCGCCTGCTCACCGGGGAAGCGGGGGCCTGGACTCAAGTGCAGCGCCTGGGCAATCCGCTCATCAACGAGCTGATCATCGGTACCGGGTCCAAGGACCGCTTCAGCACCGACGTACCCACCAACGACGCGCAGTTCTCCAACTTCGTGCTCAATCCGCTGCTGGCGACCGTATTTTCGTCGATCGGCATTCCCGTTCCTCCCGCGCCGCGCACCGATTTGTTGCTGCTGGTGCAGTACATGGCTCCAATCTGTCCCGGATGCGGAGCGGCCGACGCCGGACCCATCGCCGACCTGCTGCGCTTGAACACCGGCATTACGCCTGCCTCCACGACGCCGAAACGCCTCGGCTTCCTGGCGGGCGATCTGAACGGCTACCCCGACGGCCGCCGCCTTACCGATGACGTCATCGATATCGCCGCACGCGCCGTAGGGGGCATTCTGGTCAGCGCTACGAAGTATGGCACGGCGATCGGCGATGGCGTGAATCTGCCAGCCGTGACGCCGGGCACGACGTTTCCATTCGTCACGGCGGCGTATAGCGGCCATGACAGCTCGCATAACGCCGGCCCAGGGCAACAAGGTTGCGCAGGGCAGCCCAGCAATGTGTGCCCGTCCCAGTAACAGACAACCGAAATGGGGCAGGCGAATCTCTTTCGTCTGCCCTTCTATAAGGGAATAACTCTACAAGGGAATAACTCATGACAAGACGCCTCGCATTCTCTCTATACTTAGCCGCCGCTGCGACCACCGCGATACGCGCCCAGCAGGCCGCCCCCGCGCCCGTGGCGCTCACTCCCGCTGAAATCGCCATTCACAAGGCGCAGGGTGACCTCGCCAAGAATCCCACTCACTACCCTTACTACAACAGCCTCGCCATGGCTTATGCGCGCCGCGAGAGAGAGACATCGGATCCCGTGTATTATGGCAAAGCCGAAGAGACTTTAAAGAAGTCGTTCGCTATTCAGCCGGATAACTTCGACGGGCTGAAAGTGGAGACACTTCTTCTTCTGGGACACTGCGAATTCGCCAAGGCTCTCGAAATTGCCAAGAAGCTGAACAAGCAGACTCCCGACGATGTCGCTGTGTACGGATATATATCGGATGCCGACGCCGAGTTGGGTAACTACAAGGATGCCGTGGACGCCGCCAAGCTGCCGGTGATCGAGGCCGGGATCGTCCGCAACGCCACCACCAAGGTCGAGATGGCCGGGGACAAGCTCAGGTCCTTCCTCAAGCTCATCGACCTGCTGGAAGACAA
>JBEKNN010000564.1:0-2812 GCA_049522755.1 Bryobacteraceae bacterium | reverse complement strand
TCGGCGCTTCCTCGTCGACACGCTCGTCAGCAACGAATGGCGCATCCGCCGCCTGCGCCGCGTCGAAGCCGAGCTCTGGGACACCGCCACCAATATCTTCATGGCCGCCAATACCGAGCCACCGGCCTGCTCCTCCGGCGACGCCTTCGCCACCGCCGCTCCCACTTTTGAGCGCCTCCAACGCGTGGTGAATTCCTGCGAGCGCGCCTATCACCGCGCCATGAACCAGCTCAAAGTGGGGCAGGCGCTTCCGCCTGCCAAGCCCGGTCCCCTGCCGCAGGAAGCCGGCCCCTCCCCTGCCCCTGCTCCCACCGCTCCGCAACCCCCGCAACCCGAACAATCCACACCCGCTTCCGCGAAATTGGGTTCGTTCCGTCAAAATCCGAAAACGCCGCCTCCCGCAGCCCCAAAAACACCGGACGCGCCGCCTCTTGCCGGCCAACACACTCCGTCTAACGCCGCCGAAACCAGCCAAACCCCTTCAGATCGCCTCCCAGGCGCCGCTCGCGGCAACTGATGGGCGCTTTAGCGCCGGTTTTCCAGCATCCTCACCGATCCCTGATCGACGTTCCGCAACCGCCTCGGCCCCGTCGCGCCTGTCCGCTGGCCCCTTGGGCTACAATAGCTCCTCCAGAGCATGCTCCTTTACACGCTCACCGTCGCCTGGTCCGCATTTCTGCTCTTCGAAGTGCAACCCATCGTCGCCAAAATGATTCTGCCGTGGTTCGGCGGATCCTCGGCCGTCTGGAGCACCTGCATGCTCTTCTTTCAAATGGCGCTGCTACTCGGCTATCTCTACGCGCACTGGCTGCACCAAAAACTGCGCGGGCGCGTCCAAGCCATCGTCCACATCGGTGCGCTGGCGGTAAGCTGTGCACTGCTGCCCATTCTTCCCAACCCGTCGTGGAAAACAGCGGGCGGCGCGCCCTCGCTCACCATTCTGGCGCTGCTGGCCGCCACCGTCGGGCTGCCTTATTTTCTGCTGGCATCCACCAGTCCGCTGCTGCAAGCGTGGTACGCCCGGACGCACAAGGCCGGCCTCCCCTACCGGTTATTCGCGCTGTCCAATTTCGCCTCCATGCTGGCGCTCCTCAGCTATCCGTTGTTGGTGGAACCGAATCTACCCACGCGCATCCAGGGATATGCCTGGTCGGCCGGATACATCTGTTTCGCCGTGCTCTGCGCCGTCACAGCGTGGCGCGCATGCAATCACCCGGCGCCTGCATTGGCGCCAATCGCGGCCCCCGTAGCCGAAGGCGCCGCATCCAGCCCTTGGAACCGCCTGCTGTGGCTCGGCCTTTCAGCCAGCGCATCGGTCCTGCTGTTGGCGGTGACGAACCATCTCACCCAGGACATCGCAGCCATTCCGTTTCTGTGGATCGCGCCGCTGAGCGCCTATCTATTGAGCTTCATTCTGTGCTTCGAAGCGCCGCGGCTCTACCACCGCGCCGTCTTTCTTCCATTGACCGCCGCCGCGCTGGGCTTCATGACCTATCAGATGTGGCCCGAGCATCGCGTCATGGAAATGCGGTCCGCCATCGAGGTGCTGGTGGTCTCGCTCTTCGTCTGCTGCATGGCGTGTCACGGCGAGCTGGCGCGGCTCAAACCCCCGCCGCAAGGCCTCACCGGTTTCTATGTCATGGTCTCGCTGGGCGGCGCCATGGGCGGCCTGTTCGTGGGCCTCGCGGCGCCGAACTTCTTCCGCGCGTATTACGAATTCCCACTGGGATTGGGAATCGCCGCCGCCGTCCTGGCCGCGGTCAACGCGCGCGATTTGTGGCGCTCGCCGTGTCACTTGTCGTGGCGCTTGCCGGCGCCACCGCGCTATGCCGCTGCCGCACTGATCGTGGCCATGCTGGGCGGTTACGGCTGGTGTTTGTTCCACATCATGCAATCGATGGCGACCGGTTACCACCTGGTGACGCGCAACTTCTACGGCCAGCTTCGAGTCTTCGACACCGGCAACCCGGAATTCGAAGACGGAGCGGCCCGCGCGCTGGTGCATGGCGCCATCGACCACGGCGAGCAGTTCCTGCGCGCGAAATACCGGCGGCGTCCGGTCACTTATTTCTGTCCCGAATCCGGCATCGGCCGCGGCATGGGCGCGCTCACGGGTTCGGGGCGCAGCCTCGGCGTCATCGGTCTGGGCTGCGGCACGCTGGCGGCATACGGCAAACCCGGCGACACGCTGCGCATTTACGAGATCAATCCGCTTGTGCTCCATATTGCACGCAGCGAATTCACCTACCTGCAAGACACGCCCGCAAAAGTGGAAGTGGCGCTGGGCGATGCGCGTCTCAGCCTCGAAGCCGAGCCGAGCCGCCAGTTCGACCTTCTGGCGGTGGATGCCTTTTCGAGCGATGCCGTGCCCGTCCACCTGCTCACGCTGGAAGCGTTCCGCGTTTACTTCCGGCATCTCAAGCCCGACGGAATCCTCGCCGTCAACATCACCAACCACTATCTGGATTTGAAGCCGGTGATGGAGCGTGCGGCCAGCGCATTCGGCAAAGTAGCGCTGTATTACGACTACGAGGTCGACCCGAACGAAGTTTTCTGTTTCGCCTGCGACTGGATGCTCATCATGAGCCCGAGTGCTCTGGCGGCCCATGCCGAGTTGAAGTACGGCGGGCAGATCATGCAGCCGCAGCCGGCGTTCCGCGCCTGGACCGACGACTTTTCCAATCTCTACAGCATCCTGCGATAACGTGGCGCACGCACCCTCGAAAACACCAAGCGAAGCGTGTGCTTTCATACCTTGCCTTGCCCCGCCGCGGGGCAGAGCAACACTCATGCGTGCAGCGTTCACACTCGT
>JBEKNN010000563.1:0-2864 GCA_049522755.1 Bryobacteraceae bacterium | reverse complement strand
ATCCACTGGTGGTGGACTATCCGGGCAGCGACTCTGCGCTGACGTCGGCGGGAGGCACGACCTTGCCGGGTATGCAGAGCTTTAGCACGCCGAGCGGAACCGTCACCGTCAACAATCGGGTGGAGCGCGTGTGGGGCTGGGATTATCTGGAGCCGCTATGCCAAGCGGAGGGCATCACCAACTTATTTACCTGCGGCATATTCTCGGTGGGTACGGGCGGCGGGGTCAGCTCGTTCTTCCCGATCACGGCGATTCAAGCGGGCCTGCGGGGAATTGAGTTGAGCCCACCGGGCCAGGCGTTCATCGAGACAAATGTGACGCCGCAGCAGGTCATCTTTACGGCGCCTGCGAACGCCGCCAACCGCAATGTTCCGGATGTTGAATTCAATGCCGACCCGGAGACCGGCTACATGGTCATTTACACCTCCGACGGCACGGATTTCGCCAAAGGACAGGACACGATCATGGGATTCGGCGGTACCAGCTTCGTCGGGCCGCAGCTCGACGGCGTCACGGCCCTGCTGAGCGAGAAAGCCCGGCGTCGATTGGGGTTGCTGACGGTACCCCTCTACGCCTTGGAGCGTCTGGGGTTCTCACACGGACGGGAGCCGGTACTGCATCCCATCTCCTCCGGCGACAACTGGTTCTTCCAGGGGCACCATGGGTATAGCCCCGCGGGAGGCTTGGGCACCCTCGATGTGTTCAACTTCTCCAGAGTGCTCGCGCCTTCGCGGTTTTGAGTACAGCGGCCGCCGTCTCCCTGCCTTCGGGCGGGAGACGGCGGTTTTCCAAGTGTTGCCGACCGCGCCGACGCCCGGCCCAGCTCACCAATCGCTACCGCTTCGCTTCCCCCTTCTCCTGATCCTGCAGATAGGATGCGCTGAGCGTGCCTTTCTTGGTGGCGAGATCGATCAGCGTCGGATAGAACTGCACGAACGTGGTGTCCACCGCCGCGTGTTGGCGATGGCAGGAGTAGCATTCGGCCGAGGCCGGAATCGGCGCCGCGGGCGCGTCGCCGGCGATCGCGAAGAAGGCCCAGCCGCCATTGAAGCGCGCGCTGTCCTTGACGTGCACCTCCACCCCCATGACGCCGCCGCTCTGATAGTGCCCGTTCTTGTTGATCGAGCCCTTGCTCGACGCGCCGCGCAACTCCATCACCAGCATGGTCTTGTCCGGCCACGTGCCGGTGCGCTGGAAGGCGCGGTAAGCTTCCGGATTGACGAACACGTTCGAGAACATCGAATGGCCCATGGCGAGATGCCCTTCGCTATAGCTCATGTCCAGACCGCTGCTGAGATAGATCCATTCGCGGTAATCGGCCGGCGCGAGCAGCTCGCCCTTGTCGTTATAGACAGGCCCGTTCGGCGAAGCGGGCGGCTGCGTCATGGCCTCGCGCAATGGCAGCAGCGAGAGCGCCACGGCGGCAAAGGCGATCAATTTACCTGTCATGGCGTCGCGCTTACGGAGTCTGCGCGGACCCTGGCTTCAGATAAGCGTCGAACCAGTCGACCAGCCGCGACATCACGTCGGCCTGATCCGTGCGCTTGAAAAAGACATGGCCCTCGTCGGGATAGACGACGAACTCCGTCTTCACGTTGAGGCGCCGCAGCGCATTCCAGTATTCGTATGACTGGGTGATCGGTACTTCCGCATCGCGATCGCCGCCCACGATCAAAGTCGGCGTGTGCACGTTCTTGATGAACGTCATCGGCGAGCTGCGCTCGTATACCTTGGGGTCATCGTAAACCGAGCTGCCGAAGTACGGGACCATCCACGTATCGATATTATTGGTGCCGTAATAGCTCTGCCAGTTGGACAGTCCGGCGCCGGCGACCGCGGCCTTGAAACGGTTGGTTTGGGTCAATGCCCACATGGTCATGTAGCCGCCATAGCTCCAGCCGGTGATTCCGACGCGGTTGGGATCAATCGGCGCGGTTTTCTCTACGGTGTCGAGGCCGGCGAGCACGTCGCGCATGTCGCCGTAACCAAAGTCCTTGACGTTGGCACGCGTGAATGCTTCGCCTTGACCGTAGCTGCCGCGCGGATTCGGTTTGAACACGTAGTAGCCGCGGCTCGCGAGAGCCGCATCGAACGACTCTTGCGATGCAGGAAACAGGGGATAGTGCGCATACGCCGGGCCGCCATGCACTTCAACCACCACAGGATATCGCTTGCCCGGCTCGATCGACGGCGGCGCGATCAGCATGCCTTGTACGTTGAAACTATCGCTCTTCCAGAACACGTTGGTTGCCTTGCCCGTGATTGGCCGCACATCGGCGTTCAACCGCGTAATCGGCTTCCACTTGCCGGGAGGTCCGGTCTCCACTTCCGGTGGCGAGGTGTACGACTGGCGGATGACCGCCGAAAAGGCTGCGTTTTTGGACAGTGAGATGCCGGCGTCGCCCGGCGTAAAAGCCATCACGCTGTTCGCCCAGATCATCTGCGGCGCGCGCCATGTTTCGTGCTGCGTTTTGGCATCGACGTCGATCGTCGCGAGCACTTCATCGCCCGCGGCAAATTCAGTGGCGACGATATGTGAATCGGATCCATTCCAGGTCAGCGTATGCACCGAGGCTGCAAGGCCCGGAGTGACGTCGATCGGCGTTCCCCCCGCCGCGGCGATCACATAGATATCTCCGCCGGTGATCGTTTCGTCGCTCATCAGGCCGCCGATGTACGCGATGCGGGTACCGTTTCCGGACCAGCGCGGCGACGCCATCTGCAGCTGCGGCTTCAAGAGCACCCGCACTGCACCGCTGTTCGCGTCCAACACGTCGAGTTCTGCGATCCACCAGTTGTCGTCGCCGGAACCGTGTGCCGCGGTGACGGCGAAACTCTTTCCATCGGGAGCCCAGTCATATTCG
>JBEKNN010000562.1:0-2929 GCA_049522755.1 Bryobacteraceae bacterium | reverse complement strand
GAGTGAGGAAGTGCTCGCGCGATTCGTCGTCGAGGACGAGACAGGTGGCGCAGAGGCCGTGCGTGACGGCGTTTTGCGAGGAGCGGAGCTTTCCCGCCGGGGTGGAAGGGCCTTTAGAGAGGGCGCCGTTGGCTTGCGATGATTGAACTCTTCTAAGTGAAGACATGATATTTTGTTTACCGATACTAAGTTAGTACGGATGTAAGGGGCAGTTACAGTAAGTTGACGAGTAAGTTGCTGTATCTATAGGTGGAAATATTTTTTGATTTCGAGTGACTCGGGTTTACGGCGCCTGCGGTTCGGGATTTGGGGGAGAGCAGGGCGAAATCCCGGCCGGCCAGGCGGCCAAAATCCCTTGGCCGTAAAATTGCTTATTTCTTCACAGAGGTTAGGACAAGGCTTATGCTGAACCGGATTTCCAGGGCTTGGTGCAAGACGATGCATCGCCGCCAGGCGATGTGGCCGATTCACGGGCGGTATCTCTGCCCAAAATGCCTGTGCGCACACGAGGTTAAATGGCAAGATGCGTACGTTTCCGTACGGCAGACGCAGCCGCCGTCGTGCGGCGAACTGTCCATTCCAGTGACGGCGCCTGTCTCCCAGTAGACACAATCGCAAGTTGGCGCGGCGAAGCGCCTGAGGCACGATTACTGAGAAAACGCGTTCACATGAGTGTGAGCGCTGCACGCAGATTGCGTGCGCCACGGGACTATCCTTCCTTTAACCTTGCACGCAGGTGCCCAGAGGTCGCCCAGTGTGCAACGGGACCATCCTTTACTATCCTTTGACGGCCCAACGCACAATGTCGGCCAATCTCGGCGGCTGGCCCTGCATCAGAATCGCTACGCGGAAAACCCGGCTTGCGGCCCACACGCCCGCCAGTGAGCACGCGACCACGCCGAGCAGACCGGTCCAAAGCTGCCACAAAGGTACGCCGCCGGGCATCGCTTCGCGCAAAACCATCAGCATCGGGGTGAAGGGCGGAAAGAGCGACAATGCGATCGCCAAGGCGCCATTGGGCCGGTCGAGCACGGGTAGCATCAGGAATACGGGAATCATGATCGGCGCCAATACGAGCAGCATCAGATTCTGCGCCTCCTGCGGCGAGTTACAAGCGGCGCCCAGCCCCACCGAGAGCGCGCATAACATGGTTACCTCGGCGACCAGATATACGTAAAACCACGGCAACAAGCTCAACGGCGTTGCGCCAGACACCTGGAGCGCAATCAGCGCGACGCTTCCCACGGTCACATACAGAACGGAACTGGTGAGCGACCGCGCGACGCCGGCCAAGACTTTGCCCATCATCAGATCGTGCGGCGTCGCCACTCCCAGCAGCATTTCCACGATACGCTGCGACTTATCTTCGGTGACGGCGGCCATCATGGGGGCGCACCCCACCATCACGATCATCATTAATAGCATCATGGCGGCGAAAGGCACGATGAAGACTGCTAGCTCGTCCCGCTTGACGGGTTCGTGGATGGCGCCGGTCCTGGAGTCTCTGGTAAGCAGATCGAGATTGTCGACCGTCGCCGGGGCCAACAAGGCAGGTACGCGGTCGCGGCCGATTCCGGCTTCGGTAAGGCGCTCGGTCTTGATGGCGTCGTTCACTGTGCTGCCGATCCACGCCTGCATTTTGTCGATGGCGCCGGCGTTGGTATAGCACGCGATGGAAGCTTGGGCTGCGTCGCCTTGGGCGTTTTGAAGCGCGCCAACGTCGATAAAAGCAAACAGCTCGCCGCTGCGCACGCGGCTAGAGAGCGCCAGGCGCTGCAAATTGGGATCTCCGGGCTCGGGGGCGACCGGCTCGACGATGTAGCGCGGGGATATTTGCACGCCGGTCTTCTTTTCGAACATCTCCTTGGCGCTCTTGGCGGCCGCGGCCTGCACCACGAAATCGGCGAGCTTGCCGGTGCGATCGATCAGCGCGACATGGCGGTCGCGAAGATCGGGCTTGGCCTTCAGGATCGCGACCCCGAGCAAGCTGCCGCCGAATAGAAGCGGAAAGACGATCAGGCCGAAGAGGAAACTCTTGCTGCGGACCGAAACGATATAGTCGCGCCTGGCGATGAGCAGCGCGCGCCGCGAAAGATTAAGCATGGGCGGCCGCCGCAGCCGGCGCGCCAGCGATTCGAACGAAGATATCGTGCAGCGAAGGCTTGGTAACGGTAAAGCTGGTGATGCGAGTGCGCGACACGAGCGCGCGCAGCACTTGCTGAGTGTCGCAGCCGCGCGAGAGACGCAACTCCTGCACCTGGCCCAGGTCGCGGATCTCTTCGACTCCGGGAAGCGACCGCATTACGGCAGCCCCACCCTCGGCGGAAACGCGGATGGTATCGTTGCCGTAGTCGGCCTGAATGGCTTCGAGGGTCCCGTCGAGCACTTTCCGGCCGCGAAAAATCATGAAGATGGAATCGCACATGGTCTCGGCGACGCGCATATCGTGGGTGCTGAGAATGACGGTGGCGCCGCGGCGGCGGAGGTCGAGAATGGCGTCGCGCAGCACCTCCGCGTTCACCGGATCGAGGCCGCTGAACGGCTCATCGAGAATCAGCAGCTTGGGCTCGGGGACGACGGCGGCGATGAATTGGACGCGCTGCGTCATCCCCTTACTGAGGGCTTGGATCTTGTGCGAGCCCCACTCGGCGAGGCCGAGGCGCTCGAGCCAGCGATCCACTTCGGCCGAGACGCTGCGGCCGCCGCGCAGCTCGCCGTAGAATTCGAGCAGCGGCTTCACCGCCATGTTTCGATAGAGGCCGCGCTCTTCCGGCAGATAGCCGATATGCTCGGAGCGCGACAAAGTCAACTGCCGGCCCAGGACGCGGATGGAGCCCGAATCGGGATAGAAGATGTTGACGATCATGCGCATGGTGGTGGTTTTGCCGGAACCGTTGGGACCGATAAAGCCATAGACGGAGCCCTCGGG
>JBEKNN010000561.1:0-2968 GCA_049522755.1 Bryobacteraceae bacterium | reverse complement strand
AAACGCCAAGTGACAAACAGGAAGGTCGCCTCTGTGAGATCGGGATGCCAATGGGGAAGCTTTCTGCGGTAGAACATAACGAGTTGGCAGGCGAAAGCGCCTGCCCCACATATAGTGGGCTGGACACGTGGAAAATCGCAGGAAAATGTAGAAACTCCGGCGCTTGGCGTGTAGCCAAGCCGTGGCCCGCCTTACTATCCGCGAAGCTGCGGAGCGGCCGTAAGCTGCGCGAATTTATCCAGATCGATGTTGCCGCCGGAGACGATGGCGGCTACCTTGCCCGACCCCGCGCGTCCCGATAATGCGGCCGCAATGGCGCATGCCGAGGCGCCTTCCACAATCACGCGATTGCGTTCGGCCACCAGCTTCATGGCCTGCGCGGCTTCGTCCAGCGTGACCACCAGCGAGCCGTCGAGCAATTTCCGTGCGTGGTCGAACATATTGCGAAACACGGTCTTGCTGCCGATGCCATCGACGAACGAGGGCTTGTAGTCCACCGTGCACGGCTGGCCGGCTGCGAGCGCGGCGGCCAAAGGCGCGGCGGTTTCCACCTCCGCGGCGTAAATGCGCACGCGGGGCGCACGGGCGCGGAGCACGGCGGCAATCCCGCAGGAGAGGCCGCCGCCGCCCCACGGAATCACCACCGCGTCCAGATCCGGCAAGTCTTCCAGAAGCTCGAGCGCGATGACGCCGTTGCCGGCCATTACGTCCAGGTCGTCGAAGGCGTGGATGAACGTGGCGTCGATGCCGGGGTACGTGCGTGTCTCGAAAGTGTTCCACCATTCGGCGAAGGGAACCTGGATCACGCGGCCGCCCAGCCGTTCCACCGCGCGCATCTTGGTGGCGGGAGCGGTATCGGGCGCGACGATGGTGGCGGGGATGCCCATACGGCGCGCGCAGAATGCGACCCCTTGCGCCATGTTGCCGGCCGATGCGGTCAGCACGCCGCGCTGCAGCCGGTCGCGCGGCGTCAGGGCCATTACATTGGCGGCGCCGCGAATCTTGAACGAGCCGATCGGCTGCAGGTTTTCCAGCTTGAGATAGAGCTCGGCCGGCGCCTCCGCATAGCGGTCTGCATAGCAGTCTGCATAGCGCTCTGTATAACAACGGACCAGGGGCGTACGTAGCGCCACGGACGCGATGTTGCGGCGCGCGGCCTCCACTTGGGCGAGCTGGACGGGCATTTCCACATGGTAGCGAAGCTGATCGCACCAGGCTGGCGGCGTGCTGCCCGATACCAATCGCGGTTTCGCAAGCGTTGACAGGTAAATTTGTAACTTCGCACGATAGAGGATGAAGTTATTTCCAGCAATATTTCTGGCTCTTGGCCTCGCGGCGCCCGGTCTGGCGCAGACGGTGGCCGCGAAGCCGGATACTCTCGGCCGTGACAATCCCAGATCCGCGGTGACGGGTTTTCTGGAAGCTTGCGGCGACCGGGATTATCAGCAGGCTTCGCAGTACCTGGACCTGAGCGCGATCGCCGCGCCGAATCGAGCCCAGCGCGGCCCGGCGCTGGCCCAGCAACTGGAAGGCGTCCTGAATTCGGACTCTCACTTCAGCGTGCTCCGCCTGAGCCGCGACCCCGAAGGAGACCGCACGGACGATGCCGACGCCAATCGCGAGCACATCGCCACGATTACGCTGGACGGCTCGCCAGTAACGCTGGAAATGGAGCGGGAGCCGCTTTCGCCCGGCGGGCCGCAAGTCTGGCTCTTCTCGCCCGATACCGTTGCCGCCATCCCCAAGTTGGCGCATTCCGCCACGCCGCCGGCCGTTGCCAAGTATCTGCCGCCGTTCTTCTCATCGATTCAGATTGCCGAGACGCCGCTCTGGGAGTGGGTGGCGCTGATTCTCGCGGCCTTGCTGCTGCTGGCAATCTCACGGCAACTCGACCGGCTGTTGGCTGTTATCACAAGGATCGCCGCATCGCGGCTGCACCTGGCCCCGTACGTTCCCTGGTTCATGGCAATCGTTGAACCGGTGCGCGTGATCCTCTCGCTTGTGGCATTCCGGGTGGCGCTCGAAGTAGTGGGGCCCGCGGCAATTGCGCGCCTGTACATTGGCCGCGCCGCCCAGGCGTTGTTCGTTTGCTCGGTCGCGTGGTGTCTGATCCGTCTGGTGGAGCTATTCATCAGCCGCGTAGAAGCCAAACTGGATACGCGGCGGCGCTTCGCTTCGCGGTCGATGTTACACCTGGGGCGGAGGACGGCGAATGTCACCATCGTAGTGCTCGCCGTGCTGTTAGTGCTGAGTAACTGGGGATATAACACCGCCACGCTGGTCGCCGGACTGGGGGTGGGCGGCATCGCCATCGCCCTTGCCGCACAGCAGACGCTGGCGAATGTCTTCGGCGGCGTGTCGATCATCGGCGATCATCCTGTAGGCATCGGCGAGTTCGGCAAATTCGGAGACTTGATCGGAACCGTGGAGGATATCGGTATGCGCTCCACCCGGATTCGTACGCTGAACCGAACCGTGGTCAGCGTGCCTAACTCCTCGTTCGCCGCTTACAACCTGGAGAATTACTCGTCGCGCGACAAGATCTTATTCAACCCAACCTTCCCGATCAAACGGACTACGCCCGAGGATCGGGTGCTTCATCTGGTGGAATCACTGCGGCAACTGTTGGCTGCGAACCAATTAGTGGAATGTGTTCCCACGCCCGTTCGCGTCACCGGGCTAGCCGCTGCGACATTGAGCGTCGAAGTCTTCTGCTACGTGCGCACGGGGGACATGGATAAGTTTTACACCATTCAGAGTGACTTATTGCTAGCTATCAACCGGGCGCTGCAAGAAGCGAACGTAGAGCTGGCGTGACTGTGACAATTGCAGCTAACGACCAGTCAAAAGCGTAGCGCAGTGTACGATTCCAGCTTGTGACCGGAGCGCGCCTCGGACCAAACTGAAGGTGGAGGTTTCCCCTATGAAAATGGAATCATTGCACGACCTGTACTTATCGGAACTAAGC
>JBEKNN010000560.1:0-3001 GCA_049522755.1 Bryobacteraceae bacterium | reverse complement strand
ACCCAGGCTCGGAGTTGATAAAAGTGCCTTCCGCTCTGGCCATGCAAGAGAGCCTCGGCCACTACACGGGCTACCCGGGCATCCTGCAGCCATACCGGCCCGAAAGCAGCTTTGTCCACTTCACGGTCCAAGACGAGGAAGGCTCGGCCCGCGGATAGATTTGCGCCTGTGGGCGGATGCAGTCGGGCCCGAGGGATGGAGCCAGCCAAACGCCAAGTGACAAACAGGAAGGTTGCCTCTGTGAGATCGGGATGCCAATGGGGAAGCTTTCTGCGGTAGAACATAACGAGTTGCCAGGCGAAAGCGCCTGCCCCACATATAGTGGGGTGGACACGTGGAAATTCGCAGGAAAATGTAGAAACTCCAGATGGTAGTGGGCTGCTTTGTAGCCCCCTACCCACATCCCACATGGCTCCGAGGGGGCGGAGTTGCTCGTGGGCCGAAGCGGCGGTTAGCTGGCGGAAAGTTGTATCGGGAGTGCGCCCGGCCTTCCCCATTTCGGGAGCCTCGATATGTCTTACATTCGTCCTCGGGCCTAAGAGCCAGCGGCCAAATGATGCGGGAGACTCAACCCGAACCGAATCCGGTCCACCTCCTGCAGTGGTTTTAGGAATGCCGGTTCCTCCAGCGGCCATAGTTGAGCCGCGCCGGCGGTCGAACCGGCGGAAACCAGCAGACAGTTCACCGCTCGGCGCGCCGCTTCGTTGGCCGCCTCCATGCAGGCGATATCCGTGTAGGTACGCACGTAATCCGAAGCCACAAACAAATTCTGTAACTCCACCTGCGCTTCCGGTCGATACTGCAGCGATCCCGCGGTGTTGATCATCAACGGTTCGGCATTTGTCGCCGTGCCCGGATTAGGAAATTCGATGTCCGGATCGAGGAACCACGCAACCAGGTTCGAATCGGCTATCGGCGCGGCGCCGCCGGCGTTCAGAGCCTGTTTGAGTTGCGTCCACACCTCCTCCTTGATCTGCTCGGCGGTGCACTCCTGCGCACTCTTGCCGTATACCACCCCTGCGGCTTGCCACTCGGAAATGTCCACCGAGAGGATCCCGCGCACCGTGCCGTCGCCGAGTTGCGAAAAGTCGACGTTGGTCCAGAATTGCCGCTGCGAGATCGAGGTGAGCGCCCAGGGAGAGTCCAGGTAGATCGCATGACCGTTCACCAGCGGTACATCCTGCGCAAGATAGAACTGGATTCCATTCATCCACCGGGTTTCCAGCTTGTCCAGGTTGGCGAGCGATGGGGCCGCGCCCTTTAATTCATCCGTCATCAGCGCGCTCATCGCCTCTACCGGTAACGCCGCGATATAGTAGTCCGCCGTGATCGTAGAACGGCCGGACACAGTCTCCACAGTTGCGCCGGTTACTCGTCCACCAGCCGTTTCCATCGCCGCCACGCGGTTTCCGGAAAAAAATTGCACGCCGAGTTTCTTCAGATACTCAATCCAGGGATCGATCCAGACATCGTCGGTGGGACCCGATAGCAGACGATCGAACACGCGATCCGCGCAGATCAGGCCGTACAGAAGCTGCAATTGAGTGCAGCCGACGGTCCGCGTGCCGCTCTCTTCGGCGCGCATCGCGACCAGCGAGCGCGTAAGGCCTTCCCCCAGGTAGGCCTGGTAGGCCTTCGACATCTTTGGCGCCGCAATGAAATCCCACCATGCGATGTTCTCGAATTCCGCAAAACGGCGCTCCGAACAACTCGTAGCCACTGTCAGCAGGCGGTCGACGAAGTAGCTCAATTCGTCCGCCGGGACGCCCAATGGCGTGAACAACTCCACCAGAAACGCCCGGAAATCGCTCAGCGAGGCAGGGGCGCGGGCAACCCATGTGATTTCAGCCTGGTTAGCCCTCGCCAGCAAGATGCGCGTCGCCACCGTGAGATTGTCGAATGTGTTGCCATTAGCTCCGTAAGGAATGCGGCGCATCGCGTCGGTGACATGCTTATAGAAACCGGGAAAGAATCGGAAGCCGTGCTCCCCGGGAAGCGGCTTCCTGCCATCGCGGGCCGAACTTGGAACTGGAATGCTCCTGGCCTTGCCCCCCCAAACCGGCTTTCGCTCATAAACCCGCGCCGAAAAGCCGCGCTCGGCCAGCTCATGGGCTGCGCTGAGTCCTGCGACTCCGCCGCCGAGGATCGCCACAGTCTGCTGCATTTCGTAATTCTACGACAGCCCATAGAGGCCGGCTCGGCCGCTTCCACGAAGCAACTTCTGCCCGTAAGACCGCGTCCGGTCGACTAGCCTCTGCAAGGACTTCCCTGCCCGATTCTTATCCGCGTTCATCGGCGTTAATCGGCGGCCAATGCCTCTCTTCGGTTTTGGCCTAACTGGGAGTTCTGTCTAATAAGCGCTCCTCACTCTCAGACTTACGTTGCTCTAATCCCGGCCATTGCCCGCTTTGGACTCTGCGCCTCAGCGTCTCAGCGTCAAATAACCGCGCCGCCAGTCCTAACCGCTTTCGCCTCAATAGCATTACTTATCCGTGCTCTCCTATCACCTACCGCGCCGCCGTTTTCCCCAACACTCAGTCACGCGAAATAACAAATTTTTTCCGCCATAGATACATCAACTTACTCTCAACTCACGCTAACTTCCCCCTATCTCCGTACTAACTTAGTATCGGTAAACAAAATAATGTCTTCACTTAGAAGAGTTCAATCATCGAAAGCCAACGGCGCCCTCTCCAAAGGCCCTTCCACCCCGGCCGGAAAGCTCCGCTCCTCGCAAAACGCCGTCACTCACGGCCTCTGCGCCACCTGTCTCGTCCTCGACGACGAATCGCGCGAGCACTTCCTCACTCTCCTGCAGCAGCACGCCGACCGTTTCCGGCCCGCCGACGAAGTCGAGCAGGGCATGATCGAGGAGATGACCGCCGCCTGCTGGCGCCAGCGCCGCGCCTGGTCCATCGAAACCCGCATGTTCAATACCCACATGGCCCGCTCCAAAGATGGCGACACGCTCGACCGCATGGTCGACGCCGTCGAAATCATG
>JBEKNN010000559.1:0-3024 GCA_049522755.1 Bryobacteraceae bacterium | reverse complement strand
TCAGCGAGAAATCCACACCCATTCCGTGGTGGCAACGGCTACCGCTGCACATCCAATTTCGATAGTCGTCACGCCCCGATACCGCCCAAAATGTTAGCTGGCTATTTGCCGCGAAAATCCAGGCTAGAGAACCGGCCTCTACCTTATATAGCGGAGCAGCCGGAAAAAATTAGCAAGAAAGTTTTCTGGAACTTGCAGCTTCTCAATCCGGACGCGAACGGCAAATTTACAGGCGACGCTTCGAAGGCGTTCCTGGACTTGTCTACGGATCCATCCGCGCCGCGGGAATTAGTCGCAGTGGTGGCGAAGTCTCGCTGAAGCGGCGGTTCTGGATGGGGCGAGATGACGGGCCTAAATTACTATATCCGACTAGACGAGATATGCCTGGCGGGCCTGGCACGCCGGGTGTGCGACATGGAGATGGCGAAATCGCCATTTCCTTTATTTGCGGCATGTTTCTGAGCGTATAATAACGTTCAGAAAGGATCCCATGCCCGATACCCTTGACGCTCTTGAAACAGAACGAGCCAGACTCTTAGAAGAATTTCTTCGGCTCGGCGACCTACGGCCCGGTTCAATCACGGCTGTGGTGCGCCGCTGTGGTAAGCCCTCCTGCCATTGCGCCAAACCGAATGACACCGGTCATGACCCTCAGTTCCGTCTTACCCGAAGGGTGGGCGGGAAAAGCGTGACGGAGTCTTTTCCCAACCCCGCCGCGCTGCGTAAAGCGCAACAGGAGGTTGCCGAGTTCCATCGCTTTCAGCAGCTCGGCGAGGACCTGGTCAGTGTCAACGAGAAGATCTGTGCCCTTCGCCCGGCCGTTGCGCAGCCAGGCGGCTGGACGCCGCAGGAAAAAAAACGGCTGCTACAATCCATCAGGAAATTGCGCGGGAAGTAAATCAGCTGCTGAGCCGCATTTTTATCGAGCGGCGCAACGGCGGCGGTACGGATCTGGAAGCCATAGAGGGCGTGCTGCGGACGACTCTCTATCAGGCCGGAACCGCCGCGCTGAGCGAACTGCTGCAGTTCGAAGCACCGGCTGCGGACCGGCGTCAGTTGCCCTGCCCTTGTGGTCATGAAGCGAAATATCGGGAACTGCGCTCCCGACCCGTACTCACCGTGGTGGGTTGGGCGCAGATGAAACGCCCGTGGTATCTGTGTGAGCACTGCCATGAAGGTCAGTTCCCTGCCGACGAGGCGCTGGACGTAAAAGGCACGGAGTTCTCGCCAGGGGTACGCCGCATGCAGGCTCTGGTGGGGCACGATGCACCGTTCGATCATGGCCGCAAGCAAATGAAAATCCTCGCCGGTTTAGAAGTAACCACCAAATCCGTAGAGCGCACCGCGGAGGCGATTGGCGCTGACATCGCTGAAGGAGAGCAGCGCGAAATCCACAAAGCCGTCCAACTGGATCTGCCTGTTATTGTGGGTGAGCCGATTCCCATCCTGTATGTGCAGATGGATGGAACGGGCATCCCGGTGGTGAAGAAAGAGACCGAGGGCCGCAAGGGCAAAATCGACGGCCAACCGGCACATACGCGCGAAGTAAAACTGGGATGCGTCTTCACCCAGACCAGCTGGGATAAAGAAGGCTATGCGATTCGCGATTCAGACTCGACCACCTACACCGGCGCCATCGAGACAGCCGAAGACTTTGGCAAGCGCATCTATCTGGAAGCTTGGAACCGTGGCTGGAGCCGCGCGGAAAAGAAAGTCGTCATGGGAGATGGAGCCGAATGGATCTGGAATCTGGCCGATCTGCATTTTCCCGGCGCCGTGCAGATCGTCGATCTCTATCACGCGCGCCAGCATCTGTGGGACCTGGCACGCAAGTTGTACCCCAACGATTCCGTGATTCAGAAAGCCTGGATAAAAGCTCACCAGAAGCGCCTGCTCGACAAAGGGAAAATCGAAAAGCTGGTTGTTGCGCTGCGCTCCATCCAATCAACCAATCTCGACGTCCAGGAAAAGATTCGCACCGAAGCCGATTACTTTGAGCGCAACGCCGACCGGATGCGTTATCCGAAGTTCCGCCGTCAGCACCTCTTCGTCGGCTCCGGTGTGATCGAAGCCGGCTGCAAGACCGTCATCGGTTCCCGCCTGAAACAATCCGGTATGTTCTGGACCGTTCGCGGCGCCAACTCAATCATCGCCTTGCGATGTTCTCACCTCAATGGCCGCTTCGAAGATTACTGGGAGGGTCGCCGGGCCGCCTGACTTCCACTTCTATGTCGCGCACCCTGGCACGCCTCCCCGTTCGGTTGTTTTCACCGATTGGCTGTCCACACACCCCGCGCGGGTTCGCGTTCCCGTCCGGCAGCTCCGCCATGCAGCGCCGGCGCGAACTGATAAGAGATAGCGCTCACGATTTCGCGCCGCGGATACTTAGCAGGTCAACCACCCGGCTTCACCGCCGGAATCAGCGGCTCGATGCGGCTCCATTGCTGCTCGGTCAAATCGGTAGGGTAAGATTGACATTTTTCCACTCCTTTTGATATCACGTGTACAAACATTTGTTCGGTTATTATTTTGTGCTTTTTAGATACGCTCTCAGCGCAGATAACGAATTCGGCGGCGGATAGCTGGGCATCTTAGTGTCCTCGTCCGAATCCTTCGAAAAGGGCGACCGGAAGTTCAGGCTCACTGCCACGGACTGTCCGTCCATGTCCGCCTCCGTCACCACCACATCCGCCAGTCTCAAATTCAGCATTTCCTCGTCGGAGTTAGGCTTAACGACGACAATGGTCACCGTCTCAGTTGATGATTCCCGGCCTGCCGCCATTCTGAAAAAAACCGGAGCCACCTTGGGATCGGCGATGCGAAGAAATACTGAATTTGGTTTCTTACGCGTCCCGGTGTAATTCTGATCTCCAAACTGGATCGAGGCTACCTCAACCCACGACTTATATCCCGGTTGAGTTTGTCAACTCGATTTGGCCCACTTCGATGCTCTCATTTGGCCCCCCTAAAAGACCAAAATCCCTGCCGACTGCTTTTCTGTTCTCGGTGGCCGCGGCCGAAGCG
>JBEKNN010000558.1:0-3089 GCA_049522755.1 Bryobacteraceae bacterium | reverse complement strand
GCGGTCTGCTGCCGCAGCTATCGGGGACAGACAAGGCGTATGCCATCGGCGCCGGGGACGTACTGGAAGTCTCGGTAGGTCAACTGCAAGGGATATCGGGACAGTACGCCGTGCGTGCGGACGGCACGCTTTCCGTGCCGCTTGTTGGAGAGGTAAGGGTAGCGGGTTTGACGCCGACGCAGCTGGCAGCCCTGATCGCAGATCGCCTGGATGCGAACGGAATTGTCAGTCATCCATCGGCTACCGTGGTCGTGGCTCTCAGCCAGATCAAGTGATCGTGAACGTCACGCGCGGGCCGCGCAGGCCATCTGCCGGCGCCACTTTTGGCGTCTTGGTTGGCTTGATGACTGGGCCCGCGATCCGGGCCCAATCCGCGGCTGCGGCCACGCTGAAATTTGAAGTGGCATCCGTCAAGCCTTGCAAGACCGAAGACGGCGGTGGCGGCGGGCGCATGGGCGGGGGTGGCGGAAGCCCGTCTCCTGGTCGGTTGCATCTGACTTGCCGGACTGTAATGGATCTCGTCCGGATGGCATTCCTTCAATACGCGGATGGCAAATCGACTCCTCCGGGGCGGCATGTTCCGGTCTCGGGAGGGCCGGCATGGATCGATTCCGACCGCTACGATATCGACGCGACAGCGGAGGGCGCTCCCGGCCAGGCAATGATGAGCGGGCCCATGATCCAAGCGCTTCTCGAAGACAGGTTTAAGCTGAAGATCCATCGCGAGACCAGAGAGGTCCCGGTCTATGCGATGACTGTGTCCAAAGGCGGCGCCAGACTTCAGGTTGGGCAGCCCGGAAAGTGCTTTACCTGGAACCCCGGCCATCCCGTGCCGCCTTCACAGAGGCCGCCTGGTCTGTCGCCTTGCGGGGTCTTCGCTCCGTCTCCCGCGAAAGACGGATCTTACATGTACGGAACGACGTTGGCGAACTTTTGCGTGCAACTCTCGCTCGTCCTGGACCGCGACGTCATCGACAAAACCGCGATTGCCGGAGTATTTGATATCCATGTGGAGGCGCCGCCCGCGGATGACCCTGCCGGAGACGCCACCTACCCCGCGAGCCCGACGGACGCGCTCGGATCGGCGATCTTCGACGCGGTACAGAAACTAGGGCTGAAACTCGAACCGGCGAAGGGATCCGGCGAACTCCTCGTCATCGATCGCGTGGAGAAGCCCTCCGGGAATTAGCGGATGGGATCCGACTACCTGCCCGAATTACCGGGGCCTTCCCGCCCAAACTTCCGATGTAAAGCCACCCCCCGCCAAGCCATCCTGTAATCAAGGAGACTTTATGGCAAACGAATTGGCGGCCCTTTCGAATGAGCTCGCGGCGGCCGTCGAACAGGCGGGGAAGTCGGTAGTGGCAGTGCATGCGCGTCCGCGATTTTCATCCAGCGGGGTGTTCTGGAAACCGGGGGTGATCGTCACCGCCGAGCATGCCATCCGGCGCGAGGAAGAGATCACGGTCACGCTGCCGGATGGCAAGAACGCGCCCGCGGTATTGGTGGGCAGCGACGCGGGCACCGATATCGCGGTGCTCAAAGTAGATGCGGAAGGCGCGCCCGTGAAACCGGCGAAGGCCGCGCCTGTGCCCGGGAATCTGGCGCTGGCCATCGGCCGCTCGGAGGATTCGGGCGTCAACGCTACCATGGGCATCGTGAGCGCAGTCAGCGGCTCTTGGCGCACGTGGCGCGGCGGGCGGCTCGACCACTATATAAGGCTCGATCTTACGATGCATCCGGGGTCGACCGGCGGCCTGGTGATCGACGTGGCGGGCGCCGCGCTCGGCATCGCCACGCCGGCGCTTTCGCGCATCGCGGGCGTGGCCATTCCAGCCTCCACCATCGATCGCGTGGCGGCAGAGATTCTGGCGCGCGGGCACGTGGCGCGCGGATATCTGGGCGTGGGTCTGCAACCGGTGGAGCTTCCGGATCATCAGAAAGGTCTGGTTGTACTTTCGCTCGAGCCAAAGGGGCCTGCTGCCAACGCCGGGGTGCTCATCGGCGATATTCTGGTCTCGCTGGGCGGCAAACCGGTCGCCGACACAGACGATATCCAGGCGGCGCTCGAAGGGCACGCGGTAGGCATCGCCATTGAAGCGGGAGTGTCGCGCGGGGGCGCGGCACGCAGTGTCGCCATCACCGTGGGGGAACGACCCCGTAAGGATTGACATGCGCGGATTCGGTGAGATCGCCGAGCGGCTTCGCCGTTCTACGGTGCAAGTGTTTCCAGACCGGCGCGGCGGCGGCTCGGGCGTAATCTGGAAAAGCGACGGCGCCATCGTGACCAACGCGCACGTGGCGCGCAAGGATGCGGCGGAGGTCCAACTCTGGGATGGCCGCCGCTTCCCGGCACGCGTCGCCAGCCGCGATGTACGGCGCGATCTGGCGGTGTTGCGGATCGAGGCGGCGGGCCTCGATGCGGCTGCCGTGGGCGATTCGAGCGCGCTGCGGCCCGGCGAGCTGGTGATGGCGATCGGCAGCCCGCTCGGCTTCGCCGGCGCGCTTTCCACGGGAGTAGCGCATTCGGCGGGCGGCGGGTGGATCTACGCCAGCGTGCGGCTCGCGCCGGGCAACTCCGGCGGGCCGCTGGCGAATGCGCGCGGCGAAGTGATCGGCATCAACACGGCCATCGTCAACGGGCTGGGCATGGCCGTGCCGTCGAACGCCGCTGCCGAATTTCTGCTGCACGGTCCGCGGCCGGCGCTGGGCGTGACGCTGCGGCCGGAGGCCCACGGGCTGCGCATTCTGCAAGTGGATCCCGGTGGACCGGCGGCCGTCGCATCGTTGCGCGAAGGCGACCTGCTGTTGGGGTCGTTCGAAGAATTGACGGCGGCGCTCGATGCCGGCCGCGAAGTGTTGCCCGTGCGCTTCCTGCGCGGGGAACGGGTGCGCGAGGCCTACGTGCGGTTGGGGGCGAGAGCGGAGGCGGCGTGACGCGGATCGTGATCGCGGCGCCGTCGGCAGTGGTGCGCGCCGGTTTGGAAGCGCTGCTGTCGGCGACGCCGGGCTGGGAGGTGGCGGGCTCGTTCGCCGACGCCTCCCACGTAGAATCGCTCCGGCCGGACGTGCTGGTGACGGCGCTTCCG
>JBEKNN010000557.1:0-3144 GCA_049522755.1 Bryobacteraceae bacterium | reverse complement strand
GCCCAAGCTCACGCGCCACGGCCGAGACGTCGGGACGGGCCCCGGCCAGCAGGCGTTTAAGAATCCATTTCACTTGCTCGCTGATCGAACGCTGCGCACGTTGCTCTTTCAAAGCTTTGTCGAGTTGCGGGTCCAGCATTTCAAGCAACTCGGCATTGTGGGTGAGGAACGGCCGGTCTAGATCGTCCGTGCGCAGGACGAGGATATTCCGGCGCGCTCCGAATTTGACCGGGCATTTGAAATAAGCTTCGTGGACCCCGGTCGCTTCCGCTTTGCGCTTGAGCTCCATCCTTTTAGGATTCACCGGATGTCCCGTGCCACGGCGGCCAAGCTCAACGAATGACGCAAAGGCGGCGTCCGTCAAGAGGGGCGGCGTTGCCTCCTGCGCATGCAGCCACACGGGCTCTATTAAGCATTCGTCTTTGCTGGTTTTGATTTGCAGTTCCTCGGGCGTACACAATTGCTTGAAGCGAGCAAGGCGCGCGAGAGCGTCCCGGTAGTCGCGGGCATAGTAGGCGGCCATCGTTGACGGGGGCCGATTTCCAACGTCGATCTGGGTGGCAATTTTCAGACCTGCGGCGGGATCGGGGGAAAGCTCGCCGACGGCACGCCAAAGCGCGAAGAACTGCGCTGTCGTCACAAGGTTCTTCTTGCCGTCATAGACTGTCACCGGCACCCGAGCCTGGCCCAGCACTGCTGCCGGCGTGAGTCCGATCTTACCGAGCCCTATCCAAAAGGCGTTTGCGGCTTTGAAACGGTCTGGTACGTTGACGGTCATCTTTCTCTCACTGCTTAGTTTCGCCTTGACACGGCCTTCATTTCGAGACGGGTTAGCTGATGATCGCTTTGGGCTCCAGATACTCCTGCAGTCCGAAGATCCCGCCTTCCCGACCAATTCCTGATTGTTTGAACCCGCCGAAGGGAGCAAACGGATCGTGGCCTATTGTATTGATGAGGACCCGGCCGGCGGCCAGTTTTCGCGCCACACGGTTGGCCCTTTCCGGGTCCGCCGAGCTTACGTAAGCGATGAGCCCGAATTCCGTGTCGTTGGCGATTTCAATGGCCTCAGCTTCCGTCTTGTACGTCAGTATCGACAAGACCGGTCCGAAGATTTCTTCCTTCGCGATACGCATGTCGCGGGTGACGTTGGCAAACACGGTGGGCTTTACGAAATTCCCACCCTCGAGTCCCTGCGGATGACCTTCCCCGCCGATAACGAGCTCCGCACCTTCCTCGACGCCAGATTTGATGCACTCCTGCACTCGCTTGTACTGCTTTGTGCTGGCCAATGGTCCGAGGGTGACGTCCTTGTCCCTCGGATCGCCCACTTTGATTTTTTCGACGGCCGCCTTGGCTAATCGCTTCACTTCGTCGAGTCGGTCTTCCGGCACGATCAGACGCGAAGCCGCAATGCAGGCCTGCCCGTTATTCAGGTAGCAGGCGTTGATGGCCATCGGGATCGCTGTGGAGAAATCGGCGTCGTCCAGAATGATGTTCGGCGACTTGCCCCCGAGCTCCAGCGTCAGGCGCTTCATTGTGTCCAGGGAGTTCTTGGCGACCAATTTTCCGATCTGCGTCGAACCGGTGAAAGCGATCTTATGAATGTCGGGACTTTTCGTCAACTCCGTCCCGACGACCTCGCCGAGGCCTGTCACGACATTGATGACGCCAGGAGGCAACCCAGCTTCATGAAAAGCGTCCATCAACACTTCCGTTTGCATCGCGCTCATCTCGCTGGGCTTGATGACAACAGTGCATCCGGCAGCGATTGCCGGAGCCACCTTGATCGCGATCGAACCGGCGCTCGAATTCCAAGGCGTAAATATGCCCACCACGCCGGCCGGCTCCATCACGACGTTAGATGTGCCGACAGTTTTGACCAGATCGAAATCTTCGAGGACTTTCTTGAAGTGCAGGAAAATGTTCGCCGCGAGGTTGTTGGAGCCCTTCGCACGGCCTTGCGGAGCGCCGTATTCCACGACCGTCGCCTCAACGAGTTGATCCATTCGCTTGGCCACGGCGTCGTGCAACCGCTGCAGGAGCTCCATCCGGTATTCCTTGCTACTTTGCGAAAAGGTGTTGAAGGCCTCTTTCGCAGCACCGATGGCTTTTCGCGCGTCGATTTCGTCTGCCATGGTGACCTTGCCGATAACCTTGTTGTCGGTCGGGTTCACAAGATCGACGACCTGGGTTCCATGGGGAGTGACGAACTGGCCGTTGATGTAGGCGCGATCAAAGGCTCTTACCGGAGCCGCGGTTTCATTTCCCTTCATTTTTGTCACCCTTTATGACGTTCAGCAGTCTTTTCAAAAGTCGCCGAGTCTCTTAGGCCCCAGCTACAATTTCATTCTGGCTGAATAAGGCGTGGGTGTAACTAGCAAAAAACGCCAATCCTCTTGCAAAGTATGCCAAACGGGATGGGTTGCCTCAGGAGCCCTTATAGGTGGGGTCGGGCCGTCCTTTCGGCGGGCCAGACTGGGCGCTGCCACTTGTCCGTTCCTTCAGAAGGCGTTTGATCGGTCCGCGTCACCCGTCGTTCTTCCACCGTGACGTATTTCACGCTCGGCGCGACGGCCGGCGGCTGTGCTGCGTGCTTGTGGCAGGCAACGAAACTCAACGCCACGACGAGCACCGTCAGACGAAGGAGCGCCATCTTTGAGTCCGCCAGTCTGCTCGACGTTATGGTTTTGATGATCATTGCCATTCGAAGATTCGACCTTAAGGGTTTGTGCTTTGAGCGGATGCGGCCGCCCAGAGCTCCGGCTCCAGTTCCTCCTTGCGGTTCGGGAAGAAAAGCGCGCAGGCCAGCGTCGTGACGGAGAAGATAGCCAGCACCAGGGTGACGGTGGCCATGGTGCCGGTGCGCTCGTAGAGCGTGGACACCACCCGGGGCGGCGGCGGCCGAGCCCAGGAAGCCCACGAAGAAGCGCACCGAGTAGATCCGGGCACGCACCGCCGGGGAGATGTAACGCGCCGTCATTGTATCGTTGACGGTGACCTGGCCGAAGACCGAGGCGGCGGCAGCAACAACCAGCCTTGCGCGAAGGAAAGCGCCAGCATCGCCGGCGCCAGCAGGATGCTGACCGGGAGGAAAACCCGCTTCAACGTATTGCGGTCGATCATCCGGCCGATGCTGAACTGGGT
>JBEKNN010000556.1:0-3168 GCA_049522755.1 Bryobacteraceae bacterium | reverse complement strand
GACCGCGACCGACAGTTCCGCTATCTCCGTCGGCAGCGACATCAGTTCGAGAAGCGCGGCGATCCGGTGCTGAGCGTGGATGCCAAAAAGAGAGAGATGATCGGTAACTTCAAGAACCCTGGAGTGAAGTGGGAGCAAGCTCACACCGACGTCAATGACCACGACTTCCGTTCCGCCGCCAAGGGCATCGGCATTCCATATGGCATCTACGATACCCAGGCCAACCGCGGCTCCGTGTTCCTGGGAACTTCCCACGAAACTTCCGCCTTCGCCGTCTCCTGTCTTCGCAGGTGGTGGCAAATAGAAGGACGCAAGCGCTATCCGCAATCCCGCAACATCCTCATCCTGGCCGATACCGGCGGCAGCAATGGAGCACAGCGTGGCGCTTGGAAGCTAGAACTTCAGCGGCAACTGTGCGATCGCCTGGGATTGAGCATCACCGTCGCGCACTATCCATCCGGCGCCTCCAAATGGAATCCCATCGAGCATCGCCTGTTCAGCCAGATCAGCAGAAACTGGAAAGCCGAGCCTCTGGACAGTTATGAGAAAACCCTGAAGTTTATCCGCACTACCACAACCAAGACCGGCCTGAAAGTGACCGCACGCCTGGATACCGCCTACTACCCAACTGGCACCAAGGCCTCCAAGAATGATCTCGCGCAACTCGCGATCCAACGGAAGCGTGTCCTGCCAAAATGGAACTACACGATCTCACCCCAGATGTGAAATAGTTTTTGGGTGTCTCCTTAGCGCGTCCGAGGGAATGCCGCGGGCCAAGGCCCGGGCAGACGCCCAACGACGATTTGGAAAAATCACGCGATTAAAGGTAAGCTTGCGCGAAATCGATCTGTTCACATTTCCTGAAACCATCTGGCAGGACACTTGCTTCGCCGCCCGCATGCTCGTGAAACACCCGGCATTCAGCGCCATCGCGATCGGGACCTTCGCGCTCGACATCGGCGCCAACACCGCCATCTTCAGCGTGATTGATAACGTGCTGTTCCGGCCTCTTTCGGTTGAAGACCCCCAACACCTTGTGATCCTGAGCTGGACATCGCATCAGAAGCTGAAATTCAATGGCCATACCGATTTCGGCGACTGCAACGATCAAAACGATTGCTCATTTTCCGTGCCGTTCTTCGAGACACTGCGCGCCCGGGCCCATTCGTTTTCGAGCGTGGCGCGTTTGCGGGCGCATTAGAAGTTGACCTCAGCGGCATCGGGCCGGCGAGCGTTGCCCACGGACTCTACGTCACCGGCGGATACTTTTCCACGCTCGGCGTGAAAACCGTTCAAGGGCGGCCATTGGGCGAGCAGGACGACACACCCTCCGCGCCGCCGGCGATTGTGCTCGATTACGGCTACTGGAAGCGCGCGTTCGGAGCCGATCCGTCAGCGGCGGGCCGCACGCTGCGGAACGACAATACGGACGCACTGGTGGTCGGAGTAGCCGATCCGCAGTTCACCGGCCTGACACCGGGTAAGGTACAGGACTTCCATATGCCGCTCTCGCTTGTCGACAGGCTCCACACCTCATGGTGGGGCAGCGCCCACCGTCTTCTCGATCCCTCTACGGTGTGGGTGACTCTCGTCGCGCGGCGCAAGCCGCGGGTTCCGTTTGCCGAGGCGCAAAATGAAATTTCGTCGATCTTCCGCAATGAGGTGATTCTCCGAGGGCTTGGCAAGGCGACCGACGCGCCGGCGGTCAAGCTGCTGCCCGCCCGCGCCGCCCTTGACGGTGAAAACAGCCAACTCGCGCCGATGCTCAATCTGATCATGATCGCGGCAGGTTTCGTGCTGTTGATCGCGTGCGCCAACGTGGCCGGCCTTATTCTTGCGCGCTCGGCGAATCGGCAAAGGGAACTGGCCGTACGGCATGCGCTGGGTGCGCGCCGGGGCCGCATCACGCGGCAACTGTTGACTGGAAGCGTTCTTCTTTCGGGCGCGGGAGCAGCGCTGGGCGTGTTGGCGGCGGAGTGGGGAGTCGAGGTGATCGCCCAGCTCATTTCTAGCGGATCCGACCAGCCATTCCCATTCCTAATCAAACCCGATTGGCGAGTGCTCACGTTTACGGCAGCCGTTACGCTGGCGACGGGAATCTTCTCCGGCCTCGCGCCAGCGTTCTGCAGCGCCCGCTCGGATCTGACGCCACCGCTGCGCGAAAACGCCTCCACCTTACCCGGAGGCGCTCAGCACGGCCACCGCTTCCACTTTGGAGACGCGCTGGTCGTCGCGCAGGTGACTCTGTCCATCATCATCCTGGTGGGCGCGGGACTGCTGGTGCGCACGCTGCACAATCTTCATTCGATGAACCCGGGATTCAGCACAGAAAACGTCCTGCCGTTCGGCATCAATCCCAAGATTGCCGGATACAACGACCACCAGACGGTACAGCTTTACCGCGATCTGCGCCGGCAGTTTTCAGTCCTTCCCGGCGTTCAATCCGCCAGCTACTCAGAGTTTGCGCTGCTGAGCCGGAGCTGGTCCGGCGAAGACGTTCATCTGGATGATGCGCTGCCAAAAATAAATGTCAATACGGCAACTCTCGCAGTGGGGCCCGATTTCTTCTCGACCATGCAGATTCCTATGCTCGCCAGCCACACCTTCAGCGCTTCGGACTTCACCTCGGCCGAGGATACATTTGCCGCCCAGGCCGCAGCTGACGAAGCAGCGAACAAGGCGCGATCTGCGTCGGGCGCATCCCTGTCACCAGAAAACGCCGGTCATCGGCAGCCCCAGCCGGCACCGATGCCCGTTCTGATCAACCAAACGTTCGCGCGCCAGTTCTTCCCCAACGAAAATCCGGTTGGCAGGCACATGGGCGATGGGCAGCATGACGAGCCAGCGACGGGACCGCAGCCGGGATTCCGCATCGTGGGAATTGTGGGTGACACGAAGAATCGAGACCTGCGGCGCGAGATCGGACCCACGATGTTCACGCCTCTCGTAGGGACGATGGCGTTCTTTGAGCTACGCACCGCCGGTGATCCGGACGCCGTGGTGAATGCGGTACGGGGCGTGGTGTCGCGGGCCGACAAGAAGGTGCCGATTTTTGGAGTGCGGACAGAAACACGGCAGATCGAGCAAACCCTTTTTCAGGAGCGGTTGCTGTTGCGCCTGTCGTCGTTTTTTGCGCTTCTGGCACTGGCGCTGTCATGCCTTGGCCTG
>JBEKNN010000555.1:0-3192 GCA_049522755.1 Bryobacteraceae bacterium | reverse complement strand
GCATGAGGGCGTCTTCGATGAGAGGCTGGGCTGGGTCTTCGGTTGTGGCCACGCCGGGATTGCTGGGATTGCCGGCATTGAAGCCGAGCAGGTCCTGCTGGCGCTGGCCGGCGGCGAACATAGCGGATTCGATGGCGCGGGCGCGCATGAGGCGCCAGCGATTTTCCGCGATGGATTGGGCGAGATCGATTTCGAGGGCGCCGACGGGGGCAAGGGCTTCGCAGATGCTTTTACAGTGCGCGTCGAAGGCGGTCCGCTCAGTGGCAGTGAAAAGGTGGATCTGACCGGTGAGGCCGTGTTTGTACGCATTGAGGCGAGTGCGCTGCGTGCCGGCCTGGCTGCCGGGTGCGGCAGGGCGGGTGGATTGAGTGGGATACTCGGCGTCGTGCCTGGCGATAGCGTCGGCCATTGCCTTTTCTCTGTCGAACATTGGTAGTACCTCTAATCCCAGCAGTAGCATGGCGACATGGGGCTGCAAGGGGGGAAGGCCGGTATAACGTTGAAAGGAAAGGGTAACTTTATTTTCGGAGCGCGTGATCGCGGTTACAGGCCAGTCTCAAAATGCCTACCGGCGGCAGGGATGAGCAGCGATCCCTTGGGTGCAAGGGAAGAAATGACGGCCAGAGATAAAACAGGAGTCACCGCAGATAGGGCGATACCGCCGAGCGGGTCGACAAAGGCGAAGCCCGCCAGGTAGGTAGCAGACCTTCTGAACGTGGGCCGCTCGACGCTCTCTCGGCTTGTCGCGTAGCCCGTCGCTTGAGTAAACGCTACGCCGTCAGGGGGAGATCTATGCACGATTGCTGGTGCGAAAGGGGATTTGTACTAAACCGCTTCCGCGCGGCCAAGCGAACGTTGATCGTGGCGGGCGCGAGGTTTTTCTGCTCCAGGAATAAATGCAAGGCGAGGCTCAGAGGAGTACCAGCCATGAATTCCTCGATCGCGTGACCGTACGATTCCCGGGAGCTCGCCGCTGCGAGCGAATTTAACACCGCATTTTTCGATTGCTCCAGGTCCGGGCGCCATACTCGCGGCCTCTTACGCCGCGGGTCCAGTATGGCGGGAGCGTGTGCCGGCTTGCGATGACGCGAGCGCCGTTTGGAGCGTGCAACGTAACGAGGCGACGTGACGGCTCGATTCCATATAACGGGCCATCAGTCTTTACGCCCGCTGCGTGTGGTCTCGAGAACTCTTCGCCGCACCGGTGGGTTGGAAGCCGGCGGCGCGCCAACCTCTCACGATTGAAGTATCGGGATCGATTCGGAAAAGCGGGTCTGGCGAATCGGTATGTGGTTCTGAGGTAGGGAGAAGACCAGAAAAAAAGTTGTTGACGCATTAATTGGGACAGCCAAGCCGGCGGCGCAGATCCGGGAGATGCGCTCGAAGGGCTGCCTCGCAAAGATCCCGGCGCACAATCTTGCGGGAAGGATTGAGAGTGGGTCCGTGCGGGGCCCTGGGCGACAGCGCAACCTTGCGGATCGCCGCCGCCTTGATCCCTTCGTAGTGGGGCGTAAGGGTGAATGGAAGAAGTCGCCTAGACTGATCTTCAAGCCTGAGGCCGTCTAAATGTCGACGCCTGCATCGCGCGCGATTCGAAGCGCAAGCCCTGCCTTCAGATTCTTGCTTCCGTGTACGGGAACCGAGATGACCTTTCGCTCTCCGGGTTTAGAGTAGATATGGTGACTTCCATTGGTGCGCCTGAGCGACCAGCCGTTCGCCTCGATTAGCCGGCACATTTCCGGCCCGGTGACCGATTTCAAACCGCAACATCCAGGACCTGAATGTTCGCGTCCGGCTTCCGTCCCTGCTCCTTCAGAACTTCCACTACCCCGGCGATGGCCTCGCGGATGTTGTGCTTGAGTTCATCTACGGTTTCCCCCTGAGAATAGCAGCCAGGGAGGGCCGGGACCTCTGCCCAAAATCCGCCCTGCGGGTCTTCGTGGATGACAACAGCGTAGTTCTGCACGCCTTGATTTTCTCACAATGGCCAACCGACGTCGCGATTCCGCAGCTCCGGTGAGCCACACGAATGTATAGGTCGCCATCTCGGACTTTGGCCCAGCCGGTGGTCCCAAACCCGGTGTTCTAAGCAATAGATCCTCCTGGTCGCGCAGCGTTTACCTATCGCCGATATGCGACACAAGAAACCCCTTTTATGTCCGATGATCGATGTGAGTAATTGCCATGCACATTTTGCGCTTTCAGAAAACCAGGGCTCATTGAGCTACCATTACGCCGCCGTCATGCGTCGGGGTGGCCGCGCGGACGACGTTATCGGACTGCCGAAACCGTTCTGCGATGAACGGTCTTTTTTTTCGGGCTCGAGGGTAGCTCCGGGATCCTCGGGCCGCGTTGTAACAACTACCCGCCTCCTACTCTCGGCTACGGAGAGAATCTTCCGCCTCAAACGCACCTCACACTCTGTCAGCTTGAGTGCAACATTCACAAGAAACTGAGTCCGGCTGAGGCCGCCAACATTGTCTTGGCCGTATCACCCAAAACGGTTAAGCACCGGAAGCGCCAGCGTGATTTCCTCGCGTGGCGCGTTAAGATAAACTTCAAGGCGACCCGGGGGGAGAGGCAAATGACAGAGGTCCGGAGGGAAAAGGCCAAGGCGACCGCTGCCGCCGGCGTGGGAGCCGGAGTTGGAGGCGCAGGCGCCGGAACCGTGGGCGTTCTGGAACTTGCGCTCAGGGCGCTGCGACCGCGCTATCGGCAAGCGCTGTCGTCTGGGTTGGAGCCGTCGCGCGTGCGGTGACGTTTTTCCGGGGATACAAGCCATATCGGCGTTTCATGAAACCGAAGGGTTTGACGGCTGTGCTGGAAAAAGCCGGCTGAAAGCCGGCTGCCGCCAGAATTGGCTGCCCCACAAACAGTGCGAAAATGGAAGTCGCCGATATGGAATTCCTCGCTAGCAGCCTGCTGGAACTGATCACGCAAACATCCACGAACTTGCCGCCGGATGTGCGCGCCGCGATGTCGATGGCTTCGGATGCGGAGACGCCGCACACGCAATCTTCGCAGGCCTTCAACATCATCCTCGCAAACATCGATATGGCGCTCGACGACTCCGGGCCGATCTGCCAGGATACGGGCATGCCGACGTTTTACGTGCATACGCCGGTGGGCGTGAACCAGATTCGCATTGCGAAGGCGATCCGCGAGGCGGTTGCCGAGGCGACGCGGCTGGGC
>JBEKNN010000554.1:0-3196 GCA_049522755.1 Bryobacteraceae bacterium | reverse complement strand
CCACCAAAGCGACCACGTACGACAACAATACTAAGCCCGCCAGCAATACCTTCCTGCCCGGCGTCTATTGCGGCGGACTCACGGTCAATAACACCACCGGCATCACCTTCACCATGAATCCTGGCGTGTATGTGATGGCGGGCGGCGGATTCACCCTCCAGTCCAACGCCGTCGTCACCGGTACCGGGGTGACCATCTACAATACCAGCGCCGCTAACGTCGCCAGTGCGGGCGGCCCCTCGTGCGCCGGCAGCCCGTCGTTCTCGCCGATGAACATCAACGGGCAGGCGATCGCGACTCTTACCGCGCCCACCACCGGATCCCTCGCCGGAATCCTGTTCTTCGAGGATCGGTCGCTGGGAAGCGCCTCCACTCAGAATCAGATTGTCGGAAGTTCCACCGTTGTTATGAATGGAGCGCTCTATTTCAAGAATTCGGAGCTTCTCTATAGCGGAAACGGAAGCGCCACCGGCTACACCATGTTAGTGGCGGATAAGATCGTCATCAACGGCAACTCGGCGACCACGATTTACCTCAACAATTCACCGCTTTCGGGTAGTGGGACCGCACGCGCCATTCCATTGCTGGGGCAGTAAGGCTCAAGGACTCAATAATGAAAAACCAAAATACTAATTTTGCGAAACAACGGAGAGGCCGGCGCGGCAACGCCCTGATGGAATTCGCACTCATCGGCCCGGTCATGATTGCGGTTCTGTTCGGGGTCATCGATTTTTCGCGAGCTTTTTATTACGCCGAAATCGCTGCCGGCGCCGCCCGCTCCGGAACGCAGTACGCGCTCCAGAATACCGCGGATGCAGCCAATACAACCACGATGGTGGCGCAAGCCACCGCCGACGCCACCACCAATACCACAAGCGCGCAGAATTTCGCCGCTACCGCGACTACTTTCTGCCAATGTGCCAACAGCACCACCACCGTTTCTTGCTCCAGTTCTTGCGGATCGAGCGCAATGTGGCAGTACGCCCAGGTCAACACCTCGCTTCAGTTCAGCACTTTGTTTAACTATTACCTGTTGCCCCAAACCTTTACCATCGCGGGCAGTTCCACGGTCCGGACGCAATGAGGGCGCGCATCCAACCATCAGCCCGGCGCCGCAAGACGCAAGCCGGAAATGCGATTGTGGAAATCAGTCTCTGCCTGACGGCATTGATTCTGATCATGTTCGGCATCGTGGAATATTCGCGTCTCATGTACGCGTTTAACTTCGTGTCTTATGCCGCGCGCAGCGCCTCGCGCTATGCCAGTTTGCATGGCTCCAGCAGTGCGTCCCCAGTCACCCAGGCCGAGATGACCACATACGTGCAGGCCTTGGCTGTGGCGCTGAACTCTTCGCAGTTGGTCGTGAACACGACCTGGAGCGGTTCCGCCTCACCCGGCAATTCACCGGGTAACACGGTCCAAGTCGTCGTTACCTATACTGAAACTCCCCTGCTTACCCTGGTCATGCCGAATGCCCTGGCAGTCACCAGCACGTCCCAAATGGTCGTCCTGCAATAGCTCACTCCAGCAATCCGAGCCTTCGCTCCAGCGCGATGAACCGCGGATCCTGACGCACCCTATCGAACGACCGGTCGTATTTAAGCATCAGCAGCGACGGTTCGCGAAGCTCGGCCGACTGTTGCAGATAGGACATCGCATGTTCGGTATCGCTTCTTACCGCGTAGGTCGCGGCCACCGAATAAGGGGAGAGATAGCCCACCGGATGCCGAAACAGTTCATCCACGGCGAGGCCGGCCTCGGCGGCGTGCCCACATGTTGAATCGGCAATTAAGCTCGTGAGGCG
This sequence comes from Bryobacteraceae bacterium, assembly GCA_049522755.1. Taxonomy (GTDB): domain Bacteria; phylum Acidobacteriota; class Terriglobia; order Bryobacterales; family Bryobacteraceae; genus PALSA-243. Next base: position 1,392 of record JBEKNN010000554.1, on the reverse strand, counting down.
TGCTGCTGCCGCCTTCGGATATAAATCCAGCAGCTTCCGGCTCGATGCCGTGGCCGCGGGACAATCGCGCTGCCAGTAGGCGATGGAGGTAGCCAAGGCCAATGCGACGCCGTTGGTGGGCGCAGTCGCCAGGATCTGCTCCACTCTCCGCTTGGCCTCGGGATAGTTTTGCTCAACCATCAGTTCCTCAACTTGATTCAGCTGTGGACCCAGCGACAAGGGGTCCAGCTCCGCGGCGAGCTGCAAGCGGCGCCGCGCCTCTTCGAAACGGCCCCGTGTAATCAGGCACCAGCCATAGAGGTTTTCCGCCGATCCATGAGATCCGCCGGCCAGGGACAGCCGAAACTCCCGCTCCGCCTGCGGCCAGTCCCAATGGTCGGTGTAAGCCAGTAGAGCCTTCTGCGCGTGTGCGCCGCTGTTTCCGGGATCCAACGCGAGCGCTTTCGCAATATCCTCCCAGGCATGCTCCGCGCTCTCGCGGGGAGTCTGCGCCTGAAGTTGCGTCAATTGCGATTCCCCGGCCGCCATCACAACAAAGGGTTGAGCGAAAGAAGGATCATTCACCGTGGCCTGCCGCGCCAGGTCGATGGCTTGCCGTGTCGAATCTGCGGTCCGCTGGTTGAATTCGTACACCGCGCGCATGTAAAGATTGTGCGCTTCAGGACTGCGCGTGGTGGAAACATCTTTCGGCGTGCCTGGCGCGGACGCGGGGACGAGTGTTTCGCGCGCCGCCCGCGCAATGCCCGCTTCCACCGGAGGAAGCCCGGCCAGAGTTGCCTCGTATGTGTGCGACCAAAGATGATATCCGTCGCTGGCCCGAATAAGCTGCGCAATGACGCGGAACTGCCCGCCGCGCCGCGCGACGCTGCCTTCCAGCACCGCTCCCACCCGCAGATTCCGTCCGATGTCGCGTACATCGGCGCTCTTTCCCTTGTATTGAAACGCAGAGGTTCGGGAGACCACCCGCAGGTCGTCGAACTCGGCCAGCGCTTGCGTCAATTCTTCGCTGATGCCGTCGCCCAGGTACTCATCGGCGGCGTCCCCACTCAGATTGAGGAACGGCAGCACCGCGATGGCCGCGGGAGTTGCCGGCGGTACGCTGTGCAGGCGCCACGCCGCTATGCCTGCCAGGCCGGCGAGGATGACAATAGCCGCCGCGGCAACCCATTTCCAGCCGGTCCATTTGGGCTTCGCTGCCGCCTCCGGCGGAACACTTTCCGCCGCGTTCTCGCGAAAGACAAAGGTCGGCCGGTATCCTCCTTTAGGGATTTCGATGCGCACCGGCTCTTCCCCGCCCGCTTTGTCGTAATACTCCGCCAGGCGGGCCCGCAATCGTCCCACTTCCACCCGAACCACGGAATCGATCTGTGGATCGTAGTCCGGCGCGCGGTC
>JBEKNN010000553.1:0-3238 GCA_049522755.1 Bryobacteraceae bacterium | reverse complement strand
CGCTGGACAACGACGTCATTACCGGCCTCGCTGTAGACCCGCAGGACAATCTGTGGATTGGCGGAAGCAAGGGCGCCATGATGCGGTCGCCTTCCGGCCAGCTAAAGAAGTTCGCCGCGGGCAATGGACTGCCGGACCCTTTTTTGCGCGCGATCTGGGTGGATCGCGACGGCAGCGTGTGGGCCGGCACCAACGGCGGCTTCGCGCGGCTCGAGGGTGAGCGCTTTGTGACGGCTCCAATAGGCGCCGGCCGGGGTGAGGACCAGGTGCGATGCCTCTACGAAGATCGCGAAGGCGACCTGTGGGTGGGCTCCAACAACGGCTTGACGCAACTCCGCGACGACGTATTTACGGTCTACGGAAAGAGCGAGGGTTTTCCGAGCGATGAACCCAATGTGGCATATCAGGACCGCGCCGGACGCATCTGGGTGGGCTTTCACGAAGCCGGCCTGCTGATGATATCGAACGAGGCCAGGAAACTCTTCACGACGCTCGACGGCCTGCCGAACAACGAAGTGTTTTCCATCCGCGAAACCCCCGAAGGCGATCTGCTCATCGGTACGCGCGGCGGCCTGCTGCGGCTGCACGATGGGCGCTTCAGCACCTTCGTGCCGAATGACCCGCTGTCGCGCATCCTCATATTCGATGCTCTCGAAGATTCCGCCGGCAGAGTGTGGCTCGCGGGGGGCTTCGGTCTGGGCCAATTGCGCGGGCAGCAGTTGCGCAACGTGATTTCCGCGGCGCCGCTGCTCAAGGAATCGGTGGTGACGTTGTGCGAGGGCAGCGGCGGCGTTTTGTGGGCGGGCACGTTTGGCAAGGGTCTGTGGCGCATCGACGGCGATTCGCTCAAGCTCTACACCACGGCCGACGGTCTATCGAGCGACCAGATCCGCTCGCTCTACCAGGACGCCGATGGGACGCTGTGGATCGCCACTTCCGGCGGCGGCCTGGACGCATTCCGCGACGGGCGCTTTTCGCGATTCACCGAAAAGGATGGCATGCTGAGCGACAACATCGCCAAGATCGAGGACGATGGCGAATCGTTATGGCTGTCCACCACGCGCGGAATCTGCAAGATTCTCAAGCAGCAGCTCAAGGATTTTGCGCAGGGGCGCCGCAAGACGCTCGATCCGCTCACTTACGGCGTGGAAGACGGCTTACGGAGCGCGCAGTGTTCGCCGGCCTTTCCGGTGGGCGGCGGCGGCAATCGCATGGCGGACGGACGCTTGTGGTTCACCACCAGCCGGGGCCTCGCGGTATTCGACCCCAAGGCGCGAATACGCATACGCTACACGCCCGCCGCGCATCTGGCGGAGATGACCGCGGACGGGCGGCAGGTGGATCTCGCGAGCCCCGCGAAATTGCAGCCGGGCAGCCTGCGCATCGAATTTCACTACACGGCGATCCATCTGAGCGCGCCCGAGCTGGTGCGGTATTCCTACAAGCTCGATGGGCTGGACCAGGATTGGGTGAAGGCCGGCGGACGCCGCGTCAAGGATTATAACAGCCTGCGTCACGGGAGTTACCGCTTCCACGTGCGCGCCGATCTGCCGGGCGGTCCGGGAAGCGAGGAATCGTATGCATTCACCGTGCTGCCGCACTTCTATGAAACCGCGTGGTTCCTGGCGGCGTGCGGCGCGATGATGCTGGCCTCGGTTTGGGCGGCTTATCAAATGCGGTTGGGACAAATCCGTTCGCGGTTCGCGGCAGTGCTGGAAGAGCGGACGCGGCTGGCGCGCGAAATTCACGACACGCTGGCGCAGGGATTCGTGGGCATCTCTTCGCAGCTCGACGCAGTGGCAATGTGCATGCCCGACGAATCGCGGCCGGCGCGCAGATATCTCGATATGGCGCGGCGCATGGCGCGGCATAGCTTGACGGAGGCGCGGCGGTCGGTGATGGATCTGCGCGCGTCGGTGCTGGAAGGGCAGGATCTGGCGGCGGCCCTGGAATCGGGCATGCGCATTTGGACGGCCGGGTCGGGCATCGACGTCAAGGTGGAGGTGAGCGGCCCGCAGCCGCCGCTGCCGGAGGAGATGGAGCAGAACCTGTTGCGCATCGCCCAGGAGGCGGTGACCAATATCGTCAAGCACGCCGGCGCCACCAGCGTTTGGATCAAGCTGCACACCGAGGCCAAGCGGCTATACCTGCGGGTAGCCGATAACGGCCGCGGCTTCGAACAGGGCGGGGCGTTTTCCTCGCAGGACGGCCATTTCGGCTTGATCGGAATGCGCGAGCGGGCCGAACGGCTGGGCGGCGAACTGACGCTGGTGAGCCATCCCGGAGATGGAACGCAAGTGGAAGTGATGGCGCCCCTGCCGTGAATAAACCCGGCGACTGAGATATGAGTAACCCGATTCGGATTCTGGTAGCGGAAGACCATCTGGTGGCGCGCGTGGGCGTTACCACCATTGTGAACATGCAGCCCGATATGACTGTGGTGGCGGAAGCCTCTAACGGGCAGCAGGCGATCGAGCTATACCGCAAGCATTTGCCGGACGTGACGCTGCTCGATCTGCGCATGCCCGGCATGGGCGGCGTGGAGGCGGCGCAAAAGATCCGCGCCGAGTTTCCGGGCTCGCACATGATTGCGCTGACCACTTATGGCGGCGACGAAGATATCCGCCGGGCGCTGGCCGCGGGAGTGCAGGCATATCTCACCAAAGACGTGCTGCACGATGAGTTACTAAAGGCGATTCGCGCTGTCCATGTAGGTCAGACATATCTTCCGGCGGCGGTGGCTGCTGCGCTGGCGGCGCAAATGCCCCGTCCCGATCTGAGCGCGCGCGAGGTCCAGGTGCTGGGACTGATTGTGAACGGCCTGGCGAATAAGCAGATCGCTTACGAGTTAGGCATTGCGGAGCACACGGTCAAGAATCACGTGAAGAGCATCTTGAGTAAGTTAGGCGTGCAGGACCGGACGCAAGCGGCTACCGCGGCCATTCAGCGGGGCATCATTCACCTCTAGCTCCCCCGAGCCGTGGCGCACGCACCCTTGCGTGCAGCGTTCACAATCGTGTGAACGCGCTTTCGCCGGTGCGAACCGTGCATGTTCAAGACTACCGGCACGCCAGGTTCAGGGGCCGAAATTAGTTCGGAATTCCTCGCTCTCGTTGCGGAGGCGAAGCACTCAGCTAGCGCGCGTAAATCTGTTCTCTGGCGGAACCGCCGTAACCAGCGCCTGCGGCGTTAGCCAGATGGCCATCTGTGTCGGCAGATGTCCAAGGTCTTGCGTTCT
>JBEKNN010000552.1:0-3262 GCA_049522755.1 Bryobacteraceae bacterium | reverse complement strand
CGCTTGCTCACCTGTTCCAGCACGCGGTACATCTCCGTATCGAGCCGTGTGGCCGGCGAGGGCGGACGCGTCGCCGGAAGCGGCACGATCTTGACTTGCGGATCGTCGATGATCTTTCCCATCTCCGCGTAAAACTTCACGATGTCCTCGTCGGGCAGCGCGCGAATATCGAGCGTCGCTTCCGCTTCCGACGGAATGACGTTTGCGCCCACGCCCGCCTTGAGCATCGTCGGCGCCACGGACGTGCGCAGCATCGAGTAAGCTTGCGGCTCGTGTTCGGCGAGGTAGCGCTCCGCTGCCTCGGCCGTCCGCGGATTGAGCAGCGCGTTGTAGCGAGCTGCGTTTTCCGGCGAGCTGATGGTCGCAAGCTTTTCAAAGTATGTGCGCGTGGTGTCGTTCAAACGCATCGGCGTTTGCCATCGGCCGACTCTTTCGACCGCCGCGCCGAGATGGATCAGCGCGTTATCCATGCGCGGCACCGATCCGTGACCGGATGTTCCCGTGGCTACCAAGCGCACGCGCGCCGGAACTTTTTCCGCCGTGCCGATGTTCATCGCCACCACGCGGCCGCCCTCAATGGTCGCGTTGCCACCCTCCGTAAGCGAATATTCCGCGTCAATCTGGTCGTAGTGCCGCTGCACCATGAAGTTGATGCCAACGCCGGCCGTGTCGGCTTCTTCGCCGGATTCGGCCAGGAAGATGACATCGCGATCGAGCGTCACGCCGTTGCGCTTCAGCAGCAGCATTACCATCAGGTTCGCGGCAAGCACCGGCTTATCGTCGAGCGATCCGCGTCCCCAGACGTAACCGTCTTTGATGGCGGCGCTGAATGGATCGACCGGCCATTTCTCGGGCTGCACTCCAACCACGTCGGTGTGCGCCAGTATCAGCACCGGGCGTTTCGATCCGTTACCCTTGATGCGCGCGACCAGGTTCGCGCGCGCCGCGTCGAGCGCGAACGTTTCGGAGGGGATGCCGTCGCCTTCCAGCACCTGGCGAATGTACTCAACCGCCTTGGTCTCGCTGCCCGCGCGCGTGTCGATCTGGATCAGGTCGCGATAGTGTTTGAGTATCTCGGTCTTCTGCCGATTCCAATCAATCGACGGTTGCGCCCAAGCGGGGCACGCCAATAGCAATAAAAGCGAAGCGCGGTTCATAGCCCGCCATTATAACGTCACAACGCGCTGGGCGAGAGGGCGGTTCGGGCGCCGGTACGCATAGCTGGCTACGCACGGTTAGCGCGCACGGTTGGCGCCCGCGGCCCGATTCAATGCACGTAACTGATCCCCACCAGCGGCACTATGTCGTTCAGCAGGCTGCCGAACTTCATCCCCGGAGCGGGCGTAATGAGCTGCGTCGGAAACGCCGTGATGAAATCGCGGACTTCCAACCGCAGAAAAATTCTCGGCGCAAGCTGATACATCAGGCCGCCGCCCACGCTCACCATCGGCTTGATGACCTGCGTCTGGGTGAAGTAACCGATCTGGCTCAGCGGCTGATACGCCTCCGGAGCGCCGGTTCCCTCGAACAGCTTGACGCCGCCGCCTATGGCCGCGAAAAACTGCACGCGCGATTCCCTCCTGTTGGTGTGATACAGGATATCGAAGTGGATGGCGTGCGCCACGCCGGTGAACTGCGCCGATTGGCCGCCGCTCGAAAGGCGAAGGTCGCTCTGCATGAATTCGTAGCGAAGCTCACCGGTCAGGTGACTGTAAAGATTCTCGCCGATAAACGCACCGAAGGCCGCTCCGGGTGCGAAGCCTGCGGTGGCTTTGCTAGCCGAACCGCTGACCGAAACATCGCTAAGAAGGCTGCCTCCGCCCTCCGCGCCGAACTCCCATTGCTGGGCGAAAGCGGTGGTCGCCGCGGCCAGGATCACAAACGAAAATACCAGGCTTCTCATGGAAAAGTAGCTCCTATCGGCAGACTTGCGGTTCGTATAACTGCAATTGATTCGTTTGAAACTCAATATTGAAGTAAGTAATGCATCCCGAAGTCCGCGCCGGCAGACGATCAAGTCCCGTTACCCAGACGCAAAGGAAGACTGGCAGGCGCCGCGCAAACCGAGAGGCGTGGATGGAATTGGAGCCCCATCGTCAAACACGAATCGGCCTCATTTGGTCATGTGACCGCATAACGTCGATGATTTCGGCGATAAGCGGCTCGGGCAAATGGATGGGCGTCAAGACGGGTAGCTGTGCATTTTCATCGAACCAGGGCGCATCCGAAGTCCCAATCCGTGCATCCAAAAACCAGTTATGCTACCGAAGCGAAAACTGGGAAGCCAGGGCCTGCAGGTGTCCGCGCTTGGATTGGGATGCATGGGAATGAGCCAATCCTACGGCGTTGCGGATGACGCCGAATCTATCGCCACTATCCACCGGGCACTCGAACTTGGGCTGGATTTCTTCGACACCGCCGAAGTCTACGGCCCATTTATCAATGAAGAACTCGTTGGCCGGGCGCTAAAAGGGCGCCGCGAGCGGGCCGTGATTGCCACCAAGTTCGGCTTTCGCATCGAAAACGGGAGAATTGAAGGCGCGGATAGCCGGCCCGCCCATATCCGCGAGGCGGCTGAAGCTTCTCTGCGGCGGCTGCAAACAGATTACATCGACCTTCTCTACCAGCACCGGGTCGATCCCAATGTCCCGATTGAGGATGTTGCAGGAGCGGTCGCAGACCTGGTGCGTGCCGGCAAGGTGCGGTATTTCGGTCTTTCGGAGGCGGGCGAAAAAAATATCCGGCGGGCTCATGCAACCCACCCGGTGACTGCGCTGCAGAGCGAGTACTCCCTGTGGGAGCGCAATCTGGAGCCACAGATCATCCCGGTGCTGCGCGAGCTTGGCATCGGCCTTGTGCCGTTCAGTCCATTAGGCCGCGGCTTCCTGACCGGAACGGCCAAGCGCGCCGAAGAATATCCCGAAGGCGATTTCCGCCGCGGCGATCCACGGTTTCAAGGCGCAAATTACGATGCCAATGTGCGCGCCGCATCGCTCGTGCAGGAAATCGCGGAACGAGAGAACGTGAAACCCGGGCAGGTAGCACTGGCGTGGCTTTTGCAGAAGGGTGAGGATATTGTGCCGATTCCTGGTACGAAGCGCAGAACCTATCTGGAAGAGAATATCGCTGCCGCGTCGCAAAAACTGACACCGGACGAAATCGCTCAGCTGGATCAAGCCTTGTCGCCCGAAGCGGTGTCCGGGCCGCGCTACAACGAGCGCATGATGGCAATGGTGGACCGATAACCGGATCGACGGGTACT
>JBEKNN010000551.1:0-3283 GCA_049522755.1 Bryobacteraceae bacterium | reverse complement strand
CGCGAGACCGGGTATCTGGCGTATTGGACGCGCGAGTTCCGCCCCTACCTGCGTGCGGCGGCGCTGCAGTTCTCGTTGTCGCATAAGTCGCTGACCGAGCGATTATTGGAGAGGAAGCCGCTCCATTAGTCGCCGGAGCTAGTTTCCGGAGCGTTTTTCTGGCAGAGTTGGCAGGCGAAAGCGCCTGCCCCACAAAACAGCTACCGGCGCAGTCTGCGGCCGGGCTGCGCAGAGTTGGCAGGCGAAAGCGCCTGCCCCACAAAACGGCTAACGCCGCAGTCCGCGGCCCGGCGCGACTCCTTCCACTAGCGAACCGTCCCGCACAACAGGTACGCCGTTCACCAGGACGTAGACCATCCCCGCGGCATATTGGGCCGGATTTTCAAAGGTCGCGCGGTCGATTACGCGCGCGCCATCGAACACGGCCAGGTCCGCGTCGGCGCCCACTGCGATGCGCCCCTTGCTGTGGATGCCCAGGCGGTCCGCCGGCGCCAGCGTCATCTTGCGCAGCGCGTCCATCAGAGCGAGCGCGTGCTGCTCGCGCACATAGCGGCCCAGCACGCGCGTGAAGCAGCCGGCCGCGCGCGGATGGCCCTTGCCGTTTTCGAGGATGCCATCGGAGGCGATCATCACCAGCGGGTTGCCAATCGCCAGCTTCACGATATCTTCGGGGATCGAATGAATCGCCACCATGCCGCCCTGCCGCCGGTAGCGGGCGAAACTGGCGGCGGTGAGGCGCTCGCCGGTGGCGGCCCATTGCAGGTCGCCGAAGGTGATGCCGCCCTGCCGCGCCTGCCAGCCTTGGCTGAAAATGGCCGAGCCGATATCGGTCATGCCGGCCGTGTAGGGATACGCCTCGGTGGTGACGTCTAGCCCGCGCCGGCGTGCGCCTTCGATCATTTCCAGGCACAGCGGCGTTTCGCGCAGGCCCATGCTGGTGATGTGGACCACGTGCAGGGAAGCGCCCGTGGCCGCCGCATCGGCGATCACTTCCTGCAGCGCGTCGATCACACCCGGTTCCACGGGACCGCCGTTGCGCATGTGAACGTAGACCGCCGTCTTTTTCTCGGCCGCAAGCCGGAACAGGTCCAGAATCTCGGCGCGCGATACCAGCGGCACATAAGCGATTCCCATGCCGAGGCCAAGCGCGCCATCCTCCAACCCGCGCCGCACCAATGCGAGTGTTGCGCGCTGCTCTTCCGGGGTAGCCGCGCGTTCCACCGCTTTATCGCGCGGCAGCAGCGCGCCGCTGTCGTGCATCACTGCCATGCGCGCCGGCAGATGGCCGGATGAGGCGCCGAAATTGACGAGGGACTTCCCTTCGCGCGCGGCATACCAGGGAGAGACGGGCGAGACTCCCACTTCCATTTCGAGGGCAGTGGTGACGCCGTCCATGGCCTTGAAGCGGTAGTTCTCGGGCGTCTGGCCGTGCGAATGCAGGTCAATGAATCCGGGCGCCACCACCAGCCCTTTCGCATCGAGCACGGTTCGGCCGCGGAGAGCTGCCGCGGATATCGCCGCCACCTTACCGCCGCGAATCCCGATGTGCCGCACCGCGTCCAGGCCGCTGGCCGGGTCCATCACGCGGCCATTCGCGATCACTATGTCAAATTCCTGCGCCCACGCCGCGCACGCCAGCGCCAGCGCCGCTATCACCAGTCGCATGTTTCTCCCATGCCAGCATTTTCAGCATAGCCGTTCCCGAGCGATGCTGTCTGCGACTTACTTGGTTGGGCTGCGACCAATAAGACCACGATCCGCAAATGCGATTGGTGTACGAGTTGTCTCAAGCCCCCAGATTCTGCGACGGGCTTATTCGCGAGGCTGATTCAGGTGATTGAGGATCTGCATGTCCGGATCGATCCAGGCGTCATGGCCGCGTCAGGCGTATTTGGGAGGCGATATGCGCAGCAGCGGAGGACGATGCAATCGAAGCTTGTTCCGGGGGACGGGATTTACTTGGGAGCGCCCAGCACCGCCCCGATTTTTTCGGCGAGCATACGGGAGAAACGTTGTGCCCCAATACCGTTGAGGTGTACGGCATCGCCGAAGAGTTCGGGCCGTTCCAGAGACTCGAAGGCGTGCTCGTCGCACAGAAGCACATTGGGACGGGCCGAAAATTCGCGGATCGAACTCGTTGTCGCGCGCGAAAGATAGTCCGGCCTGGGAAAGGGACCACGCGCCAGCCGCAGAAAGACGATTTTCGTGGGCGAGGTGGCGTACCGGTTGACGATCTGTCCGAACCAGAGGCGGCGGTAGGCCGCAAAGCGTCCGGTCTGAGGCGCTGGAGGCCGAAGGGCGACAGCTTCCGTGGTGCCGCGCTGGTTCTCATCGGCGTCAGCCGGGAAACTGGCCGTAAGCGTCTTCCAATCGATGGCCACGCCTTGCATGGTTTTATCGGGGGGAAGATAGCCGTAGGTCCCCGTCTCGAAAAACCGCCGGTTGATCCTTACGTCGTGCAGGCGTTTCTTGGGGTTGGAAAGAAAGTCCTGGAAGTCGGCTTGATATACGAGCCCTTTGAGCAAGGCTCCTCGAAAAGCCTGCCACTTTACTACGGCGCTATGAAAGGACAGGGCGAAGGAGATGACATCGGTCAATCGAAGGCGCGCAATCGCGAAATGGAGCGCGCGAATATCGTCGTCGGGGTGAGAGAAGTCCTCTTCGTCGTCGTAGCTATTGACGGTCAGCAGAATGGCGCGATAGCGCCGGGCAGTCGGGTCGAGATCGCGGAGCATGTAGTACCAGGCGCGCGGATCGGTTCCGGCGACGCCCGCGCTACGAAAGAAATAGCCGGTCTCGGGCTCCAGATCGTTACACAATTTGGGTGTGATGCCAAGGCGCGAGTCGCCCAGTGCGACGATCAGATTATCGCCGTATCGCGTCTGAGCCGTGCTCTCGCGAGACAACACCATTTCGAACCGCCCGGCTGCCGAATCCGGCGCCAGGATGCCCGCGTACCAGGGTGTTCGAAAGACAAGGCAGTCCAGCAGAAAGAGACAGAGGCACGCTCCGAGAAGCGCAAGCGCCCGGGATTTTGTGGCGGCGGCCTTGCGGCTGCTTGTAGGGCGCTGCGGCGGCGTTAGCGATGACACAATCTATGGCGGGAACTACCCGCAATTGAATTGGCGCGCAGAGTTGTCTCAGGCCCACAGGTCCGCGACGGGCTTGCCCTTCACCAATTCGCGAGGCTGATTCAGGTGATTGAGGATCTGCATGTCCGGATCGATCCCCAACGCGTAGTACACCGTCGCCAGCAGATCGGCCGGATGGACCGGCTTCTCTT
>JBEKNN010000550.1:0-3284 GCA_049522755.1 Bryobacteraceae bacterium | reverse complement strand
TGTGGGCCTTAGTGGGCCACTTGGCGCCGCCATTTCGTGCGGCGGATTGGACATCGCTTCTAGCTGGCCTCACCTTTGCGCGTTCCGCGCGAGGTCACGCTGTGTCGCAATGGCCGATTGCGGTGACGGCACTTTATCGAGAGTCTGCTCACCGCGAGAGATAATCCAAGACATGCACGACGGACGTCTGACACGCCGGCAGCAATGTGCGTTTAGCTGCACGGAACCAACCAGCTACAGGAGAAGAGAAGTTATGGATACGCTTTCACGCCGCCAGATGATCGCAGCGACTGCTGCCGGAGGCCTCCTTACGACAACTGCAGGTGTGAACGCGCAATCCCGACCGTTCCAACCCAAGCCGGGGGACGGTGGCTTTGGACAACAGGTGTCGGAGCTGCCTCCCGGTGACAAAGTGGCCTACCACGATCCCAAGGAGGTGGGTGACCTGCCCGAATTCCGATTTTCTCTCGACGGCAGTCGCCCGAAGGTGACGTCAGGGGGCTGGGCGAAGGAGGCCACGGTCAACCAGTTCCCAATCAGCAAGGGGATCGCTGGCGTCCACATGTTCCTCGATCCAGGCGCTTCTCGCGAGTTGCACTGGCACGCCATCGCTGCCGAATGGGCCTATGTCATCGACGGGCGCTGCCAGACGGTCATTCTTGACCCGTCAGGGGCGAGCGAGATCAACAACTACGGACCGGGCGATCTATGGTTTTTCCCGAAGGGCCACGGTCACTCCATCCAGACCATCGGCGACAAGCCCTGCCACTTCATTCTCTCCTTCGACAACGGCGCCTTTTCCGAGCACGGCACCTTCGCCATCACGGACTGGATCGACGTAACGCCAAAGGACATGCTGGCGCTCAACTTCGGCGTGCCGAAGGATATCTTCGACGCCCTTCCGAAGGGCGAGGTCTACATCCAGTCGGGCCCGGTGTTGCCTGCGTCGGAAGCGCTCGACGCGCCCTGGCCCAAGGAGTCGACGCACAAGTTCAGCCTGCTGCACGATAACCGCGCGGTGCGTGACTTCGATGGCGGCACGTTCCGCCTCGCAACGGTCGATGAGTGGCCCATCTCAAAATCCATGTCGGGCGGCGTCATGACCATCAAGCCGGGCGCCATGCGAAACCTGCATTGGAACGTGAACGCGAACGAGTGGCACTACTATCTGCGCGGCAAGGGGCAAGTGGCGTTGTTCGGCTCGGGCGGCCGCGCAAAGATCGCCGAGTTCAATCCGGGCGACGTCGCCTATATTCCGCAGGGCTTCGGGCACGCGATCAAGAACGTCGGCAGTGAAGATCTGGAAATCGTGCAGACCTGGGACAGCGGCAAGTTCGAAGAGATCGACCTCACGAAGTGGGTGCAGTCCAGCCCGCGTTACCTGCTGGCCAACAACTTTGCCGGGGTACCCGACGCGACGATTGCCAAGCTCAAGCAGCGCGGGTAGCGCCGAGCGGAGCAGTGCCTGCCTTCCCGTAAGCAGCGCTGAAATGCAGAAGTTGGCGGGCGCAATGTCGAGGTCATCCTCAATTGCGCCCGTCTGGCGCTCAGAGGGTGCCGCTGAAATTTGGCGCCGTGTCACCTGCGGCGACAGTTGTCTGTCCGCGAGGCAGCGTGTAATTTCGCGCGGATGTCCATAATTTCACGCGAAATGACCGCACCCGGATTGGGTTTCGCATCGGCCCTCGCTGTGGCCGTGCTCTGTTTTGGCGTCCCGGCGGCGCGCGCGCAATCCGTACCCTATTGGACGACCACCGCCGGCTTCGGCTCGGGCCTGACATCGGACCCGAACGCAAACGTCTACGGCAACTTCGCCTCGCGCTACAATTTCGACAACGGCTGGTTTGTCGGCAGCGAGCGCGGCAACCTGGGTCTGGGCCTCGGCAACTTCGGCCAGCCGGGCGCCTTCGGCAACGGCGCCTCGTTCACATACGAAGGCGCCCAGGCCGGCTACAACTTCAAGAGCGCGCCCGTTTCGGTCTATGCCGGCTTCGACACCTTGAAGTATAACGCGCCGCCCATCATCGGCAGCCCGTTCGCGGCTCTGGACTCCATGTCCTCGAGCACCGCGCCCGGCTACGGCGTGCATGCGGGCGTCGAAATCCGCCCCACCTCGAACCTCAGCCTGTCATTTGGAGCGAGCTTCTCGCAGCAACCCTCCGACCTCAATTCCGCGCTGCTGCCCGGCGCTTCGCCGCTGGCGTTTGGCCACCGCTGACGTATTCGTCGAGCGCGACGAAACTATCGTCCCATCTTGGAACCATTGTTCTCTCCCGTCTCTTAGTTCCGACCACCCGCAACGGGTCCTCAACCACGATTGGAACGAACATGGCCAAGAAGACGATGCTGCTGAGCGACCTCTTTCACGAGACGCTCAAGGATATCTATTTCGCCGAGAACAAGATCCTCAAAACCCTTCCCAAGATGGCGAAGGCCGCGCAGTCGAAAGACCTGCAGAAGGCTTTCACGAAACATCTCAAGGAGACGGAAGGCCAGGTGAAACGCCTCAACCAGGTCTTCAAGATCATCGGCAAGCCGGTGCGGGGAAAAACCTGTGCCGCCATCAACGGCATCACCGAAGAAGGTGCCGAGATCATGAAGGACTTCAAGGGAATGCCGGCGCTCGACGCGGGCCTTCTCGCGGCAGCTCAGGCGGTCGAACACTACGAGATGTCGCGTTACGGCACGCTTCGTACATGGGCCGAAGAGCTTGGAATGGGCGACGCAGCCAGGCTTTTGCAGGCGACACTCGACGAAGAGGAAGCGACCGATTCCGCGCTTACCAAGCTTGCCGAGTCCCTGGTCAATGTCGAGGCCGAGCAAAAATTGGCGGCTTGAACGGGTACTCCAGTGATTATCCAGGGAGTGTAGTCAATGGCTGACATCAAAGAGCACATGGAAGTCATCGGCGCGGACGGCGTTCACGTCGGCACCGTCGATAAGGTCGAGGGGAACCGGATCAAGCTGACCAGGAAGGACAGCGGAGAAGGTTCGCACAGGGGCCATCACCACTATATCGACCGCGGCCTGGTGGCAGGCGTTGAAGGCAACAAGGTGCGGCTCTCCGCCATCGGTGCGGTCGCCGTCACGCTGGAAGAAGAGAAGAAATAAAAAATAGCTACCATTTGAAGCCGCCCGACACCGTCGGGCGGCTTTTTGTTTTGCGGCGATGGAATCGATGTCCCGCAGCGCTTCCCGCAAGGGGAGCGGTGAACAGAGCGCGCGGCACGACCAACCAGCGCCGAAAGTCTGATCCTAAAATGGCGAGAAACGACCCTGATTAC
>JBEKNN010000549.1:0-3287 GCA_049522755.1 Bryobacteraceae bacterium | reverse complement strand
TGCGACGCGGCCAGCAGCAAACGCTGAATCGACGAATCGTCCATGCGGCCTTCCACCACGCGGCGGCGCGTCTCGTCGAAAGAAATCTGCACGCGGCCGGAGCTATCGGGCTGCACCGAGCGAACCGTGGAGAACACATCGTCCGGGGTGATCGAAGCGGTGCTTACGCCGCGATTCGCAGAAGCCGCGCCGCGGATAGAAGCAAAATTGCCGGGCGTGATCTTGGCTGCCATGAATCCCAAGGCCACCAGCACCGTGGCGCCGAGCGGCTGCCGAAGCCGGCCCATGCCGCTAAAGGTGGAAGCCAGGGCTTCCAGAAAGAGAGTCCACGGACCTTTGCGCTGCCCCGCCATGCGCGGCGCGCCGCCCGCTACGGCAGCCATCAGATCGGCGCGGCAATCTTCCAGCAACAGGGGCGAAACCGGCGCGGTCCGCTGGTCGAGCGCCGCCGCCAGTTTACGCTGCCGCTCAAGTTCGCGCGCGCAGGCCGCACACCCGGCGAGGTGCGTCTCCAGACGGTCTTCCTCGTCCGGCATCAATTCGCCGTAATAGTAGAGCGAAATCAGATTCGAAACCGAATCGCAAGTCATACGAATTCTCCCAACACGGAACGCATTTTCTGAGTAGCGCGAAACAGGCAATTCTTGGCGGCTTCTTCGCTGGTGCCCAGCATTTCACCAATGGCTCGCAGACGCAGGCCCTGGTAGTGCCTCAACTCGAACACCATACGCTCGCGGGGCGTAAGGTCGTCGATGGCGGATTCGATCTTGCCCTTCAGCTGGCGGTTCCACATGGTCCGCTCAGGGTTGGAATCCACGCCCTCTTCTTCGAAGCTGTCCATCCGGTCGATGGGCCCATCGGCGGTTTCCACCACTGCGGACTCCTCTTTCCGGACCTTGCGCTTGCGCAATTGATCGAGGCAAATGTTGGTCACAATGCGGTACAGCCAGGTATGAAAACTGCAATCGAAACGGAACGCGTGCAGGTTCCGGTAGACCCGCAGAAACGCCTCCTGGTAGACGTCCCGCGCATCTTCGGGCGAGCGCAGAAGGTTCATGGCCAGCCGAAGTACGCTTTGGTCGTAGGCGCGCACCAATTGCTCGAACGCGTCGGCATCGCCGCGTTGGGCGGCCCGAATTAACGATTCCACCTGAGGACCCACTCGGGCGCCTACGGCTCCGGCTGCTTCCTGGCCCATATCCCCCGCATCTAGCTTGTTAACAACTTCAGATCCTGTCACCTGCCTATTTACTCAGACGCGCCTGTGGTGATTTCGTCACGGTGGGCGTCCGGAAACGGACAGTAGCTATTTTCACATAGGAAGGGGTTCGGCGCGGCGGGGCGGGCGGCGCGGGGCGTCTGCATGGCTTCGACTGGGGGCCGGCGGTTCCAGGGTTTTTGGCGGAACGAAGCTGAGAACGCGGAAGTGATTTGGATTGTTTTGGTTGCGCGGCTTTGGCGGGGCTGGGCAACGGTCCGGGATTGGAGCTGCGGGATTCGCAGGCCATGGACCCGCGCCACGCGGCGCATGCGGCTGCGCGTTGTTTAGGGGTTGACGAAAACATGAGAGCCTCGATTTGAGACTAGCAGGTGCTTTTGGGGGCTGGAGGGTGCGGCGGGGTCGAAATGGGTTATAAAGGCCGCAAAAGGCCGAAAAAATAAAGGTGGAAGTGCTGTGACCGACTGGCAGAGGTCGATGAATTGGTCCGGTATTTGCGCGCCGCGCGGTAAGATCGTTTCCAGAATGAGAACCTGCGCGATTGCGGCCCTGTTGCTCGCCGGTGCGCTGGCTGCCGCCGACGATTACACGCTGGGACCCGATTCGCAGCTGCATCCCGGTGTTCCCAAAGGCAAAGTCACCAAGTACAGCTTTGGCGCCTCGAAGCTTTTTCCCGGGACGGTGCGCGACTACTGGGTATACGTGCCCGCGCAGTACGACGGGTCGAAACCGGCCTGCCTGATGGTGTTTCAGGACGGCGCTGGATTCGTCGGCGAAACCGGCGCATGGCGCGCGCCTATCGTCTTCGACAACCTGATTCAGCAAGGCGCCATGCCTGTCACTATTGGCGTATTTATCGACCCCGGCGTCGAAATGGGCGAGCCTCTCGAGCGCCAGAACCGCTACAACCGCAGCTTGGAATATGACGGCTTGGGCGACCGCTACGTCCGGTTTTTGCTGGAAGAACTTCTGCCCGAGGTGGGCAAGCAGTACAAGGTTTCCGCCGACCCGAACGACCGCGCGATCGCCGGTTCGAGCTCCGGCGGCATCGCCGCTTTCACCGCCGCCTGGGAACGTCCCGACGCATTCCGGCGCGTGGCGAGTTTCGTCGGCAGCTTCACGAACTTGCGCGGAGGCGATGTCTATGCGGGCCTGATCCGCAAGATGGAGCCGAAGCCGCTGCGGGTCTTCCTGCAGGATGGCAGCAACGATCAGAATATCTATTCGGGGTCCTGGTATCTGGCGAATCAGTCTGTAGCGAGCGCGCTTGAATACGCGGGGTACGACGCGAAGTTCGTTGTGGGAACCGAAGGGCACAACTCCAAGCATGGCGCGGCGATTTTGCCGGATGTGCTGCGCTGGCTTTGGCGGGAATATCCGAAGCCGATTCAGGCGGGCGCGGCGGATGGCGCGGGGGCTAACAAGGCGCAGCGACACTACATCTCGGAGATCCTCGACCCCGGGCAGGATTGGGAGTTGGTGGGCGATGGGTACAAGTTCACTGAGGGTCCGGCGGTGGATCGCGATGGCTACGTTTATTTCTGCGATTCCGGCGATTCGAAGATCTACAAAATTGGAGGGGACGGCAAGCCAGTAGTATTCCAAACCGATACCGGCGGCGCCACCGGCCTGATGTTCGGCGGCGATGGCCGGCTTTACGCGGCGGAAAACGAGCGCAAGCGCGTGGTGGCTTACGAACGCGACGGCAAGGTTACCGTGCTCGCCGAAGGCGTGACTCCGAACGACCTGGCGGTAACCACCAAAGGCCTGATCTACTTCACGGAATCGCCTACACAACTGGTGTGGCTGATCGACCCGGCGAAAGGCAAGCGCGTGGTTTTCGACGGCACGAAGGACGGCAGCCTGCTGCTGCCGAACGGCGTGCGGGCGCTGCCGGACGAATCGGGTCTGGTGGTTGCCGATACGGTTGGGCGGATGAACTGGTCGTTCCGTTTTGCGCCGGACGGCGGGCTGATTCACGGCGAGCGGTTCTACCATCTGGAGCTTCCCGACGATGAACTCCGCGGCCCGCTCCGCAGCGGCGCCGACGGCCTCGCCTTCGACGATC
>JBEKNN010000548.1:0-3306 GCA_049522755.1 Bryobacteraceae bacterium | reverse complement strand
GAGGCCAACACTCGAAAAACCCGTTCACACGATCTTCAACTTTATTTTTCGGCCTTTCTAAAGCACTTAAGCTCCGGCGCCCTCTGCAGCCCCAGAATCGCCTGCTAGTCTCAAGTCGAGATCCAATGGCAACCGCCAAACAAATCGCAGCGAATCGTCTGAATTCACAGAAAACCACCGGCCCGCGCACCACCCGGGGCAAGTCCGTGTCCCGATTCAACGCCCTGAAGCACGGCATCTACGCCGTGCAACTGCTCATGTTCGACGAAAAAGCCGAAGATCTCGCCGAGCTCTCCGCCGAATACTACGAACACCACACCCCCGCCGATGCCCGCCAGAGCCTCCTCGTCGACGCCCTGGTTCACAACGAATGGCGCCTCCGCCGCATGCGCCGCGTCGAAGCCATCCTCTGGTACCGCGCCCACGACGCCTGCTTGGTAAAGAATATCGAAGTCACCTTGACCTGCACTTCCGGCGACGCCTTCGCCACCGATTCCTCCACCTTCGAGCGCCTCCAGCGGCTCGTCAATTCCTGCGAGCGCGCCTATCACCGCGCCCTCAAAGAACTCCAAACCAAAGTGGGGCAGGCGCTTCCGCCTGCCAACCCCGATCCCCACTCACAACCAGCCGCTCCCGCCCCTTCCATACCCCCGCAACCCCAACAATCCAAAGCCAGTTCCGCGAAATTGGTTTCGTTCCGTCAAAAACCGCAAACCCCCGCTCCCCCCGCCACCCCTGTGGGACCGGCCGCCCAACCAGCCGACGACAGCTCCTGAAAGTTACCCTGATGGCAGCTACAATTGAATTTCAGTCCACTCCCGAAGGATTCTCCGTGACAGGTTCCGAAATCAGACAGCGCTTTCTCGACTTTTTCGCCGAACGCGGCCACCGCATCGTCCGCAGCTCTTCGCTGGTCCCCGCCAACGACCCCACGCTGCTGTTCACCAACGCCGGCATGAACCAGTTCAAGGACATCTTCCTCGGCGCCGAGAAGCGCGACTATTCCCGCGCCACCACCGCGCAGAAGTGCGTTCGCGCGGGCGGCAAGCACAACGACCTCGAAAACGTCGGCTACACTCGCCGCCATCACACTTTTTTTGAGATGATGGGCAACTTTTCCTTCGGCGACTATTTCAAAGCCGACGCCATTCGCTTCGCCTGGGACCTCATCACCAAGGTCTACGGCCTCCCCAAAGACCGCCTCTACGTGACCGTTTTCCGCGAGGACGACGATGCCGAAGAGTTGTGGCAAAAAGTCGCGGGCGTGCCCAAAGAGCGCATCTTCCGCCTCGATGAGGCCGACAATTTCTGGCAGATGGGCGACACCGGTCCATGCGGGCCGTGCTCGGAAATCCATTACGATCTGGGCGTGGAAGCCGCCGAACCCGGCCGCGAGCACGAGCAGTTTCCCAACGACGGCGGCGGGCGCTTCGTCGAAATCTGGAACTTGGTCTTCATGCAGTTCGACCGCGATGCCAGCGGCAAGCTCACGCCTCTTCCCCGCCCTTCCATCGATACCGGCCTGGGCCTCGAGCGCGTCGCCGCCGTGCTGCAAGGCAAGCTCTCGAATTACGATACCGATCTTATCTTGCCCATCATTGAGCGCGCCGCGGAGATGTTCGGCAAGACGTACGGCGAAGATGCGCGCGCCGACACCGCGCTCCGCATTGCCGCCGATCACTCGCGCGCCACCGCGTTTCTGATCCACGACGGCGTGATTCCTTCCAACGAAGGCCGCGGCTACGTGCTCCGCAAAATCATGCGCCGCGCCCTGCGCAACGTGCGCCTGATCGGCTTTGAAGAGCCGTTTCTCTACAAACTCACCGGCTTCGTAGCCGAGCACATGCGCGACGCTTATCCGGAAATGATGGAAAGCGTGCAGCGCGTGGCGCGCGTCGTAAAGGACGAAGAGCATCGCTACGCCACCACGTTTCTGGTGGCGGAAAGAATGTTCAACCAGGAAATCAAGAGCGTTCAGGGCCACACCATTCCGGGCGCAACGTCGTTCAAGCTCTACGATACTTATGGCCTCGCGCTCGACGAACAGGAAGAGATGGCGCGCGAGCACGGCCTGGCGCTCGACCGCGAAGGCTTCGACCGCGAGATGGAGCAGCAGCGCGAGCGTGCGCGCGCCAGCTGGAAAGGCGCCGAAAAAGGCGTCGTGGTTCCTGCCTATCAGAAGCTCATCGAGCAGGGCCGCACCAAGTTCCTGGGCTACAGCGACCTCGAAGCCACATCGCGCGTCATCGGGCTATTAGTAGACAAACTACCAGTGGATTCCGTACCCGCCGGCGTCAGCGCAGAGCTGGTGCTCGATCAAACCCCCTTCTACGCGGAATCGGGCGGCCAGGTCGGCGACCGCGGCGCCCTCTACGCCGTCGTGGGACAGACGCTTTCGTCTGTCAACCCCGCATCTGTCAACTCAGTATCCAGCGAGAAAGTGGCCGACGTGGAAACAGTCTTCCCAGGCGTTCCCGGCCTCTCCGTGCATCGCATCGTGACCCACGCGCCGATCCGCGTCGGCGATTCGTTGCGCGCCGAAGTTGCCGTGCCGCTGCGCGACTCCACGCGCCGCAATCACACCGCCACGCATCTGCTGCACGCTTCGTTGCGCCAGGTGCTGGGCACGCACGTCAAGCAGGCAGGCAGCGTCGTCGAACCCGGCCGGCTGCGCTTCGACTTCACGCATTACACCGCTGTCGACCACGCCGAGCTCCAGGAAGTCGAGCGCCTCATGAACGAGCAGATTCTCAAGAACACCGCCGTCGAAACCAACGTGATGCCCATCGATCAGGCCATCTCCACCGGCGCCATGGCATTGTTCGGCGAAAAATACGGCGAGCAGGTGCGCGTGGTTCACGTCCCCGGATTCAGCCGTGAGCTGTGCGGCGGCACGCACGTCTTCCGCACCGGCGATATCGGCGTATGCAAGATCGTCTCGGAAAGCAGCATCTCCGCGGGCGTGCGGCGCATCGAAGCGGTAACAGGCGAAGGCGCGTTGCGGCAATATCAGGAATCCTCGGACGCTCTCAAGCGAATCGCCGGCATCGTAAAGGCTTCCGAGCCCGAGCTTGTCGAGCACGTGGAAAGGCTGCTGGCCACCAGCCGCACGCTGGAGCGGCAGGTGGAGCAGATGAAGAGCAAGCTGGCGCAATCCGCTTCGGGCGCGCTCGAATCGCAGGCGCACAGCGTCAACGGTTCGAGAGTTCTGGCGGCGCGCATCGACGGCATGGATCGCCAGCAGCTGCGCGAGCTTGCGGATTCGCTGCGTAACAAGTGGAAGAGCGCCGTCATGGTGCTGGCGTC
>JBEKNN010000547.1:0-3322 GCA_049522755.1 Bryobacteraceae bacterium | reverse complement strand
GGCGTCGACGACGGGCTCATCGCCAACTCCAGAAGTTCGGTGGAGCTGCTCCAGAAGCATGGTTTCACCGCGGTTTTCAAGGAGAGCCCCGGCGCACACACCTGGATCAACTGGCGCAACTACCTGAATGAGTTCACACCGCAGTTGTTCCAGTAAAGCCGCGGGAAAGCGTTACGTGGATAACGGGCAGCGCGCCGGCCGCCGTCACTGCCCCTCGGCTGTTTCCGCCGGCTCGGAATATCTATAGACCGTGACTTGGCGCGCGGTGACGTGCGACAGAGTTAGAGCTCTCCTGCGCGTCATCGCACTGGACCAACACTCTCCGGATTTTCGTCTGTCCACACTCTGAAGCTCTCCAGCGTGTTAGGTCCGAAGGTGGTCGCGATTGCGACATCGGCCGCATCGCGGCCCCGCGCCAGCAGAACGCGTCCGATCCGCGGCACGTTGTTGCGCGGGTCGAAGGTGTACCAGCCGTCCCCGATATAGACTTCAAACCAGGCGGCAAAATCCCCGGCGGCGTAGGGCGGAGGCATCCCCATATCGCCCAGATAACCCGTGCAATAGCGCGCCGGAATATTCATGCAGCGGCAAAACGCAATCGCCAGGTGTGCGTAGTCGCGGCAGACTCCCGTGCGCTCGTTCAAAGCTTCCCAGGCCGTCCTGGTGGGGCGCGCCTGCTGGTAGTCGAACGCGATCCGGTTGTGTACATAGTCGCAAATCGCCTGCACGCGCGGCCATCCCGGCTGCGAATCTCCGAACGTATTCCAGGCCGTCTGGGAGAGCAGATCCGTCTCGCAATACCGGCTGCCCAGCAGGAAGACGAGAGTCTCTTCCGGCAGCTCTTGCACCGCGTGCTCCCGGGCCTCGGGAGCCACCCTGTCCGGCAGGCCGGTATCGCGGATCAGCGCGTCGCTCTTGATGCGGATGCGCCCGCTGGGCCCGACGATCCGGGTACACCAGTTGCCGAAGCCATCGCGATATCCCCCGATCGGAACCGGCGGATCGGTGGTCAGATAATCGGGAATGATCAGGTCCGAGGCGCGCGAATAATGGATGTTCAACGCCAGGATCATTGGCGTAGGCTGGGGAAGATAATAGTTTAGTTCATATCCGAGCCGGATCTGCATATAATCTCCTGCCGTGGCGCACGCACTTATGCGTGCAGCGTTCACACTCGTGTGAACGCGCTTCGTTCACCCGCGTGCCGCTAGTTCACTTCACCACGATATTCACCAGCTTATCCAGCACGGCGATCACCTTCACCACCTGCTTGCCGGCGGTAAACTGCTGTACCTTTTCGTCCGCCATCGCGAGCGACTCCAACGCCTCCTTGGGCGTTCCGAACGGCGCAAATATCCGGCTGCGCACTTTGCCATTCACCTGCACCACCACCTCGGCCTCGTCTTCCTTCGCGAGCTCGGGGTCGTAGACCGGCCAGCTCTGCTTGAACACCGGACCCTCTTTGCCAAGCTCATCCCAAATCTCCTGGGAAAGATACGGCGCGAAGGGCGCCAGCATCAGCGCCAGCTTTTCGAGAATCTCCTGGATGACCGCCGGCGAGATGCGCGCCTCTTCGGCATACAACTCGTTGACCAGTTCCATCACCGACGCGATACACGTGTTGAAGTGCCAGCGCGATTCGAAATCTTCGGTGATTTTTTTCAGGGTCTGATGGAGCTTGCGCAGCGCCTGGCGGTCGGCTTCTCCCGCGGTCGCCTGCGCGATCAACTCCTTTAGCTCTAACCGGTTGAGCTCAAGGACTTTGGCCATCTGCACCAAGCCTGGCGTGCCATCAGCCGGCGCCGTCTGCCGCACCGGCGCGTTGCGCGTGACAAATCGATACACGCGGCCCAGAAACCGGTAGATGCCCTCGGCGCCTTCCGTTCGCCAATCGACTTCTTTTTCCGGCGGAGCCGCGAAGAGCACAAACATGCGCGCCGTGTCGGCGCCGAATTTCTCGGCCAGCAAATCGGCGCCCACCTGGTTGCCCTTCGATTTCGACATCTTCGCGCCCTCGGCGATCACCATCCCCTGCGTGAACATACGCCGCACCGGCTCGCTGTTCCGGATGAGCCCGATATCGCGCATCACCTTGGTGAAGAACCGCGAGTAGATCAAATGCAAAATGGCGTGCTCCACCCCGCCGATATACTGGTCGATCTCGAACCAATAAGCGATCTTCGCCGGGTCGAAAGGCGCCTGATCGTTGCGCGGATCGCAATAGCGGTAGAAATACCAGGACGAATCGATGAACGTATCCATGGTATCGGTCTCGCGCCGCGCCGCGCCGCCGCACTTGGGGCAGGTCACGTTGACGAACGCCGGGTCGTTTTCCAGCGGCGAGCGGCCCGCGCCCGTGATCGCCACGTTGTCCGGCAGCAGCACCGGAAGCTGGTCTTCGGGTACCGGCACAACGCCGCATTGCGGGCAATGAATCACCGGAATCGGCGTGCCCCAATAGCGCTGCCGCGAGATGCCCCAATCCTTCAGGCGATACGTGATCGCAGCCTTGCCGAAGCCGCGCTCCTCCGCAAACGCCGCCATCTTGCTTTGGGCTTCTTCGGAAGTCAGGCCCGTCCATTCGCCGGAATTCTCCACGATTCCATACCCGGTCACCGCTTCCTTCATGCCCGGCTCTTCCGCCAGCACGCCATCCACGCGGATCACCGGCCGCACGGGGATCCCATACTTGCGGCAGAATTCGAAATCGCGCTCGTCATGCGCGGGCACGGCCATAATGGCGCCGGTTCCGTAGCCCATCAGCACGAAATTTCCAACCCAAATGGGGACCTTTTCGCCGTTGTACGGATTTATAGCGTACCGGCCGGTGAAGAAGCCTTCCTTTTCGATATCGCCCAGGTCGCGGTTCGCCCGCGCATCCACCATCGCCTTGGCGCGAGCTTTGCCTTCGGCATCGAGCAGCACTTCGTTGAGCGGATGCTCGGGCGCCAGGATCACGCACGTGGCGCCGTAAATGGTATCGACGCGCGTGGTGAAAACGCGGATCGGCTCGCCGAATAAAGACTCGCGTACAGCCTCTTCCATCAGTTCCGCGACGCGTCCCGGCTCGAGCAATTCCGCGACGCTCGCCGGCTCGCCGGCCTCGGCCAGGGTGAAATCGATCTCCGCGCCTTCGGACCGCCCGATCCAGTTGCGCTGCATGGTGAGCACGCGCTCCGGCCATCCGCCTTCCAGCTGCGCCATGTCGTCGAGAAGCTGGTCTGCGTACGCGGTGATTTTGAGGAACCACTGGTCGAGCGCGCGCTGCTCCACCTTCGTATCCTCGTGGCGCCAGCAGCATCCCTCCACCACCTGCTCATTG
>JBEKNN010000546.1:0-3347 GCA_049522755.1 Bryobacteraceae bacterium | reverse complement strand
GGCTACGCCATGTTTTTGAGTCCCAAACCAATCCACCAAAGCATGTCGGGATGGGAGGGCCTCGAAGGATCGGCGATTGAGATCGAGCACATGAACGGTGGGACCTCTGGACGATATGACATTGCACAGATAATCGCACGAGTTTTTCCGGCCTACAGAGCAATTGCTATCCGCGCCCTGGATGGGATTGATCTCCCGATTCCGTCCGGTCCTTATCCGAAAGACACTCTGGAGTACATAGGTAAAACGATCGTTGAGTACAAAACTCCGGCTCAAACGGAGGGTTTGGGAAACTTCGATTCATTGCTAGGGAAAAACGACAAGCCAATAGCACGAGCCGCGATCCTGCTTGTCGATCCGCCGCCTAACCCGAATGGAGATCCGCCTGACCCGGACATGGTACGCCTGTCTGTGCGCTTTCTTCCGGACTTACCCCGACTGACACCGGCGATCGTTCGTTATGTTGAGCGCAACGTGGTTGGCGCCGCTCGCAAGTAGAGCTTGGACAAGGACCATTTTCCGCCGGCATCGGCTAGCAATGCCGAGCGACAAATGAAACAATGCCTCCGGCGATTGTTGGATGGAGATGTTCCGATCCGCTAAAGTTGTGATGGAGTCGCGCAGCTTGGAAGTTCATCTGGTCGACGGCACTTACGAGTTGTTCCGGCACTACTACGCGCTGCCGTCCGCGCGGGATCGCAACGGTCGCGAGGTCGCCGCGGTGCGAGGCGTGCTCGCATCGGTTCTGGGCATGATTCGCGGAGGCGCCACGCACGTTGCCGTCGCGACCGATCATGTCATCGAGTCCTTCCGCAACGGGTTATGGCCCGGCTATAAGACCGGCGAAGGGATTGAGCCGGATCTCTTGGCCCAATTCGAGCTGCTCGAAGAAGTACTCTCCGCTGCGGGCCTGGTTGTCTGGCCTATGGTGGAGTTCGAAGCGGACGACGCGCTGGCGGCCGCATCAACCATTGCGGCTCGGGACGCGCGGGTCGAACGCGTGATTATCTGTACGCCCGATAAGGATCTCGCACAATGCGTTCGCGGCGCGAGAGTCGTTCAACTAAATCGTCGCACGCGGGTGACGCTCGATGAGGCCGGCGTCATTCAAAAGTTCGGAGTCTCGCCGGAATCGATCCCCGATTACCTTGCGCTGGTCGGCGACGCCGCAGACGGGTATCCCGGTCTGCCGGGCTGGGGAGCGAAGTCGTCGGCTGCTGTTCTCGCCAAGTATGTCCATCTCGAATCCATCCCGCCGGACTGGCGCGAGTGGCGCGTGAACGCCGCCCACGCTAGCGCCCTCGCACAGACGCTCTCCGACGAGCGCGACCGCGCATTGCTATTCCGGACGCTCGCAACTCTTCAGACGGGCATTGCGCTCTTCGATGACGTTGACGAGTTGGAATGGCAGGGACCCCGGCCCGGTTTCGAGGAATTGGGCGCGCGGCTTGACGCGGCGGCGACGGTTGCCAAAAAGGGCAACGACGGCGCCCGTTAGTTTGCGGTCGGTACGATCGAGCTATTGGACAGATAGCACGACGCCGGACGGCGTTTGGACGCCACCCACTGTGGCCTGCAGCGGCACATCGCCGGAGCCTAAGCCAGACGGAAGCGTCAGGTTGATTTGATAGAGCCCGGCCGAAGTGATCCCGGCAAATGTAGGCGTCACTGCCACGTTGTTTATCGACAATTCGACCGGATTCGTGGTGGGCGCGGCGCCGGAAAAGGCCTTGCCTGCATCCACTACAGGACTTGTGGGACCGAAGCCGACGCCGAAGATTTCCAGCACGTCCCCCCCCCGTGCTGCGACCGTCTTGTAACCCAGCGACGTACCGGTGGGACCGACTATGTCGTAGGTCCCGCCGCCGTATGCTCCGGACCCGTCCGATCTGAGAATGATGCCGGTCACGTGCTTGCCGTCCAACAGGCTGAATGAAGGACCAAACTCGCCAAGGGTAACGCTGGAAGTTACACTCCCGGCGCCGGTCGTCACCACCACGCTAACGCTTCCCGTGGCAGAATCGTCAGGGGCCTGTAGGTTAATCTGACCTGGACTCACGTACCACAGATACGCAGGCCTGTTGTCAATCGTCACGCTTGTACCGCCGAGCGAAGTGGGAAAATCGCCGTTCCAGGTTGTCGCGGAAGCTGCGAGATTGCTTCCGAAGATGGAAACCCACGAGCCGGGTTGAATCGTGTTTGCGGAGCTATATAAGGGGACCACGCCGCCCGCGTTGACGGTTGGCAAAGCAGGGCTCGCGGCCGCGCAGTTCTGGCCTGTGTAAGAGAAGGAAGCGTTGCCCGCCGACGAAATCCCAAAGCTCGCGTCTGAGTTCGACCCAGCCACCGCTTCGGGCGACGGCAACGCAGCGGGAAGCATGCCGTTCACGAGCAGATTCCCCGGGAAAGAGAGCAGCGATACACTGCCCGACAGAGCGAGATTCGGCGGCGCCGGACTGGGGGCAGGCGATAGAGTGCCGGACCCCATCAGGATCACGCGCGTATAGCTGCTGATGCCTGGAGCCGCGATAGCGGAAAAGCTAACCGTGCCTGAATAGGAGAGTTGAAGGTTTTGCCCGCTCCAGTATAGCCCTCCGATCTGCGCGCTAAACGTGGCGTTGGCGCTGCAATTCGAGCTGATGGAGGTGGCGGCACAGTCAATGCTGCTGGGTTGTACTGCGAAAGTCATCGCCACCGGATTGCCGATCTGGAAGCTACAGCCGCTGCAGAGTGGAACCGACGTAATCAGTCCGCTTACGCAGTATTGCTGCGCGGCCAGGCTCGGCCCGAGACCGATAAGTATAAGAAGCGCCGCGACCGGGTTAGTGGCGCGTTTTCCGGGAACACATGAAGTGCACGTCGGCGGCAGGGCTGCTGGCATGGTCGTAACGCGAGTGCGAGGGTGCATCGAAGGGCTCCATTCATGGCCAAGACAAGCTGGCGCCGTCACGCTGAGAGGATAGAGTCTCGCCGGACGTGGGCCAGAGGGACTGACTTCCGTTTCTTCTCTCCCGACTAACTTACCTTAACTAGTTTCTGTCGCAAAACGCGGAAAAACGGCGCAGGGCTGCCGGATTTCCGGTAGAAATCGGGTTATTGTTTCAACTATAGAGATGAACTGATCCCCCTAGGGGCCCTCCGGAGGGCCTTTTTGGGCGTTGGTTCTATCAACTTCGCATGGATTGCCCGAGAGGAGGTCGAAGCAGGCGGGAAACGGCATGAACGGCGGGGATCGGGAGACACTTCTCCCAGGTGGGCTATGGCGCGCGAGACGTTTTTACGCGGCTCGCCGCTGTTTCGGTTTCTGGTCCTCAATGAGATCAGCGATGCGCATCAAATTGTTGGCC
>JBEKNN010000545.1:0-3353 GCA_049522755.1 Bryobacteraceae bacterium | reverse complement strand
CGGCCCTAAACCGGGAGATCAGCTCCTGGGCCTTCCCCGGCCGCATTTGCTTCAGCGTCATGTCGAGACCTGAATACGACGTGGGCATCGAGATGATATGCTTGATACGAGGTTCGAACGCTGCCGCGCGAATCGACATGTAGCCGCCGCAAGAGGCACCGAGCCAATCCACAGCGTCAAGCTTGAAGTAATCGATCGCCGCCTTGGCTGGCTTTTCCCAGGCGTGATCCATATAGATTCCTTGCCGCAGCGCTCCGCCCTGGCCAGGCCCGTCGAAGGCGATGACGGTAATTCCAAGCTCAGTCAGCGGAAGAAGGAAGTTATAGAACTCCTCGACGAACGAATCGTATCCGCCGGTGAAGGCGAAGGTGCTGCGCTCTTTGCCCTTTGCCTGGATTCTGAAGCCCGGCAGATGTCCGCCGGGATATGGAATTGCAATGCGCTCGTAACCAGCAACATCTTTCATTCCGAGAGCCCAGTTTCGCGCAAAGTCGTCATAGAGCCCGTTACGCACGTCGCCGGCCGGCAAATAGAACTCCGCGCCATGGTAGTAAGAGGCGGCGTCCAGGTAACGCTTCTCGGCTTCCGCCTTTTTGGCGACCTCAAGCCAGACCGTGTACCAGGAATCATAATCCTTGATACGCGGTGCAATGGCACTAAGCTCTTTGAGGCGCGCCGGTGAGGTGCCGTCAAGCAGCGGCCGGTTGAACGTGTAGTTCATGCCCATATCAGGCAGCATATGCAGGAATGGCAAAACGTGTCTCCGTTAGCTTTGGGTGTATCTACAAGCAGGGTATATTACGAAACGCGAGCACTGCGCCAGACGCGCTTGGCGAAGCTTCCCTCCGCCGACGGCGAAGCAGTGACCGACTGATTTCGGGACGCTGCGTAGTGAACTCGATAGCCGCGTCGAACGTGGGGTTTCCTGATTTTGTTGCATTGCACGAGGCTCATCTTGGCATATCTGAGACGTCCCATCTCGTCCGGTCTTGGTGTGCTATCGACAGCAGAGCGGACATCATCCGTTCTCGGCGCAGTCGGTTGGTCTAACAGTCACCTATCCTCGTCACCTGATCCTATCCATACACCCTCGCTTCGTTCGGGTGATCGCCCTTGGGGGCGCCTCCTCGAATCTTGTTAAAATCCGAATCGTTTTCCGGTCGAAGCCAGCAATGTCCAACCCTGCAGTCTATCTGTTGCGGAAACGGTTGAATGATACACTTGGCCCTTTCCAGGCAAAGTGATCCGGACAGTCGTGCGTCTAACGGGTTCGGAAACATCGGATACCACTCTCGTGGTCGGACCGGCAGTGCGGTGACACGCGCTATGCGCTGGCGGCAAACGAATCCCATCGACCCGGAAGGCCTTTTAGGTCATGTGACCCTCGCTCAGAAATTTTCAGACCAGCGCCGGCGACAAGGTCCGTCACTACTCGGGAAACAAGAACTTCGCTGGATTGAGACTTGGCCATGACTCGGGCCGCGGCATGCACCGCGAGGCCGCCAATGTCCCGACCTCTGATCTCAATCTCACCGGTATGGAGACCCGCGCGGACCGGCAAGCCGATCTCCTTTGAGGCCGTTCCAAACGCCAGGGCACAGCGAACGCCGCGGCCGGGTCCGTCGAAAGTCGCCAGAACCCTTTGCAGACGTCGCGGCCTGTCAATCGGCTTGCAAATTTGACCCCTCCGTCGTTTGGTAGATCAATAGCTTAGCTCGCCGATCGGCGTCGGGACCCCGCGCCGATTAACACGCATTTATAAGTTTGCGGCCTAAATTAAGCGAATCGACATCTTTTGCCGGCATTGTAAACAATATGTTTACGTCAGCGAGGTGGCCCGCTTATGTTTACTCGGAACCAGCGCTCATGGCGTCTTGTGCTGATGTCAGGCGTTGCTCTTTTTGGCATCGTTATTTCAATAGTCGTTTTTTTTGTCGCCAGAGATATAGAGCTTGAATTTGCAAAACAACAGTTCGTGGGGAAAGCGTCTGAGGACGCTTTAGTGATTAAAGCGGCAATTGCTCAGGACCTCGACAAAATTTCTGGTCTGCGCGCGCTGTTCGAAACATTTCCGGACGTGAACCTGCTGAAGTTTCAGGGCTTCGCGAGAAGACTGATCGAGCATGATGCGTCCATTCTAAGCGCCTCTTGGATCGCTCGGGTCACCCGCGAGGGGCGAGCGGCGCACGAAGCGGATGGATTACGTCAAGGGATACCCAACTACCAGATCCGCGCCGTTGACCCACTGGGTAAACAGCCGTTGGCATCTCCAGAGCGAGATGAGTATTTTCCGTTGTTTTTCACGATCGATGATCCAGCCTCCACACCCGCTTATGGGTTGGACCTGGGTTCTGAGGAGGGACGTCTCAGAACGGTCCAGCGAGCTCGTGATAGCGGGGAACTGGCGGTTTCTCCCGTCGTCGTTCTTTACGGGGGAAAAGGTGATCGCAGAGGTTTTTTTGCTTTATCGCCGGTATATCGGTCCGGTCTTCCGCACGCTTTCATCGAAGACCGCCGCCGCAATCTGGTTGGATTTGTGGAGGGCTTATTTCGGATTTCCACGATGTTTGAAGGTATTTTCAGTACTAGGGCTTCGACTAAAGATAGGGATTTTTACTTTTTTGGGCTCCGGGCGCAGCCGGAGGACCCGCCCTTCTTCGTGCATGCATCGAATGCTGCCTCTGGCGCGCTTTCCGGCTTCACCAGAGCCGAACTGGAGGCGCGGATCCATTGGTCAACGGTGCTCCCCGTTGGTGATATTGCGTGGACACTTGTCGTTGTGCCAAGCTCCGACGCCCTGGCGACTCAAGATGGCCGAGCCGCAATTATCTTAGCGGGCGGCCTCCTCGCAACGGTTCTGCTAGTTGGTTTGCTGTTCGCCTATTTCCGCAATGCGCAGCTCGAAAATGCGCGCCTTGTCGCCGAACAAGGAAGTCTCGCGAAGTCAGAATTTCTCAGCAGCATGAGTCACGAAATACGCACCCCGTTGAATGGTGTGATTGGCATGACCGGTCTTTTACTGGACACGTCACTCACTCGGCAGCAGCGCGGATATGCCGAAACGATACGCCAATCCGGCGAGGCCCTTTTGAGTGTGATCAACGATGTACTAGATTTTTCAAAGATCGAAGCGGGTAAGGTGGAACTGGAGATCATCGACTTCGACCTTTCTGAAATCGTTGAGAGTGTGACTGCTATCGTTGCCGTACGGGCCGCGGAAAAAGATTTAGAATTAGCTAGTTTTGTGGAACATGAACTTCCGCAGAGGATGCGCGGGGATCCATTTCGGCTCCGGCAAGTTTTGACAAATCTTGCCTCGAATGCCGTGAAGTTTACTGAGCGCGGCGAGGTGG
>JBEKNN010000544.1:0-3356 GCA_049522755.1 Bryobacteraceae bacterium | reverse complement strand
CCCGGGTAGCCCGTGTAGTGGCCGAGGCTCTCTTGCATGGCCAGAGCGGAAGGCACTTTTATCAACTCCGAGCCTGGGTCATCATGCCCAACCATGTTCCTGTACTGCTGCTGCCCAAGATGTCACTCCCGGTGATCATGCGTTGGTTGAAAGGCTCCACCGCGCGACAAGCCAACCTGATTCTTGGCCGAACCGGGGAGGCCTTCTGGCAGGATGAATCCTTCGACCATCGTGTGCGGGATGAAGCGGAACTGGACCGTCTGGTTCACTATGTGGAGTACAACCCGGTAAGCGCCGGCCTGGCAGCCAATCCCCGTGGCTGGCATTGGTCGAGCACGGGGTTGGCAGGCGAAAGCGCCTGCCCCACAATTGGCCCGATCACTCCCGAAATGTAGAAACTCCAGTAGCCTGCCCCACTTCTGCTAAACGCCGAGCGGATTCCACACGAAGGAAAGGTCGAGAACAAAACCGGCCACCGGCCCCTCGCCGGGGATCGATTCGATGCCGGTGTGGGTCTCCGCCTGGCCCTCTGGACGATAGATCGCAACCGACCGGTGTTCGGGGTCGATGAGCCAGCCCAACTGCGCGCCGTTCGCAAGCCATTCCCGCATCTTGTCCTTAAGAATTCGCGGTCGATCGGTAGAGGATTGCAACTCGACCACGAAGTCGGGGCAAAGATGCCAATATTTCTCGCGGCTGGCGGCGTCCAGTTGCGCAACGCGGCTCTTCAAGGTCCATGCGGCATCGGGGGAACGGCGGGCGCCGTTGGGAAGCGCAAAACCGGTCGATGAATCGCAGGCGATTCCGCGGCCGTCTCGCTTCGCCCACGCGCCGAGTTGGAGGAATATTTCCCCGCTTCGCGCGCCAGTTAAAGAGTAAGTCGGCGGCATAACGATGATTTCCCCTTCCCCGGTCATCTCAAAGAAGAGATCGGGATGTTCGGCGCAGAATCCCGCAAACTCTTCGTCGGTCATGGGATGGGCGGTGAGGGTTGCAGGCAGGAATGCGTCATCGATCATGAACGCCATGGTCACAGTGTAACGCGATGCGGCGCATAGGGAGCTGTAACGCGCACTCCGAAACCGTTGGGATTCGGCTGCCGGCCGAATGTGTGCCGGGGCAAGCCCTCACCCCGCGTTCAAGAACTCGTCGACTCTTTGCAGCACCCTGTCCGCGCCATCCGTCCCCGGATCCACCACGCCAATCCGCAAGTGAATCATCGGACGCACGGTCTTGCCCGCCTTCAGGCACGCATACGCTCCCGCCAGACTCTCTGAGATCCGCTTTGCCAGAGCCGCGGTTTCCGGCTGATCGGTCTGCAATATCGCCAGGAACGCCTCTTCGCTCCAGCGGCCGATCACGGCCGTGGAAGGCAGGCTGTTGCGCAGCCGTTTCGCGAAGGCACCCGCCAGTTCTTCCGCAACGTCGCAGCCGAAGCGGATTTCGGCGGCGCGCAGCCCGCCGGCTTTCAATAGAAGAACGCTCATCTTGGCCGGCTGCGCGCCGCCGATTCGCGCCTCCATCTCTTCGCGGTTGAAGAGCTGCGTGAGCCTGTCGGTGGACGCGGCGCTTTCCAGAGCGTCGATCCGTTTATGCAGAATTCCGATCTCGATGACAAACTGCGCCACCGTGAGCTGGTGCTGCTTCCGCACCTCTTCCAGACTTTTCTCGATGGTGGACGCAGCGGCGAGGACGGTCTCGCGGACAGCGCTGCTGGTATCGACCGGAATCGCGCGCAGCCGGGTGACCGCGTCGCGAAGCTGCACGCCGTGATCGCCGTCGCATTGGGCCAGCGCCTCCAGGGTGCTCTCGAGCGCATTGGCGGCATCCGATAGTTCCTGGCGCAGCCCGTTGAGGTAGTGGGAAGTCTGATCGCGGTATTCGCGCAGCAGTCCGCGCACCGTGGCGCGGCTTTCGCCTAAATCGTCGCTGGCTCCAGTGGATGCCCGCGCCGCCAGATCCTCCAGATACTTGCGGTGCAGGGCCGTTGTCCCGGGTTCCAGCTCAACCGCATAATGCGCGATATTCCGGATTACGGCCAGGTAACAATCGAGTACCAGTTCGCGCGACTGTTGACACCGCTCCAGATCGTTCATGGGCTTCAGTAGTGAAATCATATGCCGCGCCTTGATTCGTTAATCGGCCGTTCCTCAAAAAACTTCACAGGGCTATTGATTTTCTCTTTTTATTCGCCCACAATATTAGTGATACGAAGGAGGGACATGGCGCTCACCAAGCGGCAAAAGGAGTTTCTCGATTTCTTCGCGGGCTTCGTCGAGGAAAATGGCTATTGTCCGAGCTATGAAGAGATAGCGCGGGGGCTTCACCTCAGCTCTTTGGCCACTGTGCACAAGCACGTTTGCGCGCTCGAGACCAAGAATTACCTGCGCCGCGGCTTCAACCAGAGCCGTTCGCTGGAATTGGCGCCGCGCTACCTGCAGGAGCACCGGCGCGCGCGGCCGGCGGCGCTCGAAGTTCCGCTTTTGGGCCGCATTGCCGCCGGAGCCCCGGTGGAAGCCGTGGCGCAGCGCGAGGTTCTGAATTTCGCGGATTTCGCCGGCAACGGCAATACCTTCGCGCTTCAGGTCAACGGCAATTCCATGATTGAGGACCACATCTGCGACGGCGACATGATCCTGCTGGAGCGCGTGGCTCAGGCCAACGACGGCGATATTGTGGTTGCGCTGGTAGCAGGCAGCGATGCCACCTTGAAACGCCTCTACCGCGAACCGGGCGATATGATTCGCCTCCAGCCCGCAAACTCGGCGATGAAGCCGATATGGGTTCCCGGCCGCGACGTTCAGATTCAGGGCCGCTTACTGGCCGTGCTTCGGAAATACCGGTGAAGCCAGTGGCGCACGCACTCCTTTGCGTGCAGAGTTCCCGCTCGTGTGAACGCGCTTCGTTTTCGGCGTGACGCGCCAGGCCCGGAGCCTACAGCGCGAGTCGATGAAGTTCCTGCTCCGCGCGGAACCAGTCGTCTTCGGGGCAGCCGCCCTGATAGCCGCGCGCCACCCAGTACGAGTAAGCCAACGCCGCAATTTCCTCCTGTGCTGGCGAATACGTTGCCACAACCGATTCCACCGTCGCGGCCGGCGTTTTGGCTGCGGACGGGCGCGGTTTGCGGGGCGCGGTTGCGATTTTGCGGCGAGCCGGCGCAGCTGCTGCGGCCGACACCATTACATCGGGCTCGGTCTTGCGAGTTTTTGCCATAGGATAATTTTACCGAAGCTATGGCGAACGCCGTATCAATTCTTTCTATCTGATCGATCACAACTGTGTTCCAATATCCAATTCGGTGCTCGGGCTGCCTTGAGAATCGTTTGCGGCGTAGGAACGACAGGCAGCGGTGCTGC
>JBEKNN010000543.1:0-3406 GCA_049522755.1 Bryobacteraceae bacterium | reverse complement strand
TCTTTACTGGCGGCCAGGAGGCGCTCGGATTCGAAGAGAATCAGGACATCGACGTCGGAATAGGGAAACAGGTGGCGGCGGCCGTATCCGCCCACGGCCAGCACTGCAACGCCGGTCTGAGGCAGCAGCCCCGCCGCCGCGCCCATCACTATGCTGTCGACGCGCGCAGAGCGTTCGGCGAGCGTGAGCGCAGCCCCGTGAGGGTTAGAGGGCAGCTTCTCCACGGTCGTCATTGCGAATCCGTATGGCCTCGGCCACTTCGTAGACGAAGATTTTGCCGTCGCCGATCTTGCCGGTGCGCGCGGAGGTGGCGATAGCGCTGGTCACTTCATTGATGCGGTCGTCGGTCACCACCAATTCCACTTTCACTTTCGGCAGCAGATCGACGTTGTATTCCTGGCCGCGGTAGGTCTCCTTGTGGCCCTTCTGCCGGCCGTGCCCGCGGACTTCGGTGATGGTCATGCCATCGATGCCGATGGCTTTCAGTGCTTCCTTGACCTCTTCGAGCTTGAACGGCTGGATAATAGCTTCGATCTTCTTCATAGGTTATGCCTCGAAGATATATCCTTCCTCACCGTGCTGGCTGACGTCCAGCCCCTCCATCTCCTGCTCCTTGGTGACGCGCACGCCGACCAGCAAATCGCAGACCTTGAGGATGATCAGCGTGCCGACAATGGCGAGACCCCACGCGACGGCGCAGCCAATCGCCTGGTTCAGCACCTGGCCGGGTTGGCCATCCACCAGACCCAGCGGCAGCACGTGTCCTTTGGCGTCTTTCAATCCGTCGTTCACCAGGCTGGTGGCGAAAACGCCGGTGAGGAGGGCCCCCAGCGTACCACCCGCGCCGTGTACGCCGAACGCGTCCAGCGTGTCGTCGTAGCCGAATTTCGCCTTCACCGCGATTACCATGAAGTAGCACAGCACGCCCGCGCACGCGCCGATGAGCAGCGCCGGAAACGGCTGCACGAACCCCGAGGCCGGAGTGATGGCCACTAAGCCAGCCACACATCCGGAGATGCCGCCCAGCATGCTTGGCTTGCCGTTGTGCATCCACTCGGCGAACAGCCAGCCCAAGGCCGCCGCAGCCGCGCCGAAATGGGTAGCTACGAATGCGCTGGTAGCGAGGGATGACGCCGCCAATGCGCTGCCGGCGTTAAAGCCGAACCAGCCCACCCACAGCAGGCACGCGCCGATGACGCTGAGCACCAGGCTGTGCGGCTTCATGGCGACCGTTGGATATCCGACGCGCTTCCCCAGATACAGCGCGCACACCAGGGCGGATACCCCGGACGTGATGTGTACCACCGTGCCGCCCGCGAAATCGAAGGTTGGAACTTTGCCGCCCGAGAACGCGTTCAACAGACCGCCCTTGCCCCAAACCATGTGGGCCATGGGAAAGTAAACCAGCAGCAACCAGAGCACCGTGAACAGCAGCATGGCGCTGAACTTCATGCGTTCCGCAAAGGCGCCTGAGATGAGCGCCGGCGTGATGATGGCGAACATCAACTGGTAGATCATGAAAGTCTGCTGGGGAATGGTGGCGGCGTAGTCCGCGTTCGGCGCGGCGCCTACGTTATTCAGAAACGCGAAGTGCAGATCGCCCAGGAACGGCCCCGTTCCGCCGAACGCCAGACTGTATCCCACGACCGCCCAAACCACGGTGACCACAGCCATCAGAATGAAGCTATGCATCATGGTGCTGAGAACGTTTTTTCTCCGCACCAGCCCGCCGTAGAACAGCGCCAGACCGGGTCCGGTCATCATCAGGACGAGGGCCGCGCTGACCAGCATCCACGCATTGTCACCCGCGCTTTGCGCAGCCGCAATTCTAGCTTGTAGGTCCGCCTGAACCATATGCCACCATTCTGAGGCGCCGCAACAGCGACCGCCAGACGGAACTTTCTATCCTGCGAATTGTATTTTTTTATCACAATTCGCAAAAGCAGCGCTACAATGCGTAAAACCCTTCATCATGGCGTCGGCTCTTGTGAAGTCCCCAATCATCGACCCCCGCTACGCCTGCTTCAAGCTGGAAATCCGGGCGTCCAAAATCCACCGGCGCGGCGTCTACGCGCTGCAGCGCATTCCGGCGCGGCGCAAAGTCATCGAGTACATCGGCGAGCGGATCAGCCGCCGCGAGACCAGTATCCGCGGGCAGGGCGACCTTACCTACCTGTTCACTTTGGACAATTACTGGACGATCGACGGCGCGGTGGGCGGCAGCGGCGCGGAGATCATCAATCATAGCTGCGAGCCTAACCTGCGCACATCTATTCTGCACGGGCATATTCTCTATTGGAGCAAGCGGGTGATCAAGGCCGGCGAAGAATTGACCGTGGATTACCGGTTCTCGAGTAAGATCGAACGCGTTCCGTGCCTTTGCGGGGCAAAAAACTGCCGCGGCGTGATCAACGTGAAGGAATAATCCGTAGTATTGCATTCATTAAAAGTACCCAATCGATTGAAGGCCGGAGTCAGTATTATCTTCTTGCCAGCCATCCGAAATGAGCGTCCCGGAGTTGGTCGCCAGCCCAGACCGAAATCTTTTTGGGCCGCCGATGAACGCAGATGAACGCCGATAAGACAAGGCACAATTCTTATCGGCGTTTATCTGCGTTGATCCGCGGCCAATGCTTCTTTTCGATTTTGGCTTCAACCTCCTCATCGGATGATGCTCGCATCGCAGAACAGTGCATTATGGATATGTTTTATAGAAACGCTACACCAGTAATCAAGTTGGACGCGAAGGATGCCGTTACCCTTGCGCCCCGCCGCACTCGGGACAAAACTTAGCCGGCTTGGGCACCGTCTTGCCGCAATTAATGCAGAACTTCGTACCGCCCGCCGCAGCGCTTTCCGGAGCACCGGGCGCCGCCGGACCGGCCGGAGCCGCCGGCTTAGGAGCGTTCATCATCTGCTGCGCCATCAGCATGCCCGCGCCTAATCCCACGCCCGCGCCCGCCAACCCGCCGCCTTCGTTGGCCGCCGCGATGGGCAGCGACTGCGCCACCTGGAACTGCGTATAGCGCCCCATATCGCCCACCATGTTCATGCCAATGCGCTGGTCGAGCAGCTTCTGCAGCTCTTCCGGCAGCGAAATATTTTCCAGCGTAAAGCTGTCCAGCAGCAGCCCGAGATCGGCGAACATGGGGCGCAATCCCAGAAGCATGTTGTGTCCGAGCTGCGATTGGTGCGAGGCCATATCCAGAAAATCGACGCTGCTGTTGCCGAACATATCGGTCATCTGCCCGATGATGCTGTTTCGTAACTGCCCGTCGAGATCGGAAACCATGTAGGCCGGCCTGGTTCCGCTCACCTTCTGATAAAAAATCTTCGGGTCCGCAATGCGATACGCATAGATTCCATACGCGCGCATGCGCACGGCGCCGAATTCCTTATCGCGGAT
>JBEKNN010000542.1:0-3410 GCA_049522755.1 Bryobacteraceae bacterium | reverse complement strand
CAGTTCAGTCCTTCTCGATCTGATCGCTCCGGCTTTTGTTATGACCCGGTACCGCGGTTGGCGGCGGCGTGAGGAACGCGTCAAAGTGCTCCTTGACGATGGCGTAGCATTCGCAAGATGCCTTCTCGAGGTCGGCCCGATCGAGGACCTGGATCGTTCCCCGGCGTAGCTTATGAGCTCCGCCGTCTGCATTGACTTGCGCCGCGAGCGTCACGGACTTCCAGCTTTTCACGGAAGCCATACATCGGGCAGGACCAGTTTCGAAGGAGATTCGCGCATCTCCGAAGCATTGTAATCTATTCCGAACTGAAGAAATTTTGGACCATAGAAATGAAGAGCGACAAAAAGGAGCGCAACTCCAAGGAGAGCGATAGCACTTCGAACCTGAAGTCGTCGCCCATCAAGTCTTTTGGCAGAAACTGCATGCGACAGTCGAATTGGTAATCTCATGTGTTGCGAACGTCCGCTGCGCGTGCATGTTCCGTCGCATGTCTCTCCTTCCGCCTAAAGGGTGAATAGTATTCACATTTTTCTCGGTACATTGACGGGAATACGAGCCCCCGGCAAATTAGGATATTACTCAACGGGGCCACTCGACGCCGGATCCTGCGCGTGATCACGGCATCGAGCTAAGGAATTTTCACCTTTCGGCAGGCCAAAACGCGCAGGCCGCCAAATATTTTGTTCAAACGTGCAGCCCGAAAAAGCCTGCGACGACGATGATGTAGAAAATGTTCATTGGGTATTCCGAGTGAGACATGCACGTTTTCAGCGTGAAAGCGCGGCGCTCCATCAAGAAACGTGCTGCCCTGCAAGCAAAATTCCATAGCCCTACGGAAGCCATCGGCGGTAAAGGTGGTCAATTCTATACAGACTGAGATCGTCAATGGGCGCACCACTGATTTGGAGCGAGTCACCGCGGTAGCGGCGCGCTCCGCACTGCGTTTCACCGGCATTGTGAAGAAGCTGTCATGTCCAAGGGCCAACCAGGTGATGGAACGCGGGGCAATCGATTGCTCGGCGCGATGGAGGCTGCCAGCCTCGCGCGGATCGCGCCCCATCTGGAGCCGGTCGTTCTCAAGCTTGGTAACGTGGTTTGCGAGGCGGGCGGGGTCCTCAAGCACGCCTATTTTCCGCAAGGCGCGGTGCTCTCGCTGCTCACCGTGTTGGAGAACGGCTCGGCTATCGAGACCGCGAACATCGGGCGTGAAGGCGCCTTCGGCTTGTTCGCGGCGATGTACAGCCGGGTTTCCTTCAACCGATGCCTGGTTCAATTCGAGGGCGGCATGGTTCGCTGCCCGATCGACTTTCTGCAATCGGAATTCGAGCACAGCGAGCACGTCCGAAATCTGTTTGTCAGCTATTCGGAGACGCTGCTGTCGCAGGTTCAGCAGACCGTCGCCTGTAATGCGCTGCACTCAACGGAAGAGAGAATGTGCCGGTGGCTGCTGATGATGCATGATCGGGCCGAGGGCGAGGCGCTGCCCTATACCCACGAATTCC
Organism: Bryobacteraceae bacterium; assembly: GCA_049522755.1. Classification (GTDB taxonomy): domain Bacteria; phylum Acidobacteriota; class Terriglobia; order Bryobacterales; family Bryobacteraceae; genus PALSA-243. The sequence continues at coordinate 1,907 of JBEKNN010000542.1, read as the reverse complement.
TGTCGAACATGCTCGGAGCCAATCGGAAATCAGTGACGCTTGCGGCGCAATCGCTGCAGACGACCGGACTGATCAGTTATCATCGGGGGAGGATTCGGGTCGTCGACCGCGGCGGCCTCGAACAAGCCTCGTGCGAGTGCTACGCCATCGTCAAGGAGCGGTTTGACGCCTTCTTGACGCCGCCGTCAACCGCGGTGCAGGGGGATACCAAGGGGCGGCGCGAGAGATAACAGCGCTGAAGCGCGAAATCGCTGCACGCGGAAGACCGCTCGCCCTATTCAATGTCTGGTTCCAGCCGATCGATCAGGCCGGTACAGGTCTGGGCTAGCTCCAAGAGATACGACTTCAGAGCAGGGCTGACAGCGTCGCTCGCCAACTGCGTCAGGTCGGACGCCAGGCGCAGACAGTCCAGATCATCCTTGAGCAATTGTTCTGATTTCGACATCGCGCACCGCCCTGGGTCGCCGAGGGCAAGCGTTGCATGGCATCGGGCGTCCTGTCGGTGGCCTACGCCACACAAGAAAACAAAGAGCTGGCCGCGCGAAGGTCCTGCAACGTGCGAATAGGGCGCTTCTCGACGTCCGCCCACCGGGCAAGCGTGCGAGGAAATGGACACACTTACAGATTTGCCGCGAAAATTCCCTGTTATCCGCTCAGAATTCCCTGTTCTTCAGAGGAATTTCCCTGATAGTTTGCTTAGGGAATTTGCTTATAAGTCCCTGCGGCACAGCGGTTTTCCACTCTAGAATTGTCGCCTTGGGGCCTGAAATTGTGATTTTCCCTGTAAAATTCCCTGTTTGCAGGGAATTTACCCCGGAGACGGGTGCGATGTGCACTGCGTCGCCAGCCAAGCATTCCGGCGTTTGGCTAGGCTTCCCAGGAAACGCGAGATAGGGCCGGAAATACCGGCTTTTCGTGCATTCGTCTTCGTCTCCAGATACCCAATTCCCGGATCTCGAGGCGCCAATTGCCGAAAGTCTCCAGCCAGGTCCGCGAATATTCCCGTTTTGAGGAGATTTTCGGCGGAGACGAGGTTCGATCTGTACTGCGTGGGCCGTCTTGCAGTGCTTTCGACCTTACTCTCCGGCCATTTGTTCGGAAATCAGGGATCGGTGCCGTACGGCGGGTTCGAATCCCTCTCGCTCCGCCAATCCAGAACAGAACTGCGAACGCCGCCAGTAGCCGATTTTACGCCCGAAATGGCGGCGAGCGTCCTGAGTAAATCGCTTTTGGACCCCATGATGCGGACCTCGCGGTCGGCAACCTCGACCCGCTGGGCTAGGGCACGCAGATGGTCGCGGCGGTAGCCGCCGCCCTCGATCCGCATCCGCTTGCGGGCCGTGGCAGCAAACTTGCGTAGTACCGTTGTGGTGATGGGTTGCTGGGCCGCGCTGTCCAACACGGCTTGGGCGCGCATGGTGTCGGCCTGGGCCTGATCGCGGATTGCCTTCAACCCGGCGATACGCTCCTTCAAGCCCGGGTCGCACAGATCGGCGACCCCGGTCTCGATGGCGTCATAGAGCCGCTTGAGGCGGAGGTCAGCCTCGACGGCGCGCTTATTCAACTCGGCGATGTGCTCGCGCCGCCGCTCGGTACGCTCGTGGCGGCGGTCCAGTACGGAAGCGAGAACTTCCTCCAGCCGTTCCGGAGCTAGTCGGCAGCTTCAATTAATTTGAAAGGGCGATCTTTTTGTGATTCGCTTCGGTCGCGACACGAGCGATGGAGATAGTCATGGCTGCCACGGAGATTTCGGTAAAGAAGTATGTTGTGCGGCTAAGCAACGAGGAACGCGAGCGGCTTGAAGCGTTGATACGGAAAGGCAAAAGCCCGGCCCAGCGGTTGCTGAAGGCGAGAATATTGTTGAAGGCCGATGTCTCGGACGCCGGTGCAGGCTGGAGTGACGGCCG
>JBEKNN010000541.1:0-3455 GCA_049522755.1 Bryobacteraceae bacterium | reverse complement strand
GCGGGTCTACGCAGAATGTTCCTTGCGTACCACGAACCCATCCAAATGGCGGCAAGACGATCAGAGCTTCCTGTTGCCCGTTGCCTTCGCTGAACGAAACCACCTGCGCGGCGTCGCACTTCCAGAAGCCTGCTCGATCGATCCATCCCGTGTCGGACGGGCTGATCCGGAACAAGTAAACATCCGGGCGCGCACTACGCGCCGTCAATTGCCGGAGAAAGAGCTTGTTCCGTCCGTTCCAAACCGACACGCCCTCCGACTCGTAAACGCGATGGATGAGCCGATCGGTAAGCCGGGGATGAAAACCCGAACACTCATCCACGCGGACGTAGCCGTAAATGCAGGATCGGTTCCGCAATTTGCCTCCCGCCAAAACACCAGTCGTGTTGTAGTACGCGGTGCGGCGCGCGGCGTTTGCACCGTTAGCTTCTGTGCTTGCGCCCCTCGCCGTCCAAATACTTCAGAATCTCTGCACCGCAACCAGCATCAGTTTTCCTCCGCGCCAGTCCCGTTGTCCGCGGTCGCCGCCTTGGCCGCCGCTGTCTTCCCTTGCTTCAATCGCCGATTCTCAGCCTCGAGTCGTTGAATGCGCTCGACCAGCGCCGCGTTACCGCTATCTTGTCCCGCCGCGGTCCGGGACTTGAGGCGCTGCTCAGCGCCCGTCACCCGTTCGGTGAGGCTGTTCAGTTCCGCGGCTTTCTGCTCCAGTTGTTCGCTCAGGCGCGTGACCTGCAATTCCTTGGCATCGTTGTCACTCTTCAGCCGTTGGAGTTCGCGCTTGTAATCTTCAAGATTCGCCGTCTCCGGCGTAGCGATTCCGGACTCCCCGGCTTCGATGACGCGGTTGCACGTTTCTATATGCAGGTTGTGGCGGTCGATCGCTTCCTTTGCCTTTCGCTTACAATACTCGGCGTAGCGCAAAGCGTCCGCCGCATGTTCCGCAAGCTGCCATCGTTCGCGGACGCGATCATTCTGCACCCAGGCCAGCGCAAACCAGCTCAAGATGACGAGGATGGTGGCCCCGAAGCTGTACCAGAAGTATCGGTTCGCGCCGGCGTTCTCCAACCATGCGTGCCGGCGCTCTTCCCACACGGCGCCAAGATTCACGTCACGAGGATTGAGCGCATGAACCATCGCTTCGAGCGGCGACGTACCGCCATGTGTGTAGCCGCCCCGAGCTGCAAGCGGGGAATACTGCGCCGCCGGCACTCGTGGGTCAGACTGCTGGCGACCGGACAGTCGTGGCTGCGCTGGCGCCTGCTGTTGCTGCGACACCGGCGTCGGCACCGCTGGTTGATCTTGGGGCCTGGTCTGACCGATGAGCGCGGGATCGACGACCGCCAGCACAACGCACATATAAAGGTAGCGATGCATCGTCGTTCCTCCTTACCTTCTCCCGATACTGTGGATTCTGCGGCCCAGAGGGGAATTGACCAATTCCGGAGTCTTGAAGCGCAGGTTGGCTCCTTGCTGCGTCGTACGCGAATGGCGCAGCCGGGGCAACACTTCCCAATCGAATCCTGGAAGCGTAATATCCGGTGGCGTGCGAACGTGTAGGTGCTGGTGCAGGGTGCCTTTGCTGTCGTCCGTCATCAGGATCTGCATCTGCCCTTTTGGCAGATTCTTGATCTTCTCGTCCTCGGCGCGGTACTCGCGCTCCTCCCGCTCCGTTGCACTCATGCCCTTCTGGAACCGCTCGAAGCCGAAGAGCTGCTGGCGAACTAGAGATTGCGTCCGCCGCGTGACCGCGTGTTCGGCGGATGCGCGGATGAAATATCGCGCAGTTTCCTCATCCTGAGTGCGTAACGCAATTTTCGTATTCGGCGCCGACGTCACATCCTCCTTGAATCCCTTGCCGACCTTAAGCAGTTGGGGGAGGCTCTGCATTGAAAACAGAAATGCCGTATTCGTTCCCCGCGCCGTATTGAGGATCTGGCTAAAATTCTGGTAGCCGAATGGCGCGAACTCGTCCATCACCACCGAAAACAACGGCCGGTTCGCTCGCTTGCGTTCCTCCTCGCTCTCGTAGCGTTTCCCAACGACAAGCTGGATATTCTGTAGCAGCATCTTGCCGAGGGAGCGAACAGGTTCGGTGTTCTTGTTGACGTTCAGCGTGACGAACAGGATCAACTCCTGTTCAATGACATCGTCGATGGACAGAAGGTCGTCATACGGCCCCGTGATGATCGAGAGCGCGTCGTCGAGGAACGTCATGCACTCGTTGAGCAGGCCCTGGATCTTCGGTACGCGGTCGCGATCTTCAAACGACTGCATCAGGTTGCGAACGGACATCTCGAAATTTAATCGCCGCTGCATGCTGATCGAGGTGTCCGTGCGGATGTGCCGGCGTCCTTTGTCGATTTGCTCCCGCAGTACGCCCTGATCCAGCACCGCCACAATCACGTCATAGAAGTTGAATCGCACCCCGGTGTAGTGCAGTATCCGGACGATATCAGCGAGGTAATTCAACTGGTGCTTGCTGAAAAACTCGTCGTGCAGGTTGAAGGAGCCGAACACCATGTTCACCTGCGCCATGTAGTCGTCGTCCTCTGTGTAGAACGGATTGTAGAGACTGGATAACTCTGGACGCGCCGGATTGATAAGGCGGAGATCGTCGAGGCGGCCCGCGCGGTGGATGAACGGCAGCAGCTCCTGAAAAAACTCCAGGTCGCCTTTGCCGTCGAAGATCACCATCGGGATCTTGTGACGGTCCTCCGGTGGTCCCATTCGCCGCATCAAATCTTGGGTGATGATGTTCTTGAGCAGCGTCGTCTTGCCGCTGCCGGTCATTCCAAGAACAATTCCCTGCATCACCCGAACCTGATCGGGCCACAGCCAGGGATCTCCATGAATGTCGTAGCCGAGAACAACCCCGCCTTGGTCCCACGCCGTCGCGACTAGCTTTTCGTCGCGGGACGGACTCATAACGAGCGGCGGATGTACCTTCCGTTTTTCCCGCCGGGATCGGCGTGTCGCGTAGAGCAAAGCCGCGCAACTCGGAATGGTCAGTCCGCTGAGGATGTACGCTCCAAGTTCGGCCGCCTGTTCGTTGCTGAAGTGGTAGACCTTCGTCAGCATCAGCCAGGAGCCGAGGCAGACGACGCACAGGCTGATCGCAATGAGAAAGGCCGGGGTTTCAGTCAGCGGCGAGTGTGCTGGCCGCCGGTCACCAGATGCCGTGTTGTCCATATTGGTTTTCCTGAAGATCGAACAGGTTTACGTACGAAGGAACTGGATGAGGAGCAGGTCGGCGCCGGCTACCACTGCGTAGAATGCGGCGGTTTTCAGGCGCTTGTTTACCATCGCCCGGTGTCTCGCCGCGACTGTTTCGTGCGGCCTATTGCGCATGAAACCGAAAACACTCCAAGCCGCCCACGCGATCATCCCCCCAAGGACCGTAAGCAGCAAGGTCACTCCGACTCTGGGATGCTCGTACCAAAGCGGCAGATCGAGGA
>JBEKNN010000540.1:0-3459 GCA_049522755.1 Bryobacteraceae bacterium | reverse complement strand
TATCGATAGCAGCCGTCACGCTGGCTTATCGTTTTGTCGACAGGGACGTTGACGAAGCCACGGGAGTTCTCGATTGGTCAGGCGGCGCACTGGCGACGGCAGGTTTGGGTTTCATAACGTGGGCGCTCACTGAAGGCTCTGGTCGAAGCTGGTCACCTTCGATATTCGTCTTCCTTGCTGTAGGGATTGTCTTTTCGGTCACGTTCCTGCTAGCCGAGCGGCGGCACGGTGACAAAGCAATGATGCCGCTCTCCTTGTTCGGATCCCCGAGCTTCGTCGGACTTACGCTTTTGACGTTTCTTCTTTACGGCGCTCTCGGCGGACTGTTTGTTCTTTTGCCGTACGTGCTGATTCAAGCGGGCAATTACACCGCGACGCAGGCGGGAGCGGCGCTTCTACCGCTGCCACTGATAATCGCCATCGCATCGCCTGCCGCCGGCGCGTTGGCTGCCAGGATCGGTCCCCGCTCGTTATTGGTCATGGGGCCAATTCTTGTCGCGGCTGGCTTTCTGCTTATGCTGCGAGTCGGATCGAGCACCAGCTACTGGCTTTGCGCCTTTCCCGCGATAACTGTAATTGCGGTCGGAATGGCGGGTGCCGTCGCTCCGCTCACGACAGCGGTACTCATGTCCGTCGATAGCCATCATACGGGCGCGGCGTCCGGGCTCAACAGCGCGGTCGCACGTACAGGCGGTCTGGTCGCCACCGCCCTCATCGGGCCGGTGATCGCGTCTTCGGGCGCCGCGTTGATTTCTTCATTTGAAGTCGCTGCAATGATCGGCGCCGTTATTAGCGTCTTAGCAGCAGCAAGCGCCGTTCTGATCCGCCCAACCGCCGCGGTTATGTGACGTCCTGGCGCTAGGTCAGCCGCGAGTGCAGCGCCACGCCGCCGGGAATTCTCGAATTTTCGCGGGCAAATCGTAAGCGTCCATTCTGGCGGTTTAGCGGAAGTCGAACACCCCCTGCACTCCCCTACCAACCTGATTGCCGAAGGCGACGGCAGGTTATGGCGAGCCTGCAGCGACTCGACGAGCCACTGTCCATCCACGCGGACCAGCTTGGATGATCGTGCCCATCGCTCCCGTCGCGCCCGCCGGCCAGCCACGCGCCGGCTTCGCGTCACCGAGGATGCTGGGCGTCGACCGTCGCCCGGTCTCCATCGATGTCGACAAGCAGGCCGTCGGTGGCGTTGTGGTTCCACCCCCCGCGGCGGGTGCGGCTTCATTATATGGACAACAGCGTTGGCGATGCTTCACGCCCCACGAGCTCGCCCAGCGGCTCCAGCTCACCAGCGCTATTGTAGAATATCTCCACACGCCCGCGGGGCGGAAGAGCGCGCGCGAAGCAGATTGTTCTTTCCGCGGTGAGGTCACAATGTTCAGGACATGCATGATTTCACCCTTCGGGATAGCCATCCGCGGTCGCCTCTGGGAGGTGCCAGCCCTTACCCGCCGCCGCTCCGACAATCGGCATCAGACCACCTGGCACGTCTACTATGACGACATTCGCGCCGGTACGATCGGCAAGCGTGCCGGCGTTCCCGTCGATGTCGAGACGTAATTCCCTCTCGCATTTCGCTACCGCGGCAGAATGGCCGCATCTGGAGCGTATCCCGGCACATACATACTCACTCAACTCGCGACGGTGGCAGTCGTCGCGAAAACGCTTCACTGCCGGATCACCGATGAAAAAGAGGAAATAGATCACTACGCCTAAAAGAAGCACGCCAGACGCGATTGCGGCCCAACCATTACGATCCAATGTCCTTAGGGGCACCTGACATTTAGGCTTCTGAGGCGGTCTTACTCTTTTGCTTGCATTTCGGCGTTCTGCGCAAGCTTGAGCCATTCGCCAGCAACACGAACCCATCTTCTCTATCGAGGGGGTTTATGAACTTCTCGGCTAGCTGTAGAGCTTCCTCAGCCCGCTCTCGGTATTCCGAGGCATCTTCAAACATGTGGGCGGCCATACTGGCCGTTGCCGCAGTTCGGGCAGGTTGAGCTTGAGACATGGCCAATCTAAGCGGGTCCCACTCAAAAAAAATACTAAATTCCAATTTGGAAATCAGGTCACCGCGGTCGGAAACACGCCTGCGCCGGCCGTCCCGAATATAGTGCCGGTTTGAGGCTTGCGATCGAGCGCGGCCTCTTGTGGAAGCACGAGAGCGGCACTTACGTGAAGTTCACCCAGGCCGGCGCGGAGCTATTCCGCGTGAAGGCCCTCCAAGGTTGAAAGATGGATTGATGACGGGGCGACTCTATCGGTAGGCGGCGCATTCCCAGTCTATCGAGCACCTTTTTCTGATCCATCGTGATCCCAACGACGGCTCGCAATGTGCAAGGCTTTGGTTGCGACGTCCCCGCCGAAGAGCGTTTTACTGTGGCGATGGCAGTTCAAAGTGCGCCCTGATCGTCCCTAAACTCTTTTTGCCGCGATTGTCTGAGGAAGGAGCACAATATGCCGTTTCGAATGGCCGTCTTGACTGCCGCTTTAGGTATCCTCGGCATCGCGTGTACCGCGACTGTCTCAACCGAAGCCTTTGCCCGCGTCCCAACAGGAACGGCTCGCCTCCACCACTACCATCGCCTGGGCACTATCCTTCATAGCGGTCAGATACGCTGGGTGAAGCCGCCCGCGACCGTTGGACTTGGTGTGAGCTCTCCCTACTGCTGGCCGTACGACTACAGTTACGATCCCCAGCACTACTGCGGAGCGAGCTACATTCCGCGGTGACGAGCTACGGGTTCACCGCCGGCTCCTGGACGCGGGGTCCTTCTACCTGTGAACCCCGGACACCTGCACCGTCGGAGCTGGCGCCGGGAATCGAGAAAAAGCAGCGCTGCTAGGCGGAGTCGCTGCGGGCACCGACATTCGTCCGAACTTCGCGCCGACCCGGATGGGCACGGAGGCGTGGTGGCTGGACCGGTCGCTGCGGTCGTATGTTTTAGTTGCCCGGTTTCAGGTTCGGACTTACCCCGCCCACGCGAGACGGGTCTTGGCCACTGAAGCCGAAGTTCGCCTGGTTCCAAAATTTCTCGATGTCCTGAGGCGGATAGCTTCCTGGTGGAGGCAAGCCGTAAGACCTGTAGTAGACCGGCGGTCCATACGGATACGGTCCGCCGCCGTAATATCGATATCCCTGCGCAAGCGCCGGGGTAGCGATCGAGGCGACCACAATTACCATCGCGCTGAAGAGTTTCATTTTCATCTGTCAAACAACGCAGATCAATCGCTCCGTGCTTGCGCCGGTTCCGGAAATTCCAATCGATCTTGAATAATGCTCCTTAGTAGCGATTCACGAATTGTTTCAGCATTGCCCGCTCGGATTCAAACTGAGAGTCGCGGAAACGCCGTCGACAGCGCCGTGTGGAAGGTCATGTTGCCTTCGACCTTCCGGGAGGGCTAAATTCCGAAGCGCAGGAAACTCCTCGAGCAATTTGAGGCGAGGGTTGTCGGGCG
>JBEKNN010000539.1:0-3464 GCA_049522755.1 Bryobacteraceae bacterium | reverse complement strand
AGATTGCGTGTACCTTCGCGCCAGCCTTCCAATAATGGCCGCGGATCGTCGCTCGAGTGCAAGGTCCGCGTCGTACGGGTCGAGCCCGCAGGCGAACGGCAATCTTACGGCGTTGCATGCGAAATTGAAGATTACCGCTTTATTGAATCCAACTGCTTGGTTTACCTGTAGTTGGTGCTGCTAGTTGCATGCTGCCAGTTGTATACTGCGACAGCGTTTTGGCGATCGAACGTAAAAAATGCCAGCGCAGAATGGCCCGACAGCTATTTTTCACACTATTATTAACACTATCGCCGCGTGAGGCATGGCCGCGTGAGGCGCCGATCGAAGCCCACCACCGTCAGCGTGGCGCCGCGATCAACTCGAAATTGCTGCCGCGCCTCCGCAGCGCCGGCAGATGCAGCAGCACATCGTCCAGCGCGCGCGCAACCCGGTAGCCGAACCGCCATCCGGGCAACAACCCGGCTAGCGGCGACGACCCGAAGTCGTATACCTCGGTGCGGACTTCAAAGCCGGCGCGGCGGAACAAGCATGCCGTCGCGGCCGCTTCCAACTCGCGCTCGTCGGCGGTCTGATACTTCTTCATCAAGCCTGGAATAAGCTTGCGTCCCACCACGCCCGAAAGCCGGTCCCGGCTGGGGTCCAGCGAGTAGAAGACTCCGGTAGGTTCGAGGATCTCCCGCAACTTCGCCGGCAGCTCGGCCAGCGCCGCGTCCGCCAGGTGGTGCAGGAAGAAGATGGCAATCACCGCATCATAGCGGCCGGGCGCCTCGCTGCCCACTTCGAAGCGCGCATTGCGAATGCCCAGCCGCTGCGTATCGGCGCGCGCCTGGCGGACAGCCGCCGGAGATAGATCCGCCCCCACAATTTCGCGCACATGCGGCGCCAGCAGCAATTCCGTGTCGCCGATGCCGCATCCCAGGCTGAGCACGCGCGAGCTCTTACCGGCGCCGGTCATCCGCAGAATCCGCTGCGCCATGTGCGCTCTCAGCGCCCGTACCGCGGGACGCGCAAAATGCGCCTGCGCGAATCCGGAGTAGAGCTTTTCGTGATACGCCAGTTCGCGCTGAAGAACGCCGTCGCCGCTTTGTGGGGCAGGCAACACTGGCTGCAGCCGGCTTTCAGGCGGCTCCCGGCACTCGCGGACGCGTCGGCTATCGCCGCCCGTGTCCGCGCTCATGCCGCGATCTTGGAACGGTTCAGGAAGGCCATCGTAGTCACCAGCAACGCGGCCGCAACCAGCGTGCCATCGCGCAGCAGGGTCTTCCACGAAATGATCTCGCCCGGACCGAAGCAGCCGCAGTCGATCGCCATACCCTTGGCGTACGCACGCAACATGAGGACGAAAAATGTCAGCAGCACCAGCGAAACGATGGAGCCGGAAATTCGCAGCCACAGGCCGAAGATCAGCAACAGACCGAGCGCCAGCTCCGCCCACGGAATGACGCGCGCCGCCAGTTCCACCGCGGCCAGCGGCAGAATCCGGTAGGAATCGATGCTCATGGCAAAGAGCTGCCATGGGTCGCGCAGTTTGACCCACGCGGCATAGACGAAAATCGCGCCCAGCGCCACGCGCAGAACCACCAGCAGAATGCGGGCCAGCTTACTTGAGGCCATCGATCATCGACCGGAAGAGCGAGTAGTTGTCGAAGTTCGGCAGCGGGTATCGCCGCATTCCGTGCGTGAGGAAAAGACTGGGGGTAGAGTTGACTCCGAGCCTCATTCCCAAATCGTAATCGTTCTGCACTTCGGCCAGCACCCCCGGATCTTTCGCCAGCGCCAGCACCTTCTTCTGCTCGGCGGGAGTGAGAACGGCCGCCACCTCGTCCCATACCTTGCCGCTGTCGTGCCATGCCGGCTGAGTCAGAAACAGCCTGTCGGCTACCGCCTCATACTTGCCAATACGCGCCGCCGCGGTGGCATAGTTGGCGGCTTCGTGATTGTATTTGTGCGCCGGAATGTTCAGCGGAAATTCGTGGCTCACAATATAGATCTTGCCGCTGGCGCCGTAATCCTTCTCCACCTGCGGCAGGATTTGCATATGGTACAAGCGGCAGGAAGGGCACTCGAAATCGCTGAAAATATCCAGGCGGAAGGCCGCGGAAGGATTGCCGAATGCTTTATCTTTGTCGGCCGGAAGGGGCTGGCCGAGGCACGGGATTAGAGCGGCCAGCAAGAGCGCACAAAGCTTCATGCCTCTATTCTACCGTTGCCAGCTCAGATCGCGCAGCGGCCGCGTGGTTTTGTGCTCCTGCTGGAAAACACTCCCTTACGGTCGTGGCTCCGATAGGGGAACTACTCGCTGCGCAGAACCGCAGCCGGGTCGATGCGCGAGGCGCGCCGCGCCGGCAGATATCCGGCCAGCAGGGCAACTCCCAGCAGCACCGCTCCGGCCGTCGCAAACGTCACCGCATCGCTGGCTTTGACGCCGAAGAGTAACGATTCGAGGAAGCGTGTTAGATACAGACTCGCGCCCAACCCCACGGCGATTCCGATTACAGCCAGCGCCAGGCTGCGCCGCATCACCATTCGCACCACATCGGCGGCGTCCGCGCCCAGCGCCATGCGGACGCCAATCTCGCGCGTGCGCTGATTCACGGCTTCGGAGACTACGCCGTAAATTCCGATGGCTGCGAGGCACATGGCGAGAAAACCAAACACCGTGAGCAGAATGGTCTGGGTGCGCCGGTGGCCGCCGGCTTCGGAGACGCGAGCTTGCATGGTTTGGACATCATACACAGGCTGTTCTTTGTCGACGGACCAAACCGCGGCGCGGACGGCGGGAACCAGCGAGGCAGGATCGTTCCTGGTGTGAATGACAAGGCCGAGGCTTGGGATTGGGAACTGCACCGAAGTCACGAAGAGGTGCGGATCGGCCGCCGTCTCTCTGCCTTTGTCCCGAACGTCGGCAACTACGCCGATTATGGTGGTGTATTCGGGGACGCCATATAGCCGGATGCGCTTGCCCGTGGCTGTGTCTCCCGGGTAGAAGCGCTTGGCGAAAGCCTGGTTGACGATGACTACCTGTGGAGCGCCGGCAGGGGCAGCGTTGCGATCGAAGTTCCGGCCGGCCATCAGCGGGGTTCCCATGGTGTGGAAATAATCCGGCGTGACGACGCTGAGGGCGAAATTAGGCCTCTGACCCGGCGGCGGCGCCGGTTGGCCCTCGAACAAAACACTCGCGAGGTTAGTGGCCGCGGTCATTGGCAGCGCACTGGTTACAGCGGCCGATTCGACGCCGGGCAGAGTTCGTACGTTACCAAGCAGCGCATCTACAAACTGGTCCCGTTTGGCGACGGTCGAATAGCGGGAAAGAGGCAAGCGCATCTGCAAGGTGGGCAGGTTTTCCGCGCGCATTCCGAGACCTACCGAGAGAACGCGCTCCATACTGCGCAGCAGTAAGCCCGCCCCTACCAGCAAAGCCAGCGCGAGCGCCACTTGGGTCACCACCAACGCCGGGCGCA
>JBEKNN010000538.1:0-3488 GCA_049522755.1 Bryobacteraceae bacterium | reverse complement strand
GACACCTTCTGTGTGGGCTGGCAACCAACTTCGGACGCTCGTCCCGCCTGGCGGACAAGAAGGCAGTACTGAACTTCGGCGTCCAATTTAATTGGATATGTTTTAATGAAACGCAATACTAGAACCGGGAGAAAACATCGCTCGATTCTACGCCGCCGCGGATGGTCAGCAACGCGAGAAAAGCCGCAAACAGCGTCGGCGCGGCTAACCGCAAAAGCAGCATCGGCGCGGGCTGATCGTTTCGCAGCGCCGGCGAGGCCAGCGGCGTGGGTGCGGGAACGAATCGGGGCGCATACGCTCCGGCTGGCAGTTCGATGCGCAACCCGGCTCGCGGCGCGACAGCTTCGTAATGCGCCGCCAGGCGTTTGCGTACATCGTTAGCGCGCCCACGCACTCCCGAATCCGCGCCGGTATCGTAATCGGATCGCTTGCTCAGCTCGGCGATGGCTGCGGGAAGGCCCACTGAAGCACGAGTGACTCCGCTCCACAAAACAGCTCAGCGTGGCGCGCCCTTCAATTCGAAGGCATCGAGAATGGAACGTCGATATTTTTACCCTCCGCCTCGGCTGTGTTCCCGTTCACGCTCACGTTGACAAGGTTCTCAATGCTGACATTTGATCGTAATATCTATTGGAGGCATGGCAACATCATAGAGCGGTGCTCCACCACCCCCAGTAATCACATAATGAATGTCGTTCTTCAGGTAGTGCTGATGGTTATGGTCGTGACCGAAGAATGCCGCCGTTACACGATATTTCTCAAATAGCGGGATTAGCGCGGTCATCTCTTTGTTGGCGTTGTGCCGGCTTGCCACGGCGCTCATGGGCGGATGATGGGCGGCGATAAAGCGAAAGGCCGCCGACTGATTCTTTGCCAGATCGTCTTCCAGCCATCGCTGTTGAGTGCTCCAGAATGCGTCCCTGGAGGACGGCGTATCCGCGCCATCGGCGCCGATTGATCGACTTGGGTGGGTCGGCTTAATGCCCTATTGTTTGTATTTGATTCCTGTCGTACTATCTCTGCTGCTCGTACACTCTGAAAAGGCGGTCCAATGGCGGCCTCAAGCTTTGCGGTTCGCGAACGGTCCACGAAGGTCACGATGCTGAAAGGGCTCACGATCATTTGTGAGTCCAAGAGTTGTGAGATTCCGGCTCGCTTTCTCTTCTGCACTGCAGCTGGTCCGATTTCAGCATACTGCCACTTTCACACCCGCGAAATAGCGTTGCGTATGGGCTTGAGGCTTCCTGAAGGGTTGGAGCAAAATGCCGTGCGCAGTCGGCTCGCCGTAAGCTGGACTCTGTAGCGCCCAGGCGCGTAGCATTCACCGCCCGGTTGGGCGCCGGCTCTGAACTTTCGAATTCCTCCCTCGGCCCTCGACATGGTTGGAGCCTGCCGGGCGCCTCGGGCATATTGTAAGGTGCGCGCACATCTGGCGACCAGTAAGCTCTCGAAGGACGCGCGCTTGCGTGCATCTGATGGGTAGCCCGGCGTCGTCGCACCGTCCTTTATCCGCAAGGGTTCGCCCTGCGGAAAAGGCCACCCGAACCTCTACAGGCCAGCTCCTATACTATCCGTCCAATGTTCCGAAATAAGCACCAACCAGCACCGGGCGCGGCCAGATAAGGCACTATATCGTGACGTGGCTGCCCCACCCTTGTACGAGTGGCGCGTCATCCGGGCGCAGCGCGCCAGAAGTGGGAACACAACAATGCCAACCTGCCGAAAAAGGTCGCCTAAGATCGTGACATTCCTCAAATGATCGATCCGCGGCAGGCCACTGGTCCGCTACGCTGGAAGGGTGCAATGGTATGAGTCCGAAGTCCGGGAACTCGAACGCGTCCGCTATGCCGTCAACGGCAACCGGCCGCCCGTTTTCTACGGAAGTTCTTCATTTCGCCTCTGGGACACCCTGGCCGAGGATTTCGACCCTCGCGTGCTGAACCTCGGCTTCGGCGGCTCCACGCTGGAGGCTTGCGATTATTTCTACACACGCCTGGTGCCCCCGGTGAATCCACGCTCTCTGCTGCTCTATGCCGGCGACAACGACCTCGGCGACGGGCGCACCGTGGAACAAGTTCTGGGCTGGTTCCGCTCGCTCGAGAACAAAGTCTCGACCTCGCTCGGCGCCATCCCGTTCGGCTTCGTGTCCGTCAAGCCCAGCCCTGCGCGCTTTCCTATTATCGACCGCATCCGCCGCCTCAACGTCCGGATCCGCCGCGAGATTGAGTCCCGGCCGTCGGGCTACTACGTCGACATCTTTCCCGCCATGCTCGACCAGGCAGGCAGGCCGCGCGCCGAGCTTTTCCTGGAGGACGGGCTGCATTTGAATCGCGATGGTTATCGCCTCTGGGGCCGTACTCTGGAGCCGTATCGCAACCGAATTTTTACCAATTGAACGCCCTCTTGCAACAGAGCTCACTTATTCTGAGGGAAGGTGAAGCGTCAGTATCACAAATGGTTCAGTCATCGTCTCGGCCGCGACATGGAACTGCTGGTCTTTGGACACGCGGGCGCCAAAGTGCTGGTCTTCCCGACTCGCGAAGGACGCTTCTACGACTATGAGAACTGGGGGCTGGTAAGCGCGCTCAGTCACTCCATCGAGGGCGGCTGCATCCGGCTCTTCTGTGTCGATGGCGTAGACTCGGAAAGCCTCTATTGCAAGTCCATTCCTCCACCGGCCCGCGCGGGGCGCCACCGCCAATACGAAGGCTATATCCTGCAGGAAGCGATCCCGTTCATGCTTTCTGAAAACGGTACTCCTTCCCTCATCGTCCACGGCTGCAGTATCGGCGCCTACCATGCGATGAACCTCGCGCTAAGGCATCCTTGGCTGTTCTGCAAGGTGGTGGCGCTCAGCGGGCGATACGACCTCACCCGCCCGGTCGGCCCGTTTGACGACCTGTTCAGCGGACATTACGACGAAGATGTCTACTTCATTACGCCGAATCACTTTCTGCCCAATCTGAACGACCCCGGCTGGCTCGAACCGATTCGCCGCATCGACATTACGCTCGCCGTGGGCGAACAGGACCCGTTCCATGAGAGCAATCGAGTGCTGAGCGATGCGCTTGCGCACAAGGGCGTCCCGCACCGCCTGGCCATCTGGCCCGGAGAGGCCCACCGTGCGCGATACTGGCGCGAAATGGCGCCCCAATACCTCTAAGACCGCGCACTACCGGTGACGCTGTCCCCAGCGTCGACTGACCCCGGCGGTTTCGGCGGCTCGCGTCCCCGAATTTGACCAGCGGCCGAGCGTGTACTCCCGCCGGTAGGCTGCCGAGCGGTTGCAGATCGTCACCTTCACCACGCCGTTGGCATCGCACGAGTATTCCTCCTCCACCTCGCACCCGGCGGCTTCGCCCTTGCGGCTCACGTCGATCAGCGTCAGATCGGCGGCGCTCCGCAACGCGGGGTCGAAGGGAAACTGGATGTCGTCCCATAGCGTAAGGTCGCCCGACGGCTGGCCGTCTTCGCCCATCCGCGCGGCC
>JBEKNN010000537.1:0-3497 GCA_049522755.1 Bryobacteraceae bacterium | reverse complement strand
ACGAAGAAGGTGGCAGCCATACCAGTGTAGTGCATGGAGCAGATCGCGAGTCCCTGCACGATCCCCCCCGCCAGCGTCGTCAGGATGGTCCGCCGGTAGAACGCGAACCACAGCGCGGCCATGGACGCGGTGATCGCGATAAACACCGACGCTGCGACTAGAATCCAGTCATAGTCCAGCCCGCAACCGCGGATCGAGCCCATACCGAGATAGTGCATGCTGCCAATTCCGATTCCCATCAAGGTTCCGGCACCAGGAATGCTGAATGCGCCAAGCCAGCGATTGCTGACGATGTAGAGACCCGTCGCCGTCGCCCCAATGGCAATGCCAATCGACAGGACCGTTTCGATAATGTTGTAGTTTATGAGCACCGGGAACTGGACCGCCATCATAGCGATGAAATGCATCGACCAGATCGTGGTTCCCATGATCAGGCTGCCATTCGCCAGAGAAAAGCTCGCCTCCCACGACTTGTTATCGACGTCGT
This sequence comes from Bryobacteraceae bacterium, assembly GCA_049522755.1. Lineage (GTDB taxonomy): Bacteria > Acidobacteriota > Terriglobia > Bryobacterales > Bryobacteraceae > PALSA-243. Next base: position 3,010 of record JBEKNN010000537.1, on the reverse strand, counting down.
GCGCTCCCGAAGTCAGTGCCAGGGCCGTGAGCGACCCAATGATAGCCACGGCGATCGACAACAATACTAGAACTGGTTGATAAGACACCACCATGTTAGTCGCCTCCGCGCGGCTAGATCGATTGCGTGCATCCATACAAAGTTCCAGGCAATCTGAAGGTGCACTACCGCCTCAATATTACCAAAAAAAGGAGGGAGTAAGATTATTCGCGCGTTGAAGGCCGGAAGAAATCCGATCGAACGTCAGCAGCGATAAGTAATGACATCGATGAGCCCCGTGACGGAAGTGATCGGGGCTTGGCCGGAACCGCGATCATGCAGTCGTTATTCCATAGACCAGTAACCGTCTTGTGGGGGCGAGGGGCTGCCCGGCCTTGTGTAACGCCGCCGCAGGGGTGCAGACCTGTCGCTTTCGCTGTCTTGCTCGCCTCACTGATCACATGTCTTGCCGACCGAGCCGGACTTGCCGAGACGCCGCTGCGTCGCCCCGCATTGGCCCAACAACAGATGTGGCAACAGAGTCTGAACGACAGCACCCTCATGATTCTGGGCGGTTATCCCGGCACCACCTATTTCGCCATCGCGCATGATATCGCGACTGCGCTTAGTGGAGCCGACGGTCTTCGCTTGCTGGCCGTCGACTCCGCTGGAGGAACAGAAAGTCTACGATATCTTCTGTTTCTTCGCGGGATCGACCTCGCGCTGGTTCCCGCGAATGCGCTGGCCTATGCCGACGCAACGGCATCGTTCGGACCCGGTCTCCGTGAGCGGCTGACCTATATCACCACGCTCTATAGCGAAGAAGTCCACATCCTGGTTGGCCCCGGCATCGACTCATTGGAGAGCCTGCGTGGCAAGAAGATTGCGGTCGCGCCAGAGGATGGCAATGCGGAGTTCACGGCCCGCGATTTGCTTCGCCGCTTTCACATTGAGGCCGAAGTGGACAAGGTTGCAGCGCCCGACGCGATCGACGAAGTCCGGTCGGGCGCCTTGGCTGCCCTCGTGCTGATGGGTGGTAAGCCTCTGCGATCTGTCGCCGAGCTTCCAAAGGACGGCAGTCTTCGTTTGCTGGCTATCCCGTCGACTCAAGGCTTGGGAGAGGGCTATTCGCCAGCTGGCTTTCGCGCGGATGACTATCCCACGCTGATCCCCGATGGGCAGACAATCGATACTGTGTCCGTTAGTGCTGTGGTGATCGCAAACAATGCGGCCACTTCGGGTGAGTCGGGCCGAAGGATCGCGAGATTCGTTCCGGCGTTCTTCGGCGCGCTGTCCGAGCTCAACGGCCCGCAGCGACATCCGAAGTGGAGCGAAGTGAACTTGGCGGCCACTCTCGCGGGATGGTCACGCCTCGCCGCGGCCAAGGAATGGCTCGATAGAACCACCCAGGAGCAAACGGCTTCGGTGCAAAAGGCGTTCGACGAGTTCATCGCCGCCAACCGCGCGCCCGGGTCGCCCGCGCTCTCGCCAACGGTGCGAAGGAAAATGTTCGAAGCATATCTTAAGTGGACACGCAATTCGATCGGTATGCCTGACGGCGCGGCAGGCCCCTAATCCGCTCGGCGGTGGGCGGATGCTTGCACGTCGCGCGATCATGCCTAAGGCAACGCCGGCTGCAAAGCCAATCGGTGATGGTGGGCGACGTGCGAGTTGAGGCAAGGCGAGATCGGGCTGCTGAATCTCCCATCGGTTTGTCAGCAGCGGAAGACGTGGGAGGCGAGAATGAAGGATGTTCGGGATCTTGCTCAAGCGGTGGACATGGAAGGCGATTTGGGGGGACTCAACCAGCGTGCGCATTTTTCCAGCACATCGTCCGGAATTGGGAGGGGCCCATCGCGGACGGCGACGGGCTACCGAGACGAGCAGTTTGATTCCGCAGAAGGTGCTGCGACCCTCCGGGCCCGCAACCGGAACCCAGGCATCAGCCCCTGGCTGTTCGTGATGGCGACGGCTCTCAATACGATGGTGGCCGCCGTTCTCGCCGTCATCATTACCCTTGGAGTTGTGAGGCAAGAGCGGTCCGACGGCCAGCGTGAGTTGGCACTGGCCTCCGCCGCCTACGGCAAGTCGACGGTCGGGATCGGCAGCGAGCCGACAGGGTCGATCACCGCCCCGCAAGCGATCGACCTGCAGCCGATCGGCTCGCCCAATCAGCCGCTGCGGCTCGAGGCGCAGAAGCCTGCACCGTTGCCTTTGCAGATTTTGCCGAAAGAAGCGGCACTCGAACCGTTCATTCTCGTTCTGTCCGGCCTGCCGGCCGCAACGACCCTATCTGGAGCAGCTCAGATCGGTTCCGACACGTGGTTTTTGTCACCCGGATCTGCGGACTCGCTCCAGATTACCTTCCCCGAATGGTCGACGTCTGTGTTCGAAGTCACCATAGCAGTGCGACGAACTAACGGGCTGGTTGCGGCTCAGACCAAGGCTTGGATCGCCATACCTCCGCCTGCGAACTTAGAGGCAACGACGCCCAAGATCGACGCCGCCGCCGCCCACGACCTGCTGGCGAAAGGCGACCGGCTGCTTGAGAAGGGTGACATCATTGCGGCGCGGGCGGTGTACCAGCGTGCGGCCGAAATGGGCAGCGGATCGGCAGCGTTAACGCTTGGAGCAACGTATGACCCGAACCGACTTTGGTCTCTCGGCGCGCTCGGATTGGTGGGCAACAAGGAACGAGCGAGGCAATGGTACTCGCGCGCTGAAATGCTCGGCAATCCCCAGGCGAAAGCCAGACTAATGGCCCTCGGAAACTAGTGGAGTGGATTTGACATTCGCCACCGTATCGACCGCACGCTCGTAAAGCGAATGTCAAATCCAAAGCTCCACTGGAAACCCGTCTTTGCTAGTGGTCCTTTGATTCTAACATTTGCAAAAGTGCCTGCCAGATCGGGATGCAAATGTTAGAATCGGACCACTAGGGCGCGGTGACGAATTAGTTATTTGAGCCAGATGGCGATGGCGGCGAGTTTGACGAATCCCATGAAGTTGACGAGCAATTTGTCGTATCGGG
>JBEKNN010000536.1:0-3521 GCA_049522755.1 Bryobacteraceae bacterium | reverse complement strand
TAACCAACGTGCTCGCGCAGATTGCGGGTCTAAGAGTCCTGGCGCGAACCTCGGCGTTCGCCTTCAAAGGAAAGAATGACGACATACGCCGCATTGCCGCCGCCCTGGATGTGGACAACGTGCTCGAGGGGAGCGTTCGCCGCAGCGGCGGACAGATTCGCGTTACCGTCCAATTGATCGAGGCAGCCACAGGAACCCACCTTTCCTCCAAGCGCTACGACCGACAGATGGCGGACGTTTTTGCGCTTCAGGACGAGATCGCGGCCGATGTAGCCCGGCAATTTCACGTGGAATTCGGCGTTCCCCGGCGTTCCATTTTCAACGTGGCCGCCAACGAGGCGTATCTCGAAGGGCGCTTTCATTGGCAGAGATACGCGCCCGGGGCGTTTACCAAGGCCCTGGCCTGCTTTGAGCGCGCGGTTGCGATGGATGCGGCCTGCGCGCCCGCCTGGTCGGGAATTGCGCAATGTTGCCTCGGCCTGGTTACAGAAGCAGGCCTGCCCGCGCTCGACTATCTCCCCAAAGCCGCCGAAGCGGCCCGCCATGCACTGGAACTGGACGACCGCAGTGCCGAATCCCACGCTTGCCTGGGCCAGGTTGCGGCAATGCTCTACTACGACTGGCCATCAGCCGTCCGGCATTTCCGCCGCGCGCTCGCGCTGAATCCGTCCACGTACGTACGGCTCACTTATTCGGGCTGGCATCTCGTTCCTTTGGGAAGGGCCAAGGACGCCGTGCTGGAGACCGGGCGAATCGTCGCCGACGAACCTCTGAATCTGATCGGACGCTGGGGGTATGGCGCCACGTTGTTCTTTGCGCGCGATTTCGATCGGGCCGCTGAGGAGTGGTCACGGCTGCTCGATTTTGAGCCTTCTTTCTCGAAGGCCCTGCAGGGGCTTTCGGTCGCACGAGGGATGCAGGGAAAGTTCGAAGAGGGCATCTCTTTGGCGCAGAAGCTGGTCGAAATCCTCGGCCACACAGTTCACAGTCTTTGGGCTTTGGCGCAGGCCTACGCTGTGGCCGGAGAAACGGAAGCGGCGAGGCGCGTATTGCGCGATCTGGAAGAGTTGCCGGGCAGCGCAGGGGGGCTCCGACACAGATGGCGGTGGTCTATGGCTTGCTTGGTGAAACCGACCGGGCGTTCGCTTGTTTGGAAGAGGCGTACCGTTATCGGCAACCCCTCCTTCTGCTCGCCAACGTGCAACCCCGAATGGATTGCCTTCGATCGGACCCGCGCCTTCACGACATGCTGGCAAGGTTGAATTTGCTGCAACCCGAGATCGCCTGAGCAGCGGTTCTCAATTCTGCGACGATAGGATCGAAATCGCTATTGACCACGAGTTTCGGATTGCGGCGTTCAGTAACATAACCATTCCTGCCGCCACCACGTCCAGACCGGCTTGGCCGCCTTGGTGCAACAGCAGGCCGCCAATGAACAATACCAGGTACGCGAGGAACGGCACGACGGCATAGCGGTAGCGGTCCGAGCGTTTCTCGTAGAACTCGCTTCGCAGGACCGCCAGTGAGCCGATGTAAAAGAGGCCGAAGATTCCCATGGCGCAAATGCAAATGACCGATGAAAGTTGCGTTTGATTAGGAATGGTAAGCAGCGCGCTCATGACGAGGACGCTGGTGAGATAGATCACCGCAGGTGTAAGGTAAATCCCACTCTTGGATGCAAGTTTACGCCGCAGCCCCGGCGCAATGGTGATTACAACGAACAGCAGGCCGAGCAAGGTCGCGGATGCAGCCGAGGTGATCGAAAAGAAGCTGGACCATTGCTGAAGCGGAATCTGTTGTCCTGACATAGCCAACAATTGTAGTTGACATACTGACCTGGAAGTTGAGCGTATCCCCTGAGTTCGGCGACAGAGCCGACTTGAAACGATTGACCCGCGATCTCGTCTCGCGGATGGGGAAGGACCTCGGTGTGCCATTCGAATGGGTGGCTGTAGCCCAGTACAACACGGAGCACCCGATGTGCATATGGCGCTTCGGGGAATCGGCGCGGAAGCGCGCCCGCTGCATTTCAGCCGGGATTACATCAAGCAGGGCACCCGCGAAATCGCTGAAGATCTCTGCACCCGCCAGATGGGGGATCGTACAGAGTTGGATGCTTAGCCGTAGCCCAGCGTCGGGAGGCGCATCGAGGTGCATCGGCACCGCTATACATCTCTCGATCGCATCATCAGGCGTGACGCCAACATAGCTGAGGAAGCAGACTCCCAATTCTTCATGGTGGCGATGGACCACGAGCGAGCCGGACTCGGTCGAAGCGCGCCGCTGGTAGAACAACACACTGCCGAACGGTTGACGTTCCTCGAAGCGATAGGCTGGCCGAGCCCACCGTTCTGAGCGCCTGGCGCGTGCGGCGGGACTTTGAGAATATCCTGCGCGCTACGCAGCGAAGTGCAGACCGTCAGAAAATGCTGGCGGCGCACGGGGTCCTGATTTCCGATGAGCGGCTACCATTGGCAATGCTCGACTTTCGCCGTCTCACCACATTGGAAGGCAGGATCTTGGTGCATGGGGAGCAGGACACCGGACGCCAGGCCGGCCGCAGGTACTTTATGCTTGCAGGAACAGACGGACAGGTTCACTATGTCTATTACACGCCGGAACTGGAAGCCGCACGCAGCAAAGGATGGCTGCGAACCAATTAGTTTGTGCGGCTTCGAAAGTTACTCTCCGACGGGTTATCTGCTGCTGAAGATCGACGAGTTGGGAGATTCGGAGCCAATCTTGGGCAACAAGGGATACCTTCGAGAAACCGCGGGAAAGGCTTATCCGGTGGGGGATTGTTCCACAAGAAGACGGCTGGAATGGATGGCTCGGTCGTTATCGGAAAGTTGGGCCACGCGCTGGTGGGAAGCGGGAGGCGCTCAAGAGATGGTTTCTGGCGGTGGATGAAAAGCAATTTCAAGGAGGTAACGCCGAAGACCACCAGGCAATCCGTACGCGCCCGCTCTTTCGCGTTCTCGCCTGGAGCCATCCGCGCTCATGGCTTCCGATTCTTCGCTTAGCCACTGGACGGTCCAGCGGCTGTCGAGGAGTTCGACTGCTCTTTACCCGTTGGATTGATAGCCCGAATAAGATGAGAAGTGTAGACGCCGCTCGCAAGCAGGTGGATACCTTTGGAGGCCAACCGGCACAGCATGGCAAGACCGGCTGGGTCGACTGCCGAGACATCGCGTAGAAAAACGTGGACAGGTTTGCCCGTTGATACAGCCTGATCGCAGCAAGTCTCGACGACCTCAACGTAATCGCACAACAGTCGCCCGTCAAGCGTGACGACGATTCGCGACGCTTCCTCTGCCTTGCAAACCCGGAGCACGACGATCACTTCCCACAACCTGCTACTGCACTTTGCTATCCATCCAACCGTTTTGTAACTTGCGTCCTCATTGATCCGCCGTTCCCCTTTCCAGAGGGTAATCCTCAACAAATTGGGGACACGTTCCGGCATCGGGGTTCCGATGATCACTCCTACTTTGTGGGGCAGGACATTCCTATATCCGATC
>JBEKNN010000535.1:0-3523 GCA_049522755.1 Bryobacteraceae bacterium | reverse complement strand
CCCGCGAATTCGCGCTCCACAATGGCGCGCAGCGATTCCGGCTCGGCCAGCGCGCGCACGTTTAACAGGATTTCGTGCGTGCCGGATGGCGAGGCGTCCAGCGCGCCTTCTACCATCGGCTCCTGGCCGTTCGCGGTGAGCGCGGCTTTCAGGTAGCCCGCGTCCGATTGCGTGAACAGCTTCAGGTGTACGATCCGGATCTGCGGCTCCAGGCGGTCCAGCAAAGGGCCCACCAGCATGGCAGCGGAAATCGGCAGCGCGGCGTGCGCCGTGACGCGGAGATTCAGCCATGCCAGCGCCGCTTCGGCCTCGGCGTAGCGCGCGTAGTCGATGTCCAGGGTCGCAGCCCCGGCCGGAACCGAACCGGAGAGCAGCCGCTCCATCCAGGCCTGCACGCTGTCGCCGCGTTCGAAGATCAGGTCGGCCTCGGCCAGTTGGTTCTGGTAAAGGAAATCGAGATCGGGGTTGTCGAAGCTCCGCTGCGGATGCATTACCACGGTAAGCGGCGCGATCTCGAAGCGGTCCCCATAGTCGCGGATTAGCGGCCGCAGCGTAGTGGCCACAATGTCGGTGCAACTGCCGACGGCCTCGGCGAAGATCGCGTCGGGCCGATATTCCAGCAGGCGCCCGGCCGCTTCCACCAGGTCGGGAAAGCGGCAGCAGAAGCAGCCCCCGGTCACCTGATCGCAAGCGATGCCGTGGCGGCCGGCGTAGTGGGTATCCACCAGGTCGTCGCCCTGGTCGTTGAGGATGGCGGCGACGCGCAGCCCGCGCTGCTGCAGCAAGCCTGCGGCAGTGAGGATAAGGGTAGTCTTGCCGGCGCCCAGAAAACCGCCGACAACCGCAAGGAGCGGCTTTGTTATTTGCATCTTAGTAAGTGCAGGCGCTTCCGCCTTTGTGGGGCAGGCGCTTCCGCCTGCCAACGTGGCTGTTTGCATCTTAGTAAGTGCAGGCGCTTCCGCCTGCCAACGTGGTTGTTTGCATCTTTGTGGGGCAGGCGCTTCCGCCTGCCAACGTGGCTGTTTGCATCTTTGTGGGGCAGGCGCTTCCGCCTGCCAACGTGGTTGTTTGCATCTTTGTGGGGCAGGCGCTTCCGCCTGCCAACGTGGTTGTTTGCATCTTTGTGGGGCAGGCGCTTCCGCCTGCCAACGTGGCTGTTTGCATCTTTGTGGGGCAGGCGCTTCCGCCTGCCAACGTGGCTGTTTGCATCTTTGTGGGGCAGGCGCTTCCGCCTGCCAACCGAGCCCCGAAGTTCAAAGCGCCAGCTCCTTACCTTCCCCAACACTAGCGTTGGGCGCAGATTTTTTCCCATTGACGTTCGCAGTCCGCACCACAATCGATCCGTGATCCACGCGCAGCGCGGCGCCGGCCGCGGTCACGCGGAACGTTCCCCACGCCGTCGCGGTGCTCCAGAAACAGTGGAAGCCCGCCGGCGCTTGGATGGCCACCGACTGCTCCCCGCCGTGATAGCGGAAGCCGCTGGCAGCCAGCAGCGTGCTCCAACTCGACATGGCGCGCGCGTAGTGGTGGCCGCACTCGGGCTCGTTCCAAGGGTTGCGCCGCTCGCCGTCGTAGCGCGCGCGCACGTTGTGGACGGCCTCCACGCCTTCGCGCGTCATGCCCGCGAACAGCAGTTGGGCCGCGGCCAGGTATTCCAGGCCGGTCCAGGATTCGGCATAGTAGGGGAAAGGCACGTGCGGGCGCGCGGCCTTGCCGTAGTCGCAAACCATCAGCGCCGGCTCGTCGTTGAGCACATAGGTGCGTTCCACGCTATCGTGGCCCACCAGCGTGCGCTTGTAGTTGTAGCGCCAAATCGAGTCCAGCGTCTTGCGGATGTTGGCCTTCGAGACCAGCGGCCCCAGGCCAGCCACCTCCGCCAGGTATTGGCCCATCAACTGATCGAGCAGGCAGCCGCCGCCCACCTGGTATTCGGGCGTCTCCGTGTTGGCCGAGCCCATGTCGCTGAGCAGGTGGGGCGCAATCTGATCCTTGGCCACGCCGCGAACTTTTTGGATATAGAACTCGCCGTTGAAGAGGTTGGCGTCAATCCACATGCTGCCGCGCTCGAACAGCCCGCGATATTCCGCCGCACTGGCCGCGTCGCCAACGGCGCGGGCCATCTCCTCGCCGGCGCGCAGCGCGCCCAGATAGAAGATGCCGCATTGCGGGTTGGGTCCGTAGAATTCCACGTCGTAGGTGTTGTGCTGCGCGCCTTCCAGAACGCCGTCCTTATCGGCGTCCCAGCCGCCCGGCACCCAGGCGAACTCGATGGCCTTCTTGATACGCGGCCACATTTCGCGCAGCCACGCGCTGTCACCGGAAAGCGTCCAGTCCAGGTACGCGTGCATAATCTGGCCCATCTGGCCATCGGCGGCGGCGAAGCCGAAGCTGTCGCCGTGGTGGGGAAGGCGCTCGCGGAAACGGATACCGCCCGCGTCGTCCATCTGATACCCGAACGCCGAGCCGCGCAGCGAGCGGGCAAAGCTCGGGAAGATATGAGCCGTCGCGGTCTCGTAATTCCAAACGTGCGCGCAGCTTCCGAAGCAGCAGCCGGCGTGGTCGTTGGCGCCTTCGAAGCCGTGGAATTCGCCGTCGCTGGTGCGGAAGCAGACCGGAGTGACCAGCGTCGAAAGGTTGGCGGTGGCAGCATCCTTAATAGCGGCGGGGATGGTCGATTCTCGCATGGCGGCGGCAAACCGTCGGGTCTTCTTCTCCAGGGCCTCCAGGTTTTCGGCGGCGTATTCGGCCGCGGCCCATGCGTCGGCGAAGCGCGTCGCGTAGTGGTTGCCAATCAACGCGTCTTCATCGCCGGGCGCGGCGGTCCAGCCGCAGCGGCGCGGCGTGCGGTTGGGAAAATGCCATGCCAGCAGGAACGTGTAATCGGCGTGCGCGCCGGGCGCGATGGTGCGGCCAAGCGAGAGCGCGCCCACGGGTCCGGGGTCCTTCGATTCGGGGCCCACCTCGCCATCGGCGGAAAAATCGTCCCAGAAAAACATGGGCGAGTTCCACCAGCGGCTGCGCTCCCAACCGCGCAAGTGAGTGACGCGAGCGCCGGCGGAATCGAGCGCCGCAAGCAGGAAGCTGCCTTTGAGCGCATCGTTGTCCGGCAGTTCGGGGCTCGTCATGAGTATGCCGGCGACCCGTTCGGAGGTCTTGTACTCGTTCGTTCGCGTGTCCTTGGCAGGCGCATGTCCAGTGGGATTTTCAATGGACCATGCAATGGAAACCTTGGCGGACGTCGCTCCGGGGTTGCTGACGCGGTAGCGCAAAATCGCCACCGGCAGGCCCGATTCATCGGGCTCGTGGGGTATGAAGGGCGAGAAGGCTTCGAGCGAGACTTTCACGGGAAGGGCAGCATCGGAGAAGTCGATGCGCGCCAGCGGGAATTCGCCGGTGAAGGTGGCCGAGGTGAGCCGCGTGAGGCCGGGGGCGTTGTTCGCGCCCAGCCCGCTCGAGCCTTCAAACGGTGGCTGGATGCGCGATTCCAGCACTCGGGCGACCGGCTTGCGGTTCCCGGTCTGCG
>JBEKNN010000534.1:0-3559 GCA_049522755.1 Bryobacteraceae bacterium | reverse complement strand
CATGGTCATCGCCGTAGAAGAGCAGCACCCCGCCATTCGGGTGGGTGCCGGCATAGTTGCCGTGTTTGAAGGCGTCGCCCGAGCGGTCGACGCCCGGGCCTTTGCCGTACCAGGCGGCGAATACGCCGTCGTAGCGAGCGCCAGGAACGGATTCGATCTGCTGCGTGCCGCGAACGGCAGTCGCGGCTATATCCTCGTTGAGTCCCGGCTGGAAGATGATCTTGGCCTTGGTTAGCCGATCGCGGATCGACCAGAGAGTCTTGTCGACATTGCCGAGTGGCGAGCCGCGATAGCCCGTGATGTAGCCGGCGGTCGATAGGCCGCACTTGTGGTCAAGCGCGCTCTGCGCCAGCAATACGCGGGCAATAGCCTGTATGCCGTTCATCACGACGCGGCCACTGTCAAGCGTCCACTTGTCGTCGAGCGATATGGCTTTGTAGGCGGCAAGAGTGTTGGGGGTTGGCAAGCGAACTATCCTTTGCTCGCGGCCGACGATACATGGGATAACGACCCAGGGGTGTCAGCCAGGTGACACCCCTGCGCATTTTTTTTCCACGTACAGGGATGCAAGTGCTATAAGCGGAGAATGAGTCTGTCGTCCGATCCTGCGCCGTTCGACATCTTTCAGTGGTTGCCGGAGGCAGCTCGGATCGAGTTCAATGCAACGGCACGGCGCCGGCGCTGCGTACGGGGCGAGCTCATCTATAGTCAGGGTGAACCAGGCAGTGAGATGTTCCGTCTTGTCTCCGGCGCGGTACGCCTTTCGGTAACACGGTCAGATGGACGCGAATTGCTCTATCTCCTGTTCGAGCCTGGCGACTGTTTCGGAGTCAGCACGCTCATTGACGGCGATGCGCGGCCCCACACGGCTGAAGCCGGTAAGAACCTGGAGCTTCAGGTGTTGGGCAGGACTGCATTTAATCGGCTGCGCGTCGATTACCGTGAGTTTGACGATGCACTGCTGCGACTTGTGACTCGACACATGCGCCTGCTGAGTGGTTTCGTCTCGGACTCGAACCTCCAGGACATCAGTGCGCGTGTCGCGAGCCGGATCGTTGCTGCAGCCCGCAGTTTCGGCAAGCCTGGCGAGGCAGGGATCGAGCTCGCGATCAGCCTCTCACAAGCCGAACTTGGGCTGATGGTTGGAGGGGCGCGTCAGACTGTCAATAGAGTCCTGCGGAAATTTCAGAGGGAGGGACTTCTCAGCGTCAGGAACGGTCGCTTGGTCATTCACTCGCTAGAGGGGCTACGGGAGCGTGCGTCCTGACTGAATGTAAGGGTCCGGCTGAGCCTGGGGCAGAGAGGGAGGTCATGGCAGCCGGTAATTGATAGGGGCGCACGACCTTGGACGAATGAAGCTCAAGACGGATTACGAGCACTCGGAGGGAGATGATCAGGACGGTAAAGATTCAGCAAGAGCATCATCGAAGGGGCCGAAATCTCTGATTGACGCCGTTTTGTCGCTCATACTCGGAAAATAATTCGAAGCGATATGCGTTCTATTTCTGATGTTTGCTTGTTTTTGCGATCCGAAATGTTTCCCGGATACCTTCAATGAACGCTTCGGGGTTTTCCCAAGGCCCGAAATGTCCGCCCTTTGAGTGGGCCTTTGCATAAATGGTGTTGTACCACTCGGCAGTCGGGCCATCGTTGAAAATAGCTACGCGATTTTCCACTGTCGCCATCGGCGGATAGGCATCACCAGTCAAAAACGTGAAACCCGCAGGGGCTTCAACTGCAGGCTTTCGGTTATGTGAAGGCTGCCACTGGAAGCGATTCGCATTTTTGTAAGCGCGAATTGAAGTGCCAATTGCCTGGTTAACCCAGTAAATGGTCGCGTGAGTCAGAATTTCATCTTTCGTAAATGCTTGGTTGAAATCCACTGACTGATCGCTCCACTTTTTCCAGCGCTGAAGAATCCAAGCCAGCATCCCGACCGGGGAGTCATTGAGACCATGCGTGATTGTTTGTGCATCCAGCATGTGAACCGCGACGTGGGAAGCGTATGTATCTTGGAGGCGGATGATTGCCCTGCGAAGGTCCTCGGGTGCATCGTTCGGCACCATGCGGCCCAGAGTCAAATCCCAAGGGCGTTCCTGGTTCAAGAAAAAGGCCGGTGGCAAGTCATGACCAAGGTGAATACCATAAAGACTCGCGGCGTATTTATGACCCAGCTGACTCGTTATGCGTGATCCATAATCACACCCAGCAGCAGCGTATTTGTCGTAGCCGAGCACTTCCGTCATCAACTTGTGCCAAATGTCGGCCATTTTCCAGTGATTCATATCTCCGTGCTTCAAAGGTGTCGAGAAGCCAAAACCCAAGAGCGAAGGAACAATGACATCAAATGATTGGTTGGGATCACCGCCAAACGAGGCCGGATCGGTCAGTTGGCGAATGACCTTGCTCCACATCCAAAATGTCCACGGCCATCCATGAGAGAGAATGATCGGTGTCGGATTGGGGCCCTTGCCGCGCTCATAAATGAAGTGAACCGGCGTACCCTCCACTTCAATCCGGTGTTGGTTGAAGGCGTTGATTTGCCTTTCTGATTTCTTCCAGTCGAATTTATGGAGCCAATGATCGACGAACTCTTTCATGTATGTGGTACTTAGGCCATAGGACATATCCTCATTGTCCAAGTCGGGAGCAAAGCGAGTGGCTTTCAGGCGGGCCCCTAGGTCATTGAGCACTTCGTCCGAAATATTTATCCTGAATGGTTTGAGAGTTTTACTTGGTGTGTTCATAGTTAGGTTCCCTTCGCTTAGGGGTCTGCGATTTGGCCGACGACGCCGAGGCGGGGCAGCTACCGGTCGGGGCACAGCATGTTGGCGCAGCACCTTCCGCGCCCGGTCCTCCGCGAAAGCCGGGCCAGTAATGGGTGTGCTGATGCCTATGACGTGGTTCACGGTTGAGTTGATCATGCCAGTCTTCGAGGCAATCGTCACGGCGCTCCAAAACTGATCCGCCGACATCGAGTCGGCACTGAGGTCGTACGAATGTACAACTTGGCGACCGCCACGGGAATTGACAGGCGAACCGCTAAACCGTCTGTGCAGGTCGTATCGGAGCGGAGGCGGGCGGGAGGCAGGAGCGGCTGCTTCGGAAGTCACAAACGGCGAACGTCAGAATCTGCTGGGTTATCGATCTATTTAATAAATAAATAATTAACGGCCGTTGCCGCGATTGCCGATGCCTGCATTCGGGTGAATCATGGACGCAACATCAATCGAGGCGAGATCATGCACAATTCGAGTGACGGCACACGGCAATTTCGACTGCAGCGCTCGGAACTGGCGGTTCCTGCGACTTCGGAGCGATTCTTCGAGAAAGCTGCTCGCGGTCCTGCGGATAGTATTTTTCTCGATCTGGAAGATGCGGTGGCGCCGACCCGCCGCGATGAGGCGCGCTCGAATGCCGTGCGTGCCTTGAACGAGATCGACTGGGGAGCGAAGAGCGTATCGGTTCGGGTGAACGGCCTTTCGACGCCGTGGGCGCTCGCCGACATTCTCGCCGTGGCGCGCTGCGGGCGGCTCGACATGATCCTGCTGCCTAAAGT
>JBEKNN010000533.1:0-3577 GCA_049522755.1 Bryobacteraceae bacterium | reverse complement strand
GCGCGTCGTTCAACTGCCGGTAGTCGGCCACGGTGCGCATCACCGGCTCGCCGTTGGGGCGTTTGAAATCGACCATCCGGATGTCCTCAGGGTGCGCGTCGATCACCCACGTGAACGGATGGAAGCCACGCCCGCGGATCTCCTCGTCAAGGTTCTTCGCCAGCAGCACGCCATTGTCCGGAGTGAACGAATCGTAGCCGATGCGCTGCACCACTTCCACCGAGTAGAAGTTGTAGAGCGTCTCGCCGGCCGAAACCGGATTCCTGGCGAAATCCTGCGGCGGCGTCTTGTCGCCGGGCGCGTCGCCATCCAGTTTCACCGTGATTCCGGCCAGTTCTCCCGGGCCGGGGTCCACGGCGCGCGCCACTACCGTTCCCACCGCGAGGCCCGTCCGCGCCAGGCCGTTCCGGTTGAGCTTGAGCACCGTGCCATCGCGCAGGAATCCGAAGCGGACCTTGCTGCGCAACATCAAGCCGGCGGGCATCGAGGCGCCATCCGTCGCCGGCACTACCCAGCGCCGGTGCGGACCGCCGGGACCGTTGAAGGAGCCGCGGTCCATGATATCCCACGGCCCGGAGCCTGCGCGCGGATACGGCGGCTCGTACGGATTGTTGTTGTTGTCGCCCACACGGAAAGCGAAGTGGACAATCTCATGGGTAATGGTGCCTGAGCTTTCGCCCTGCCGCACCGAGGAGAGGCCCCACTGCATTTGTCCCGCCTTCCAACTGGTCCACGGCACGTAGCGCGTCACCACCCATCGCGGCTTGGCGGGGTCGGGGTTGCCCCACTCGGCGGGAATGTCTTCCGTGGTCTGGAACTTCATCTCGCCGAATTCCTGCCACACGCTGGTTTCGTCGTAGCCCGCGTAAATTCGGATGACGATATCGTATTTGGATTTGATGTCGCCGGCCGCGGCGCGCCAGAGAGCGTCGGCATCCGGCTCCATGCGGCCATCGGCCACGAAACCGCTGGGGACGGCGCTACTCTGGCCGTATTCGTTGAGCCCGTATTGGAACAGGTTCTTGGGCATCCGATAAGGACCGAACGCGTCGACCTTGCCGATACCGATCTGCCCGCGCGACTGCTCCATCCAATAACCATTGATCGTCTGGCCATGATTGATCGCGGAAGGCGTATTGTAGAAATCGGCGTAGAATTGCGGAACCCGATCGCGCGGAATCGGATCGATTTGCGGATTGCCGAACAGATCGGAATGCTTCGGCAGCGTCATCACAAACGGCTGGTCGGGGAAATCCACCGCAAGCAGCGCAACCTTGAATTGCTTCTTGGAAGGCGTCAAAGACGGGTCGGCCCAATTGACTCCGGGAATGGGATGATAGTCGCCCCACGTCATATCCTGCTCGTCCTGGACCTTCTGAGGGTCGATCGGAGCCGACGCGGTTCTGGCAGTCTGGAAGGCGTCGACCGCGCCGCCGGTCAGGGCAAGCGTCAGGAAAAAAAGCGGCCAATTGGGCGCGGATTTTTTCGGAGTGAGCTTCGGGCTGAGCTTCATGCAAGAGAGCGGTTAAAGACGGTGAGTATAGACCCAGCCTGCCGCCGCTGTCAAATCGCATGTTCCAATCGTTATTTCAATTAGTTATGGCCAGCCGGCGGGGTCGCGCCAATTCGGTTAATCGATTAAACCGCTGGCTCAGGGAATTGACTCGTCACTATGGTCGCTATCGGCGCCCGAGGGACCTTCCGGCCGCGCGCATAGTGGCACGCAGCCAAAGGTGGGCGGCGTCGGTATTCATCCGCGGATGCCACGCCATCAGATACTTGAACTTTCCAAAGATTTCGGGAGGCTTCAGGATCTTCAGCGAGAGGTTGCGCGCTTCCAATTCGGCCATACGTCGCGGTACAGTCGCGATCAGGTTGGCGCCGGCAACGCAGCGAATCGCGGTGGCGAAGTAAGGCGCCCGGATCGGGCAATGGCGCTTCTCGCCCACGGCGGCTAATCGCTTTTCCGGAATGGTCTGCAATCCTCCCAGGATGCCAACGCCGACGTGACTCGCCGCAAGGTATTGCTTCAACGTCAATGCGCGCGCGAAACTGCTCTCCTTTGCCACGACGCACGCGAAATCATCCTCGAAAATAATCTCGCTGACGAATCGCGCCGGTAGGTGGCCGTCGTCCGCATTCAACAGCAGGTCCAGTCTTCCTTTTTCGATGGCCTCAAACGTTCCATCGTGCAGCGCGACGAAGTCGAAGGCGACCTTGCCTCCCGCAGGGAGCACTGTCTTGCAGAGCAGCGGACAAAGCACGTGGGAAGCGTAGTCGGTGGCGGCGATGCGGAATGTCGTCTCTTCCGTCGCCGGATCGAAATCGGAGCCGCTCAGCAAGCGGTCGAGGCGCGGCAGCGTGGATTCCAATTCCTGCAACAGACGCTGCCCTTTGGGAGTGGGCTCGTAACCGCTCGAGGTCCGGATCAGCAGATCATCGTGAAACATGTCCCGCAAGCGCTGCAATGCCCGGCTGACTGCGGGCTGGCTCAGCAGCAGGCGCGCCGCGGCGCGCGTGACGTTGCGTTCCTCCGCCAGCGTTGTGAAGACCACCAGCAGGTTCAGGTCTGCCTGGCGTAGATGCGTGATACGCATAATCGATATTGATATTATGCATTGGATTTATTTACGGGCAAGGGCCATATTGGTCTTGTGAGCGGGACCTGACCAAGAGGGACCGCCCAAAAAAGGAGCAAACCATGGGAAAGACAGCTATAGTAACCGGGGCATCCCGCGGAATCGGCCGCGTTGTGGCAACCCGTCTCGCGCGCGACGGTTTTGCCGTGGTCGTGAACTACGCAAGCAACGCCAGCCAGGCAGACGCAGCCGTAGCCGGGATAAGATCCGCCGGCGGGCAAGCCATCGCCGTAGGGGCGGACATCTCGAATCCTGCCGACGTCGAGCGCTTGTTCGAAGAGACGTTGAAGACCTTCGGCGGCGGCGTCGACGTCGTCGTGAACAACTCGGGCATCATGTCGCTTTCGCCGATCGGCAAAGGCGACGTGGATGTGTTCGACAAAGTCATCGCCACGAACTTGCGCGGCGCGTTCCTGGTGCTCGCGCAAGCGGCGCAGCATGTCGCCGAAGGCGGGCGGATCATAGCCTTCTCCAGTAGCGTCTTGGCGAAGTCATTCCCCACGTACGGACCGTATATCGCGTCGAAGGCCGGCGTGGAAGGCCTGGTGCATGTGCTGGCCAATGAGATGCGCGGCCGGAACATTACGGTAAACGCCGTCGCGCCCGGACCGGTGGGCACCGAGCTCTTCCTGAGCGGCAAGAGCGAAGAGCAGATCGCGCAGATGAGTAAGCTGGCGCCATTGGAGCGCCTCGGCCAACCCGGCGACATTGCAAGCGTGGTTTCGTTCCTCGCCGGACCGGATGGCGGCTGGGTGAACGCTCAAGTAATCCGCGTCAATGGGGGCTTCGCGTAGGCCGATAAGGAGAATCCGTCATGAAAAACATCATCGTAGTTACGGGAGCATCGAGCGGTTTTGGCGCACTGGCGGCCCGCGCACTGGCCGACGCCGGTCACACAGTGTACGCCAGCATGCGTGAGACAAACGGACGCAACGCGC
>JBEKNN010000532.1:0-3600 GCA_049522755.1 Bryobacteraceae bacterium | reverse complement strand
CCGAGTGGCAAAGACTGCTCGAGGAACCCAATGACGGCCAATTGTTTGCCGCCATGCTAGGTCGCGACGAGCATTCCAATCGGCTTCGTCAATCTCCACCCTATGTCGGTTTGTTGCCGCGTGAAGTGGTCAGGCGCCTCAATGAAGAAGCAACAGGTTGATCACATTTTGCGAGCCGTCGGCGAAATTACCGGCGAGAAGCAGTTCATTATCATCGGGAGCCAATCCTTGCATGGGAAGCATCCGAATTTGCCCGATGAGATACTCAGATCGTTCGAGGTGGATTTGATCGCCAAGAGCAAACTAGATAGAACGGAATGGTTGAATATGATCGGACAGGATTCGCGGTTTCATGAAACGCATGGGTATTACGCGGACCCAGTCGATGAGAAAACGGCGACGTTACCCAAAGGCTGGAAAGGAAGGCTGGTGAATCTGCCGCCCGGGGATACTGCGGGCGTCAGCGGGCTTTGCCTGGACCCGCACGATCTGGCCATCGCCAAATACGTAGCGCGGCGCGAGAAAGATATCGTGTTTAATCGCGAGCTCGCCATCCGCGGCATCGTGAAGAAAGCGCAACTGTTATTGCTGCTAGACGCGACTTCCCTCGATGAGGCGGCCCGCCGGCGGATTCGCGATCACATTGAACGCGATTTTTGATGACCGTCATTCTGGGAGGTGAGGGGGCCAGTGCAGCGGCATATATGGGGACACCGCCCAGTTCATCGCCGTGGGCTTGTTCGCCAGCGTCTGCGAGGGTGCGCCCCGGACGAAGAGGTTGCCGTGCGCGCCAACTCCGTGCTGGGTGGGCTACACCACGAGTATTTCTGGGCGCCACCGACTACTTCACTGAATATTTGCGGATGACAACGGTACGTCGATGAAATGCGGATTCAACTCTTGGGAGAGTGTAAACTGTCAGCTATTTCTCCCCCGGAAGCAGGAGCTTCGCATGATCACAATCTATCACCTGGGCCGCTCGCAATCCGACCGCATCGTTTGGCTCATGGAGGAGCTCGGACTTCCGTACCGACTCGAGTGGTTCGATCGAGGTCCAGATCGCCTTGCACCGCCGGAGTACGTGGCGCTGCATCCGGCGGCCATGGCGCCCGTCATTAAAGACGGCGATCGCGTGCTGGCGGAATCGACGGCCATCGTCCAGTACATCGCACACAAGCATGGCGGCGGCAGGCTCACCGTATCCCCTAGCGCCGAGAACTACGCCGACTACCTGTACTGGCTGCAATTCAACAACAACGCGCAGAGTGGCTTGATCGTTAAGATGGCGCTGCAGGGTATAGGGCAGGAGCAGAACCTCATGGGCAGAGTCGCACAGCGGCGCACAGAGGGCTTGTTCAAGCAGATGAACGATCACCTCGGCAACGACGGCTACCTGGCAGGCCCGGATTTCACACTGGCCGACGTGATGTCCGGCTTCGCGGTGACGACGTCGCCGGCATTGGGTGGCCGCACGCTCGAAGACCTTCCGAACATCCAACGCTACGCGCAACGGCTGAGACAACGGCCGGCTTGGCAGAAGGCAATGGTGATCGCAGGGCCCGAGGCGCAGCGGCCAGCCAGGTAAGAGCTTGAGCCGCCGTCGGCAAGAAAGCGCGCGTGGCTTTGGTCTGCGGTGAAACGGAAAGCATGGCCGCCCTGGCGGTGCGCTGGAGCGAATTCATTGCGGCGGTTCGTCTAACCCCAGGATCACGATCTTCGCGGTAGTTTGTTCTGTTGGCCAAACGATGGAAGTCATGCCCGCTGCCACGGCCACCTTTTGCGAACCCTGGGCCATGTAGGTAATTACTCCTCCGCCGATCGCCCCCTCCAACTTCTGGTTCCAGAGCCGCTGACCGTTGCCCGCATCGACTGCGTTGAAGTTACCTCCCATATCGCCAAAGAACACAACTCCTCCAGCCGTGGGAGTCACGCCGCTCAAGATCGGATAGGTGGTCTTGAGTCTCCACTTCCACTGGCCGCTGTCGGCATCCGTCGCATAGAGCCAGCCAGCCCAGTTGGCGTGTGGATCTTGTGCACCTAATACGTCCAATGGATTGATCACGACATTCCCCAGCCAAACCTCGCCGTCCGCTACGGCTTTGACTTGCGTGTCAGGCTTTGACGGCTATGCCGTCGATTTCCGCCGTTCCACGCGCACCTATTACATGCCGAATGGCGAGGCGCTCGAGCTGAAGACGGAGCCGACGCCAACGCCCGTGGCCGAATCCTTCGACGCCTTGGTGGTGAAGGAGGCGATTCGCGAAGCGCAGGTGCTGGTGCCGGGCTACACCTATAAGGGCTTTTGCGCCAAGGTGGCGCGGGCCGGTTGCGCCGGATATGTGGTCTCCCTGTTGGGTCGTCGGGTGCTCTATTTCGGCCGCACCTGCGAGACCCACACGGAGTACTTCCCTGGGACCCAGCAGGGAGCTAGGCTGTAAACGCCACTCCATCGTACAAAACGATCCCCTGCTTGAATGCAGATCCAGCCGCGCTGGCCGCACGTTCCAATCCCAGGAAATCACGCCGCGTGACCGACGCGATGGAACCATTCGACATTTCCACATCCACAACGTCTCCGGGGCACGCGGCAATGAGCCCGTATCTCTGTCCGATGTGGTGAAGAATTTTTCGGTCGGAAAGCGAAGTGACATCGTATCCAATGTCCACTGCGTTCTCGATATCCTTACGTAGACGCCAGCGATGCGTCGCCGCGAGAACCGTGAGATTGAGTTGCTCAATCAAGTCCAACCACGACCGCCTGGATATCGAACCGACGTACTTATGAACACCCCCCGGAAGATTCAACTGATTGACGTCTTCGGCGTCAGGGAGTGCCGGACCTTCTAGGGCTTGGTGCCAGCCGCGGTTTCAATCGCCCGCGCGATCTTCACGGCGATGGTCGCGATGTCTGTGATCTTCGCCTCGTCCATTCCGCCGAATTTGCCGTATTGGGAGGCAGCCATGGCGCCTACGATGCTGGCAGCGGCCTGGATGAGTTGTGCGGTTTCCATGATGACTTCCTCGTTGAAAATTCAGATTCGGTCTTGTAGCGGCGGGCCCGTGCCCGCCGGCAGTGTGCAATGGCGGCTATCACGCGTTTCTGGCAGGTCGGTTTCGAAGGAACTCTGGTGGGAGTTCATTTTGACCGATGACCGTGAGAACGCGCAAGCTTGCCATCGCAGGTCAGCAGCGGCGCATCCAATGCTTCGGCGAGGGTAACGTAGGCTGTCCGTGCCGCCGTCGAGAGCCGGCAGGCTCAGGGTCAAGCTCTGTCCGGAACTTTCGATCTTCTCATCCCACCCCAACCGAATCGCGATTCATCCTGCAGTTCACAGCAGGCTCGACTGCAGCGGCAGCCCCCGCGCCCCCAGCGGCCGCTCGCTCTGGGACTGCTGCGCCGCGGCGCGCTCCAGGTGCGACAGGATCTTCGCAATGAGCTGCGGCTCCTCGATGCGAGCGATCAAGCCATCGAAAATCTGACGATCACATAACGTCTTCAACGACTCTGCGCGCGCGTCCACGTGGGACTGCCCGCATCGCCGACAATTGTCTGGCGGTCGCTGCTGAGCGTGCCGCGGAATTGTTTTCCGTTAGGTGTTG
>JBEKNN010000531.1:0-3632 GCA_049522755.1 Bryobacteraceae bacterium | reverse complement strand
TTCACTGGTACCAGAGCGCGCCCACTGTCGCAGAGTCTGCTCTTCTTCAGAGGTCAAAGAAATCGTCGATCGTTGGCTCATGACCAGATTATAAGCGAATACGTTGATTTTTGCAATTAGGTACTAGCCATACTTTGCGCGAGCAACGTATTGGATGCGAAGCGCCCCATCAAGCGATCAGGGAAAGTCGGAATTGTGCCGGACCTGCCGGGGCGAGATCGTACTTGGGCGGGCGTCTGTGCGCCCATTTCAGTTGGCCCTGGCTGGCGAACCAAACCCGGAAGCCCTCGTCCCGCAATTCCGGGCAGCGATTCCAGAATCCTGGGAGCACCGCAATATCGAGCACCACGCCTGACGGCAACTCAACGGTTACCATCGACCAATCCTTGCTAAAATACCGGTCGCGGTTTGGCCTACCGATCCAGATACCGAAACGGATCGACTTTGAAGAGTCTGACGTTTGGTTCTTCCAGGCGCTCACGAGCACGACTCCAATCTTACAGATATCGCCTTGCCAAATGGTGACGCGCTCTCGCGCGAAATCCAAGATTCGGTTGTCTGATTGGAGATAGCGGCTCGTCGCCGCATATCGCTTCAGCGGCCAACTCCTCCCATACCGTCGGCATAGGGAGCAAAACGATTGGTCGCGGACAGCACCGTCGCACTCTAACCAGATTCATTACGGGCCGCCCGGGCGGACCACGCTACCGATATCAGGTCTTAACGCTGTTCCTATGACCGGCGCACCTCGTCCGACCGAGCCCAATCTACGGGCCGGCAAGAATCAGACAAGGTGAGCCGGAGGTGGCCTGCAAGCAAGTTTCTGAGCGGTAATCCGCATGCTACAGCGGATGACGAAATAGCGCGAACAGGAGCTAGGCCTTGCCACTGGGCTTGACTGGTAGGGCGCGGTATCCGTCAAATTGGAGTTCGGGGACCCTGTCCGGGCCTTCCGGCAGTTTCTCCGCGCGCGGGAGCATTATGGGTTCGATGAATCGCGCCTTCAACGGCCATTCTTATCGGCTAACGCTCTTGCGCAAGTTCAAGGAACTCCGCCACCCTTACAATACGGATGCTGTCATATCGGCCCAGCCGCAACAGATCCTTGTCGCCGCTCACGATGTAATCCGATCCGGCCGCAGAAGCGCATTCGAGGATGCGGTTATCGGGAGGATCTTCCTTGATAATATCGAGTCGTACCGCGGGCTTCACCGTGCGCGCCATTTCCGTAATCCACTTGCGGCCGGCGGCGATTTCTTCCGGTTGCCAGTTGAATTTCCGGGCAAGCACTCCCGCCATCTCGTCCAGAATCGCTTCGGACACCGTAAGATTGATTTTGCCTTCCCTGGCGAGTTCCAGAAGCTGAAAGGGTTTGCCGCCAGGAAAAATCAGCGCGGAAATCAAGATGTTGGTATCGGCGGTGACCCGAAGCACTCAGCGCCCTTGCTGCTGGTTTTCAGCCCGATATTCCGTTATCAGGCGCTCAACATCGTCTTCAGTGATGCCCATTTCCTTAGCCCGGCGCTCATTGCGCTCCACGAATTTCACCCAGGATTGCTTCTCAAGGTATTGGCGAACGGCGTCCGCCGCCAGTTCGTCGGCGGTGCGGTGTTCGGCCTGCGCCGCGCTCTTGATTTCAGCGAAGAGTGGTTCCGGAAGCGAAATGTTTGCGACCATGCCCATATTTTCATTTTACGCGACACTACCGGCACACGCACGGATGTCCGATGCGTCCGAAGTGCATTCGCTGATTCTGATTATGCTCTTGCAGTGCTCCGGCCACGTGGCAAAAAGCTTGTCGGGGAGCTTTCGCCGGCGACGGCTCAAAGCCTGATATCGATGTTCCACGGAATGGAGCGCAGACGCCCGTTTGCGGATCTCGGTCGAAGGCCCGAATCTGGCACTCCGGCATGTCAGGCAAAAGTCTGCGCTCAACGCCGAGGCTATCATCGAGCTCCATCCTTTATCTGAGTTGTCGGGTTCATGAGGAAGCTTGCCGTGGTGCCTCCCTCCCGTCCCCCGGTAATCCGGTCGAGCACCCTGGCTGCAACGGCTTCGATCAATCCGGTGCTCCATCTGGGCTCAAAACGTTCGCTAAAACGACATTTCATCTTTGGACTTAACACGGCGGTGAGCACCTCGATCAAGGCATCGATGGATTCATCGGTTTTTCGAAGGCCTTCAATCTTCCCAATCGCGTAAAGAACAGTGGTGTGATGGCGACCGTTGTAGAACCGGCCGATCCGGGGCGTGCTCCACCCTCCAACATTCTTCGCCAGATACATAGAGATCTGTCGGCTGAAACAGGGGCCACGCTGGCTCCCCAGCACACGACCGGGTCCGAGGTGGTCGGCGACCGTCGCTTCGATTTGTTCCAGCGACAAACGCCAGATTCCGGCTCTGTGACTAGTTCCGCGCATCGTTGCCTCCGTTCGGAAGAACTGCATTTGCCCTGTCAACAAATAGCCCGGCGCCGTCCTGGTCAATTGCGGCCGGACAAGCGGGCCACATAGTACGAACCAGATCCAGCCAGCCCTCCAACTTTTCGCGGAACTTTCGAGGCCGCGCATAGTCTGCACTCCCCAGTTGGCTGATGAGCCCAAAACTCCCGAAGAGTGGAACGCGTTCGCGTCCCCGAGCGGTGAAGCACCTATAGGAAAGCCACATGAATAGATCGAGCGCGGCTGGACTGGAAGAGAGCGCCTTGGCCGCCTCCAGGTCGGAATCGGGTGATTGAGAGTCTCCCGGTAGAACTCGTCGCTCAGGACAATTACGTTCTGGCCGTCGCCAGGAAGGAACTTCTGATTGGGGTCTCTGGAATACCAGATCCGGGCTTCGCTCATGAAGTTGAATCGCGCTTGGTGGACCACGGCGGCACGCTCACGTTGTGAGTCGGCACCGAAGAAGATGGTGGCCCCAAAGATCCGCTGGAAGGCTCCGATCAGGCGACGATACTGCGAACCGCCCTGCTGCATAGCGAAAGTGTCCAGCATCTGCGCGGCGCTTTCAAATGTGATCCGCGGCGTCTGCTGGCGGATCGCGAGCGTCGCCAGAAAGATGGGAACCAGCCGATCTTGCCCCCAGGGCAGGCCATAGCTCGGATGCCCCGTGACCTGAAGAACGAAATGACCGTTTCGGCGTTCATGTAGCAGGCACCCCGAAGCCGGCCTTTTCACTGGCAGTCCGCACAGGACGAACGGCCGGGATGAGAAGCCGAGGTTTTGCCGGGAGCCTTCGCGATTCAGCCGGACACACTCGATGGAGTCGATCTTCCGCATTCGACGCTTCGAGATGACGAGGTCGGGATGAGCAGCTGCCAGCAGCGGCCCGATTCTTTCCAGACCTCCCGGTGTGTGATGTAGATGTTTGGTGACGGTATTGGGACGTGACATGGATAGCCTCTGCGCTGTCGAAAACAGCGCGGTTAGGCGATCCAGAGGAGGGTTCAGAATGAGTGCGGAGAGAGGCCAAAACCGAGGGCTGGGATTTACTCCGTTTACTCCGTTTTCGTCCTTTTTGAGGCAACTCTTGTTTTCTCGGTTGTTCGCAGTGGTCAGAATGCATCGCCGTGGTCGCAGTTGTTCTTTATTTTCAAATGCGTACCAACTTCCCAAGCTGGATGTCGTGGGTTC
>JBEKNN010000530.1:0-3649 GCA_049522755.1 Bryobacteraceae bacterium | reverse complement strand
TTCACGAAATGGAATTTGCTGCAAGCAGCCCTTCCATGTTTCCGCAAAGGTGCTCAGGTGGGGAATGGCGTGGTGGGGAATCCAGTCTCTCGCCAGCGAGGAATACCGCGTAGCGGTTTAGTCCAAACGGAATTATGTACAGCCGATGATTATGTGCAGTCCGCAGTTGTCGTCCGCGGCCTGAGGCTTACAGGGCGCGGTGTCCCCGCTCCCGAGACCTATCTGAGTACACATAATCCGGCTATGCTCTCCGAGGGACTTCCTGTCCCGAAAGAGAGAACATGCCTATTGCCGATTTAACTGCCAGACCAAAAGCTGTCAAGATTTCAGGTCTGGTTGAACTGTACACAACGACGCTGGAGAGCCGCGGTTATCGACCGGGGGCAACCCATGCGTACATGCGCGCCGTCGAGCACTTTATCGCCTGGTCCGCGCCCGATTCCGATTACATCGAAATCGGAGAAGCTTCGATTCGGCGTTTCCTTGATGAGCATCTCGGTGGTTGTGATTGCCCCGGCCGCCCACAACGCCGCAGAGTAACCGCTCTGTCGGCGCTACGCCATCTGTTGTCAATCCTGCGCGCCGTCGGGCGAATACCGCCGGCGCAGCCGGGCTTTCCGGATTTCATCATCTCCGAACTGCAAGATTATTGTGACTATGCGAACGACGTCTGCGGACTGGCCCCCGCGACTCTAATCTCACGCCGCCAATGGATTGGGCGGTTCCTCGCTTACCTATTTCCCGCCGGCGGCCTTGAGTTCTCACGGTTAGGGTCGAAGGAAATCCGCGACTTCTTCGCCGCGCAATGTCAGGGCTACCAACCAGGCAGCGCACAAGTCGTGGCCTCCTCCGTTCGGAGTTATCTGCGGTTTCGCGCCTTGCGGCACGCGGATCCGGTCGCCGCGCTCACGGCGGCGATTCCCACAGCAGCGCGATGGCCGCTGGCTTCTCTGCCGGAGTACCTCGGCCAGGAAGAACTCGCCAAGCTGATGTCGGCCTTTGAACAGCTCGAGCCGCAGCGTCAACGCGACTACGCGATCGTTCGCTGCTTCGTGGATCTCGGTCTTCGCTCTTGTGAGGTAGCGGCGTTGCGCCTGGACGACATCGATTGGAAGAATGGCTCGTTGACTGTCCGGGTGGGCAAGTCCCACCGCGCTGACGTGTTGCCACTGCCTGCCGTCACTGGGCAAGCCATCGCCAACTATCTTCACAAGGCTCGGCCTGCGACGGAGAGCCGCGCTGTGTTTGTCCGGCACCGTGCGCCACTCGATATTCCCGTTGACGCGTCCGTAATCCGGTCGGTGGTCAGACGAGCGGCTGCTCGAAGTGGTCTCGCCGGCCGACTGCATGGTCCACATCGATTACGCCACACTACGGCCACTCGTATGCTCCAGGGCGGCGCGACCTTGAAAGCGATTGCCGACGTCTTGCGTCACCGGAGTCTTGACACCACCGCGATCTACGCCAAGGTCGATCTGACTCGGCTGAGCGCAATTGCTCAACCCTGGCCGGGAGGCGCTGCATGACGATACCTGAAATCAGTGCGCAAGTCGAAGACTATCTGGTTTCGCGCCGCGCCATGGGCTTCGACCTGTGGGGCGCGGGGTACCAACTCCGCGCATTCGCTCGCTTCGCAAACGAGCAAAGCGAAGCGGGGTCGCTCACGTTGGAGTTGCTGCTTCGATGGGCGCAAGGCGCCGTCGAGCCTGGGCCCGTAACGGCGGCCCGACGTGCGGAGGTGTTGCGTCCCTTTCTGAAGTACTGCCGCCAGTTCGGTCCTGTGTGTCCGGTAGTCCCTTTGGGGCTTTGTGGCCCAGGCCATCGGCGACTCTCTCCGCACATCGACACGGCGGCGGAGGTGACTGCCCTGCTGGTCGCCTGTCGTGAACTGAAGCCAGACGGATTACACCCGCTCACGTACGTTACGTTGTTCGGACTGCTGGCGGCAACTGGTATGCGACTTTCCGAGGCTCTCCGTTTGGAAAGAAAGGATCTGAACCTGGATCAGCCGTCCCTTACGGTCCGTGAGACCAAGTTCAAGAAGTCGCGACTGGTGCCGATTCACGTCAGCACCGCGAAGGCCCTGGCGGTCTACCAGAAAGCCACTCTTGCTACGCCACCTCACCCAGGGGTTGAGACGGTCCTCCTCACGGCAGAAGGGCTGCCGATTCCGAACCGAACCATCCATAACACCTTCGACCGTCTCCGCCGTCGTTTGGGTTGGGTCGCCCGCGGTGGCCATGCGCAGCCCCGCATCCACGATCTACGTCACACGTTCATCTGCCAGGCATTGCTGCGGGGCCAGCAAGACAACCAGATCGATCATGTAGCCGACGCAATCTCGACTTATGTCGGACACGCGAAAGTCTCCCACACCTATTGGTATATCTCCGCAACCCCGGAGTTGATGAGCGGCGCATCACAACAGTTCTCCCGCTTCTCATCCGGAGACCATCAATGAAGACATCCAACTCCCCGGAAGGACAGTTTGCCAAACTCGTCCAAGAGTTCTTCCTGGACCGGCTGATTCGCCAGCGCAATTCGAGTCCACAAACTGTGGCAGCCTATCGCGACTGCTTCCGGCTGCTCTTCGAGTTCGCTCGCGATCGATGGAACAAACCAACCGAAAGCTTGGCGTTGGCCGATCTGGATGCCCCATTGGTGCTCGCGTTCCTCGATCACCTCGAAAAGGATCGGAACAACTCCATTCGAAGCCGCAACGCGCGGCTGGCGGCCGTCCGCTCGTTCTTGCGTTTTGCCGCGTTGAAGAACCCGGAGGCGCTCGCTATAATCCAACGTGCCCTCGCCATTCCAATGAAGCGCTGCACTCGGCCGCTGGTCGGATTCCTGTCGCGCGAAGAAGTGCAGGCGATCATTAACGCTCCCGATCCAACCACATGGGCGGGACACCGAGATCAAGTTCTCTTGTCCACGCTCTACAACACCGGAGCCCGCGTGTCGGAGGCACGTGGCATCAAGGTCGCCGATGTGACCCTGGAGGGCAGCCCCATGGTTCGTCTTCATGGCAAAGGTCGCAAGGATCGAACTGTGCCCATCTGGCCGGCCACCGCAGTCCAGATCCGTCGTTGGCTTTTACGAATCGATCCTGCACCGGGCGGTTCGCTGTTTCCGACTGCCAGCGGCGGCCCGCTCACGCGGTCGGCGATCACGGATCGTCTGAAGCGCGCCACCAAAGCCGCCGTCGGAAAGTGCGCCAGCCTGGTCCAGCGTCGAGTTTCACCGCATACCTTTCGGCACACAACGGCCATCCATCTTCTGCAATCTGGCGTTGATATCACGCTCATCGCGCTCTGGCTCGGCCACGAGAGTCCGGCTACAACGCACATCTATGTTGAAGCCGACCTGAAGATGAAGGAAGAGGCGCTGAAGCTCGTGCAGCCGCTCACTGCAAAACAGGTTCGGTACAAGCCGCCGGAGGGGCTGCTCCGCTTTCTGCAAGGCTTGTAGGGATTATGTGCAGTTCACTGCCCGTCCCAATCCATCAGGCCGCGGACGACAACTGCGGACTGCACATAATCATCGGCTGTACATAATTCCGGCCCAATGCCACCGGGCGCATCGAGTTCTCGGCCAAGTTGTTACTCAACTCCAACTCCGCGTGTTCCAGGAAGCGTGTGAGCTTCCGCCA
>JBEKNN010000529.1:0-3655 GCA_049522755.1 Bryobacteraceae bacterium | reverse complement strand
CGGCTTCGAGTGTGAAGCGCAGAACGGCTTCCACGTCCCTGGCAAGGCTGCGCCCGATTCGCCGCTCTGCGAATGCGGCCGCCCCGGCCAGTTGCTTCATACGGAAACGGCAAGGACGATATCCGTAGGTTTGCGGCTGTTGCCCGTGGTGGCGTAAGCTCCTGGCTCAGGCTGGGGCAGAATTGGTTGGTTACATCACCGCGGTTCAAAGGGCAAGTTGGCGGCCGGGGAGGATTGGCTGCCCCACTCATTCGGCATATTATCCGGCGCGCGTTTGAACAAGCAGGCCCGGCTGCCCTGCGGTCAGCCGAATCTGGCGGTATCGCCCAGCAAGCTCCGCCCGTTTCCCGCGCCAGCCGCCGCAAGGCGTGCTTGCCTCGCGCGCCGCAAATTGCGCGGATCGGGGCTACCTGCGGGGCGTATGCAATCAATGGCCACGTAACAATGCTTGTCTCGCTGTGGACATCCACGCTGTCCGAGAGAATGACAAAAGCTTTTCGCCCCGGCTGCTTTCTCATCTGATTCTCCGAGCACTCGCGAACCGCCCGGTAGAGCAGCGTCGAGCCGCGTGGCGGGATTTTCAATTCATCGAGAGCCGCGGCCAGTTTCGCGCGCGAAGAGGTCAGATATTGGAGGACTTCCACGCGAATGTCGAAATGCGCTACGAATGCCCGGTCTTTGTCTCCGCGCAGCACCTGATCGAGAAACGTGTGGCTGGCGGCGCGCTCGCGCTCGAGCACGCCGGTTTGGCTTCGACTGGTATCCACCAGGAGGCCGATCGTCAGCGGGAGGTCCGATTCCCGCGAAAAATACTTGATGGTCTGCGGAACTCCATCCTCTTCGACATGAAAATCTTCCCGATTCAGATTGGTGACGATAGAGCCGCCACTGTGGTGTACCGTCGCGAGCAATGTCACAACCTTAGTCGGGAAACGCTGCCTCGGAGCCGGTTTTCCAGGCGGGCTCCCCGCTATTGACATTCGAGAGCAACGGTCTTAATCTTCGTATAGAGCTTCTATATGAGGATCTTCCGCCGCAGAAATTCCGAGGCCGAACTGGATGCGGAACTCCGCGCCTACCTCGATCTGTCGACCGATGAGAACCTTCGCGCCGGCATGACTCCCGAGGCCGCGCGCCGCGCCGCCCTGCTGAAACTGGAGGGCATGGCGCAGGTGAAAGAGCAATGCCGCGAGGCCCGTCGGTTTCACTGGCTCACTGGCTTCTGGCAGGACGTCTACTGCGCCTTCCGGAACCTCGCGCGCCACCGCGGCTTCACGGCCGTCGCGGTGCTTTCGTTAGCGCTGGGCATCGGCGCTAACGCCGCTATCTTCTCCGTCTTCTACAGCGTGCTCTTGCAGCCGTTGCCCTATAGAAATGCCGGCGGCCTGTATACGATAGGGCGCACGGCCAACGGTTCCACCTTCGTAACAGGCCCTGAACTCGAAGCCTGGCGCGCCGGAAACCACGTCTTCGAGGGTCTCGCCGGCTGGAACGACGGCTCCTTCAATCTGACGGGATTTGGAACGCCGGAACGCATCCAAGGCGCCGTGGTCACGCCCGATCTTCTTTCCGTCCTCGGCGTCTCGCCCGCGCTCGGCCGCGATTTTGCGGCCGCCGACGGACGCCTGGGCGCTCCCGGCGCCATGCTGCTCACCCATGAGTTTTGGACGCGGCATTTCGCCTCCGACCCAACCGTGGCCGGGCGCGCTGTGTCCCTCAACGGCGAGCCGTACACTATTACCGGCGTGCTTGCGTCCCAGTTCCGTTTCCCTTCCGATCTGGCGCCTGAAGCGCTGGTCTGCCAACGCTCTACGCCACAGTCGGATTCGGTCGCTATGATGACCGTTATCGGGCGGCCACGTCCGGGCATCGCCGCATCGCGCATAGCCGTGGACCTCCAGGCCGTGAGCGACCACTCCGCCGCGGACATGCCGCCATTCATACGCTACCTGCTGAAATCCAAAGTGATCGTAACCCCGTTGCATGAGCAAATGACGGGCGACCGGCGTCCCGCCTTGGCGGCGCTGCTGGGATCTGTCGTGCTTTTGCTGCTGATCGCCTGCGTCAATGTGGCCAATCTGCAGCTGGCGCGGGCCGCTATCCGGCAGCGCGAAATCGGATTGCGCGCGGCGTTGGGAGCAAGCCGCGGGCGCATCGCACGCTGGCTGGTGGTGGAGAATCTCGCGCTCAGCGGATTCGCCGGAATACTGGGAATTGGAGCCGCTTACGGAATGCTTGCCTTGCTTCGCAGCACGCCCGGCGTCCCGCCTGCGGTTCTGGACCATCTCGCTGCAGGTTCGGCCTTGTGGTGCGCGGTGGCTGCGCTTTCCGTTTTGGCCGGCTTGCTCTGCGGCCTGGCGCCAGCCTTGCTCGCCCCGCGCCTTGGGTTGAATGACGCGTTGAAGAGCGGAGCGCTCGCCATAGCCGGGGGCCGCGGATCGCGCTTGCGGTCCGTCCTGGTAATCGCCCAGGTAGCGCTGGCGCTGGTGTTGCTGGCGGGCGCGGGCCTGCTGCTGCGGAGCTTGCAACGCGTCACTGCGATCGCGTTCGGCTTCCGTCCCGATCACGTGCTGACGGTGCGCATGCGGCTGCCCGCATCGCGTTACCCCTCGCCGCTGAAGCAGAGTCAGTTCGTCGAAGCGTTGCTCGGTCGTGTGAGCAACCTGCCCGGCGTGGAATCCGCGGGCATCACCAGCGGACTTCCTCTCGCCGGATACGGCGCGGCTGCGGCAATATGGTTCGAAGGGCAACCCGCGCCTCCCATGTCGAAGCGGCCCTTCGTCCCCGTGATGGGGGTAACGCCGAATTATTTCCACGCCATGGGCATTGCGCTGCTGACCGGCCGCGGATTCGACGGGCGCGACACCGGCCAGGCGCCTTTGGCGGCCGTGGTGAATGAAGCGTTTGTCCGGCGCTTCTACCCCGGCGGCGGCGCGCTGGGCAAGCGCATTCAAATGGGCGTGTACGGGGCGCAGCAGTTCATCGCCATTGTCGGCGTGGTGGACAACGTTCGCCACGCGGGCCGGGAAAAAGAACCCGATCCGCAGATCTTCATTTCCCAGGCGCAGCAACCGGGCCCCAACCTTAGCCTGGCGATCCATACCCTCAACGATCCCGAAGGTCTCGCCGCCGCCGTCCGCTCCGCCGTCTGGTCCATCGATAAAGAGGAGCCGGTCTACGGCGTGATGACCATGGAATCGAGAATCTCCGAAGCGGGCGTGCAACGGCGCGTGGAGACTCTGCTGCTCACAGCCTTTGGACTGTTAGCCATGTGCCTCGCGGCGATCGGGATTTATGGCGTGGTCGCCGAAGCGGTGAACCAGCGCACGCGCGAAATCGGCGTCCGCATGGCGCTGGGGGCGGACGCCGCCGATGTAGTTCGAATGGTGATGCGCCGCAGCCTGGCGCTCGCCGCCGTGGGAATCGCCGCCGGAGCGGGCGCCAGTTTCTACCTGACGCGCTTTCTTCAATCGCTGCTCTTCGGCGTCAAGCCCACCGATGCAGTGGCGTTCGTATCGGCTGCGGCGGCGCTGCTGGGAGTTGCGCTGCTGGCCGGATATCTGCCGGCGCGCCGCGCCTCACTGATCGACCCGGCCGCGGTTCTGCGAGGCGAGTAGCACATCGACCCGGCCGCGGTTCTGCGAGGCGAGTAGCA
>JBEKNN010000528.1:0-3668 GCA_049522755.1 Bryobacteraceae bacterium | reverse complement strand
CTGGAGTTTCTACATCTCGGGAGCGATCGGGCCAATTGTGGGGCAGGCGCTTTCGCCTGCCAACCGCGCGCTCGACCAAGGCCAGGCACGGGATTGGCCGCCAGGCCGTCGCTTACCGGGGTTGTACTCCACATAGTGAACCAGACGGTCCAGTTCCGCTTCATCCCGCACACGATGGTCGAAGGATTCATCCTGCCATAAGGCCTCCCCGGTTCGGCCAAGAATCAGGTTGGCTGGTCGCGCGGTGGAGCCTTTCAACCAACGCATGATCACCGGTAGTGACATCTTGGGCAGCAGCAGTACAGGAACATGGTTGGGCAGGATCATCCAGGCTCGGAATGGATAAAAGTGCCTTCCGCTCTCGCCATACAAGAGAGCATCGGCCGCTACACGGGCTACTCGGGCATCCTGCAGCTATACGGGCCCGAAAGCGGCTTTGTCCACTTCACGGTCCAAGAGGAGGAAGGCTCGGTCCGCGGATAGATTTGCGCCTGTGGGCGCCTGGAAGCGGTCGGGCTCGCGGGATGGAGCCAGCCAAACGCCAAGTGACAAACAGGAAGGTCGCCTCTGTGAGATCGGGATGCCAATGGGGAAGCTTTCTGCGGTAGAACATAACGAGTTGGCAGGCGAAAGCGCCTGCCCCAACTATAGTGGACACATGGAAAATCGCAGGAAAATGTAGAAACTCCATGGAGGCGTCGGCCGCCTCAAGCGTGGCGTAACTGTCGATCAAGCCCGGGCCGATTTATTCCGCGTACATAATAGCCTCACCAGCGGCAACGCCAATGCTGCCCAAACCAGCCAGAAGCTCAACCAGATTACTTCGCCGATTCTCACTTCCTTGCCGGAACGCGCGCTGGGCGATCTGACTACCGTGACCCGCGTGCTGCTGGGCGCGGTGGCGATGGTGCTGCTCATCGCCTGCGTCAATGTCGCGGCGCTCATGCTCGTGCGCGCCGAAGGGCGCTCGCGCGAGATCGCCACTCCGCACCGCGGTGGGCGCATCGTGCGGCAGAATTGTCCGTCAGCTCTTCACCGAAAGCCTGCTGCTCGCGGGCGCCGGCGGAACGGCGGCGTGCTGCTGGGCCAGGTCTTTCTGAAGGGCCTGGTCTCCTTCATACCCGAAGACATCCCGCGCTGGGTCCGTTTCGATCTGGACTGGCGACTCGCCCTCTTCGCCGTGGCGGTCACCGGCGCTGCCGCGGTGGTGTTCGGCCTCGCTCCCGCATTTCAGGCGGCGTCCCTCGATGCCGCGCGCTGCCTGCATGAGATGGGGCGCTCCACGCTTTCGCGCCGCAAACGCCGCGCCCTGGGCGTGCTGGCCGCGTTCGAGGTGACGCTGGCCGTGGTTCTTCTAAGCAGCTCCGGCCTGTTGCTGGAGGCCTTCCAAAAGGTGTTGCACACCGACCCCGGCTTCCGCACGGAAAACATCGTCACCTGGAACCTGCGCCTGCCGGATACGGCTTACCCGAAACCCGAGCACCAGTACGCGTTCTACAACACGCTGCTCGACCGGCTGGGCGCACTGCCAGGAGTGCGATCCGCATCCGCCGCTTAGCTGCCTCCTCTCGGCGGCCACTCCGGGTATTTCTTCATTTCTGAAAGCGGCCGCCAGTTCGGCGCGGGAGACGATACGCCGGTGACGCTGGCAGTGCGGACCATGCACGGTTATTTCCAAGGCATGGGCATCCGGCTTCTTGCCGGCTCTTCTTCGACGAGCGCGACGACGGCCGAATGGAGCCGCGCGTGGCCATTGTCAACGAGACGTTCGCCAAGTTCTACTGGCCCGGCCAGAGCGCCGTCGGCAGGCGCATTGCGATGGCGGGAAACGGCAATCCGTGGATTGACGTAGTCGGCGTAACCCGCGATACCAAACACTATGGTCTTGACCAGGACGTGAAGCCGACGGTCTTCCAGCCCTTCACTCAATTCCCCGCGCCATTCATGGCCATCGTCCTTTTCACGGCCGGCGATCCCGAAGCGATGGTGGCGCCCGCGCGGCAGATCGTCGCGCAACTGGACCCCGACCTGCCCATGTTCGGCGTACGGACCATGGCCGCGCAGCTCCAACATTCGCTTTGGGAGCGCCGCGCCTACTCGTGGCTCTTGGCGGCCTCTGGAACACCAGGATAAGCCTGGCTGATCTTGTGAACTGAAAGCAGTTCACCATGTAAATTGCTCGTTCGTACATGTAGCTGAACCGGAGCGGGGCGGAGTAATCCGTCTGGTGGAAACCGGGGAAGCAAACCTGCGAGCCGTAGCGCAAGCGAACCCGATTCGGCCTCGTGACGCTAAAGCGAAGGTGGCCAGTCTGCCTAAGATGATGAAGCCTGACATCGGCGGGGAAGCAATGAGCAAGCACCTGTCGGACCTTCCGGGGTGGTTGGGGACAGCGCGCAGGAATAGATCAGTCGAGGAACCTGGGAGACCCGGCAGGGCGGGGGAGTGCAGTCTGAACGCCGACGGCCCGAGGGAATACATAACCGAGGGATCGGCCCTGGCCGGGAGTCGGAGAGGCCCATAGTAGTGAAGAAGCGGGTAACGACCGTGGAGCGAAGGGGCCTTACTGGAAGCATTGCTGCTGTAAGAGGAAAGGAGAGCCGCTTGGAAGAGATTCCCATTACGGAAGAATGGCTGCATATCGAAGCCCTGAATAAACAGGCGAGTGGAGACGGACTGCCAGATAAACTCTCTTTGCTGAGACAGAAGCTGAGTCAAAAGGCCAAGCAGGAGCCGAAGTTTCGGTTTTATGTGCTGTATGACCGGATCTACCGGCGCGATGTGCTGGAAGCGGCATGGAAGCGGGTGCGAGCCAACCAGGGCGCGCCTGGGGTGGACGGCGTGAAGATCGAACAGATCGAAACGTCGGAAGCCGGTGTGAAGGGGTTTCTGGATGAGATCCAGGAATCTCTGCGCACTAAAACCTACACGCCGAAAGCGGTACGGCGCGTCTACATACCAAAGGCGAATGGGAAGCAGCGGCCGTTGGGCATTCCGACGGTCAGCGCGAACTGCACCAGAGCGCAATTCGCATTTGGGATGGGCGGAGATCCGCCATCCTTTCCATCCGCTCCGCGGCCAGCGCTTCCAGGTTTTGAAAGCGCGTCGAATCGCAGGTATTGATACTCTCCTTCTCCGAGAACTGGATCGCGGCAGCTTTAGCATTGCCCGCGAATGGACAGACTGGGCCGATCCGTCCCCGTACTGCTTGCTCGGTCTGGCGCCGCGGCGGCTCGATGCCGACTCGCTTTTCGAGTTGGCCATCCTACTGGAGCACCTGACCATCCCCGAACAAAAAGGTTGAAAAATGTATTTGCCTCCAGTACAATCAGACCAGTTATATACGTGGTCTGACGCCAATGAAGAAAAACGAGACTGCCGCCAGCCTGAGAAGACGCCGTCAAGCTCTCCTGCGCCAACTGCCCCCGCTCAAGGCGATCCTGCGCGGCTCGCTGATCGAGCGTTACAAGCGCTGTGGCAAGCCGGGATGCAAGTGCGCCGACGGTCCCGGCCATGGACCCAAATACTATCTTTCGGTGAGCTATCCGGGCTCGCGGCCGCAGATGGATTATGTGCCGCAGGAGACTCACGCTCAGACTGCGGAGTTTGTCGCCAACTACCACCAGGCCCGCGAGATCTTAGAGGCGATCTCGGAGATCAACCACGAG
>JBEKNN010000527.1:0-3672 GCA_049522755.1 Bryobacteraceae bacterium | reverse complement strand
CTCCAAATGCGCTCCGATTTGTCTGGCCCGTTCGCGGATTCCTGGTAAGCCCCAGTGACCAGGACGTCCGCCGCGTTCAACGACGCTTGGGTCAATGCCCTTTCCATCGTCGCGGAAGCGTAGACGAAGAGATTCACCATAGATGATTTCTGTCTCGATTTGCCGGGCTTGTGCGTGGCGGAAAGCATTTCTCAACGACTCCCGGCCTATCCGGTATATCTCGCTCTGGAGAGTCGGACGCACAATTCGTGGCGCGCCTTGTACAAGCACACGATACATGATTGACGCCCCGTTGCTTTCCCCAAACTCTTCATTCAAGTTATCCATCAGCGCAGTGATCGATTTCGCCAGGTCGTCACTTGTCAAGACAGGCGCACGTATATACGTTATGGCATCTCTCCCCTCGCTGATTGCCTGATCTCCCCGATCGAGAGCGCCTTCGAGAACCTTTTTCGCATCCATAGGATACACTGGAAGCATCTCGTCCACGGCTTGAAAGCGGAGCATCAATCCTTGAAAACTTTGCAAGAGCGTATCGTGCAGTTCCCGTGCGATGCGGGTCCGCTCACCGACGCGTGCTTCCAGCGTCATGTTGAACTGCCGCTGTAGCCCTCGAAGACGGAGTTGATAGAGCGCCCACAGCAGTAGAACGAAACCTCCGGCGCACGAGGCGCGAAACCAGATCGTCTGGTACCAGGCTGGAGCGACGCTGAAATCCAGAGTTGCTCCTTCTTCGTTCCAGACGCCGTCATTGTTGCAGGCGATTACATGGAAGGTGTATCGGCCGGGGCCAAGGTCGGTATAAAACACCTGACGGCGAGGCCCCGCCTCGGTCCATTTATTCTTCGATCCCTCCAGCTTGTAGCGAAAGCGGACGCGCTCGGGCGCCGATAAACTCAAGGCGGTGTAACTAATTTCGAGAGTTCTGGTTAACGCAGGCAGCCGTGGACTGGTGAGCGGAGAATATGACTTTTCGTCGGCGATGACAGATCGAATGGTCACTGGCGGCGGAAGCGGATTCCGAACAATCCGAGCGGGATCGACGCGAGCGACACCATTGCGCATGGCAAACCAAAGCACGTTGTCATCACTCTGAACGGCTTCGGAAGACGATGTTTTGCTTTGCTGAAGTTGTTCAGGCAAGTCACTTACGAGATCGAATAATTCATAGCTCACCCTATGGTCCTCGTGCTCAAGAGAACGCCGAATCTCCGACTCAGGAATGTGAACGATGCCCAACCCCGTACTTAGCCAAAGCCCTCCGCCGGGAGGCGTCGCGATACCAGAGATGGACTCGAGGCCTACGCCATCGGCGGTATGCAGAGCATGAAAGCGGTCGCCCTGCAAAAATGCTAACCCGGACTGCCCACCGACCCAAACGTGTCCGTCGTATTCTGCAATGATGTTAGGCGGGCCGACGGCGAGGTCGTCTTTGGTGAAAAGAATACGCACTTTGCCGTGATCCAGTACAGCAATCTCCTCCTCCCAAGCCAGCCAAACCCGGTCTGACGAGTCGGTAAAGGCGTAGTTCGCCGACCAGTCGGGGCGGTCCGGGAGGACTCCAACGAATTTCCAGGCGCCATTCTCCAGATAGAATTCCCCGCTGCCGCTAAAGGAAACCCAAAGCTTTCCGGACCTGTCTTTTGTGATGGATGAAATTATGATGGGGTCATTTGGAATTGTAGAGCGGCTTAGCGCTCGTACTTGTTCCGGCAGATCGATCTTTGTATATTTGCCGTCGACCAGGTGCAACAGGACGTTCACGGTGCTGAACCATATCGTGCCGTCCGGATCACGATACCCCATGACGCTATCCCTCGGGCCAGCGCGCACAAGGCCGCTCGATTCGGAGATTGGGCCAGAGTCTCCCTCGCGAGAACCGACCCAGACCTGACCATGAACGCCTGAGACAAGACTGAACCGCTTGCCAGGAAGCGGAAACCACGAGAGATTGCGATTACGAAAGCGGTCGAGGCCCCCATCGGTCGCGACCCAAATATTGCCTTCGCGATCCTCCAAAATACTTGTGACCTCGTCATCCGTCAGTCCTTGACTCCGACGGAGTCTCTCTACACCGGCGCCTGATTTGGACGGAGATTTGGACAGACCAAGCCCCGGCATCGGGAAGCGATCAAGGCCCAACCCGCCGCCCCACAGGCCACCATCGCGGTCGAACACAATCGCCCTGGCAAGAACATCGACGCCGGGCAATAGATCGTTCTTTCCGTCGGCGGAGTGGCGAAGTGCAGTCAAACCACGCCGTTCATTGTCAATAAAAACGATTGAGCCATCCGGTGCTTGAGCGATCGCCATTATCTGGCCTACGGCGAGTCCGAGGTCCGCGAACTGCTTTTGCCCGCGCGGTAAGAACATAATCCGGCCGATTGCGGCGACCCAAAGCGTGCCCTCCCGGTCGACAAAGAGGTCCCAGGCTGATTTGCTCGGATAGTTCCAATTCATTCCGATCTTCTGCCAACTCCGATCCTCGAAACGCGCCAATCCACCCACCGTCGCAGCCCATACGGCTCCAGTCGGATCCTGTGCGAAACACCGAACCCAGCCCCAATAGAAACGATCGGCGGAGTAGTTGGTAATTCTTGCTCCCTTCAGGAAACTGGCGCCGCCTTTCGCAAATCCTATCCAAAGGCCTCCGTCTGGAACGGCCATGAGGGCCGTGACGTAATTGGAAGGCAACGAACCGGCCTCCGGTCGGTATTGTTCAAAGTAGAGGCCGTCGAACCTGAACAGGCCGGCGGATGTTCCGACCCAAAGAAAGCCGTCCGTTGTCTGGGCAAGTGCGTTTACCGATCCGATCAGGCCGTTCCGTGAATTCCATGAACTGTGATAAAGCTGCGCAAGGTGTTGGCGAGGGTCGAGCGCAAATAGGAATGAACAGGCAATTCCCGCTGACAAGGCAAGCCACAAGACCTTAATGGATTGCTTTCTCAGGAAGACCGCGACGGGTGCACGTTCAGCGGGAAAGAGGGGAGCGCTGAATGAAAGGGATCGCAATTTATCCATTTACCCCCGTTCCGAGCCTTAAATCTCCATCTTTGGTTTGCGTGACGACCACGATATCAGCCGGAGCATCATCCTTTTCCGTCATCGACGGGTTGGCTAATGGCCTTCCGTGAATCGAGCGATAACGCAGCGGTGGCAAACAGGCATACTTCAAGCCAACCGGTGACAAGTCGAGCAAGGCGCCATGCACGCCGCTGTCGTGCTCTGGAAATGTGAGGTGCGATCGCGGATTCGAGCGATTGCAAATTCATGACGAGCGCTTAACAACTTTTTCCCTCACACATCCCGCCAACAGTATGCGCCGACAAGTTACTTCTCCCTCAGCTTGCCCAGTATATCCTTAGGAGCTTTATCAACCGTATTGCAAAGTGGTAATGGTTGCTATGCGTTCAACGCAAGTTCCGGCAACAGATCGTCATAGGCCGCTGACCTGTGCTAGTTTGACGATGAGGGCCTCTAACGCCGATGTGCCGTCTTGGGCTCAAATGGAGCATGCTCGTGGCGGGTACTGTTTCAGTCGGCCGATCGGCTGATGGTAAGTTACCAAGGCTGCGGTGGGCAAGGGCGGCCTTACCCGCGCTGCCGGGCTTGATCCCATTTGCCGCTGGCGTGCCGTGGCTCAACGACGGCCATATGATCGGCGCCGCGGGC
>JBEKNN010000526.1:0-3696 GCA_049522755.1 Bryobacteraceae bacterium | reverse complement strand
ATCGCCCACGCCAGGCGCGCGCAGAGTGTCGCCCTCGCGCTTCACCTTCAGGTCGGTTCCTTCGGGGAATACCGTATCCGTGTGGGCAGCAAACACAACTGTGGGGCCGCCGCCCGTTCCTTTACGGACGCCGCTCACGTTAAACATGTCGTCGCTCTTGATCTCGCTCAGTCCGAGTTTTTCCATCTCGGCGCGAATGTACTTTGCGCGAGCCTGCTCCTTCCCCGAGGGCGCCGGTATTTCCACCAGCCGGATCCATTCTTCGACGATGTCCGCGGCGCGGCCATCCACCGACTGCAGCGCCTTCTTCATCTCCGGTTTCTCGAGCAGCGACGGTTGGAACCAGCTACTTTGCGCGCAGAGCCGCGAAGTAGCCAGCAGAAGCAGTGTGACGAAAGGTTTCCGCATGAGCATATGAAGAATCATACTCTGCCCGAATCTCTCAGTGTGGCGCACGCACCCTTGCGTGCAGCGTTCACACTCGTGTGAACGCGCGTCGAGTTGCTCCCCAAGTAACCCGGCCAGACTCGGAGGGTTGAGTGAACAGTTGAGGACGGCCGGGTTGTCGTCGTTCGTGACAGTAAACAAACGACTTACACGTTTGTTTACTGGAGAGTACTAAGACCAGGTCCAAATCTCTGCCCGTGCTGCTTGGCGACCGGCCACACCCAGAACCGCCCTTGCGCTTCCACACACAGCAGTGTATATGTAGAAGTACGAGGTATCTGTGAACAATGACCTGGCTGCGACGCCTTTTCCGGCGCGAGCGCTTAGAGCGCGAGCTCGATAACGAGCTCCAGTATGATTTGGAACTCCGTATCGCAGCGCTAGTGACCCAGGGAGTAGCTCCCCAAGAAGCCGCCCGCCGCGCGCGAATCGAGTTCGGCGGGGCCGATGAGATCAAAGAAGCCTGCCGCGACGCGCGCGGGACGCGCTGGCTCGAGGATTTCATCCGCGATACCCGCTATGGCCTGCGCACACTGCGCCGCAGCCCGGTGTTTACCGGCGTCGCGATCCTCTCGCTGGCCCTCGGCATCGGCGCCAACACCGCCATCTTCAGCCTGATGGACCGCGTCATGTTCCGCATGATGCCGGTGCGCCAGCCGGATCAGCTCGTGCAGATCACGCGGTTCCATCCGCCTTACGGTCCCGCCGCCGTGTCCTACCCTCTGTTTCAGGCGCTCGGAAAGGGGCTCGGCAGCTTCGAAGGCTTGCTGGCTCACTCCCTACTGGATGCCCGCGATATCGCCATTGACGGCAATCCGGAGACCGTCGATTTCGATCTCGTCTCGGGTTCGTATTATCCACTGCTGGGAGTCCACGCCGCGCTCGGCCGCACTTTCGACGAAGACGCCGATCGCGCGCCGGGGGCCCCCGCCGTCGCCGTAATCAGTCATCGCTACTGGGAGCGCCGCTTCGCATCGAATCCGGCAGTCGTCGGCAAAACCTTCCGGCGTCTGGACACAGTCTTCACCATCGTCGGCGTGACGCCGCGGGAATTCTTCGGCACGGTCGTAGGCAAAGAGCCCGATA
This sequence comes from Bryobacteraceae bacterium, assembly GCA_049522755.1. Lineage (GTDB taxonomy): Bacteria > Acidobacteriota > Terriglobia > Bryobacterales > Bryobacteraceae > PALSA-243. The sequence goes on along the minus strand of JBEKNN010000526.1, from coordinate 2,163 downwards.
TCACCGTTCCCATCACCATGGACGCCCAGGTCCGCGGCGGCGCCTCCTTTCTGCATGAGCCCAATTACCAATGGCTTTCGGTTATGGGCCGCTTGAAACCGGGCCGGGGCATCAACCAGGCGCAGGCGGAAGCGAAGCGGGTATTCGCCAACATCGCAGCGGCAGACGCAATGTCGGCTAAATTGGATAGTGCCCGCCGCGGCAGGCTGGGCGAGTATGTGGAGCTGCAGGCGGGCGGCAATGGCTTTGACAATCTGCGGCGGCGGTTCGCGGAGCCGTTGACCATCCTTATGGGCACGGTCGCGCTGGTGCTGCTATTGGCATGCGCGAACCTGGCGAATCTGCTGCTGGCCAAATCGGCGGCGCGGCAGCGTGAGATCGCCGTCAGGCTGGCGATCGGCGCGGGCCGCGGCCGCGTCGTCCGGCAACTGGTGGCTGAAGGATTGTTGCTGGCGGTGGCCGGGGGGGCGCTCGGCGTGCTGCTGGCGTACGGATTCGCCGAGGGCCTGGTGACTGCGATGTCGAACGGCGGCCCGCGCATGCTTCTCGATGTGGCGCCCAACGCGCGCGTGCTATTCTTCGCAGCGGCAGTGTCCGCGATCGCGTGTATTTTCTTCAGCCTCACGCCGGCGCTTCAGGCTACGCGCCAGAGCTTCCAACCGGCGCTGGCGGAAGTCCGCGCGGTCCGGTGGCGGCTGGGCAAAGGGCTGATCGTGGCGCAGATGGCGATCACGATTTTGCTGCTGATCGGCGCGGGACTGTTTGGCCGCACGCTGATCAATATGTACTCGCTCGATTCTGGTTTCAATCGGCAGGACGTAGTTCTGTTCTCCACCAACGCCGCGCAGCTGCGCTACACTCGCCCGCGAATGCAAGAGATGCAGATCCGTGTGCCGGCGGAATTGGAAGCGCTGCCTGGCGTCCGATCCGCCAGCGTGTCCATGTTCGCCCCAATCAGCGGAGGCGGCTGGGACGGCAGTTTCATTGTGGAGGGCCATCCCCTGACGGGGAGCCAAAATGACATTTCGCACGCCAATTCGGTGGGCGTCGATTTCTTCAAGACTTTCCGTACGCCGGTGGTTTTAGGCCGCGAGTTCAACCAGCGGGACACCGACGCTTCGCCGCGCGTCGTCATCGTCAACCAGGCATTCGCCCGTTATTATTTTCCGGATCGGTCTCCACTGGGGAAGTGGGTGGCGTTCGAGGGACCCGAGCACGATACGCACTACCAGATCGTGGGCGTGGTAAAGGACGTGAAATACGAGAGTCTTCGCCACCATTTTCCTAAAACCATTTACATGATGAACGCGCAAGTTCCGCTCGGGCCCGATTCGTACACGTTTTCGGTGCGGACCGAAGGGGGTATGGCCGCTGCCGTACAGGCGATCGGAGCGGCGCTGGCGCACGTGGATCCGGAGCTACGCCCCGCGAGCGTGCTCAGTCTGGAGGACCACGTCACACGATCGCTCTTGCAGGAACGCCTATTGGCGACCCTCGCTACGTTCTTCGGCGCACTGGCGCTGTCGCTGGGAGCAGTGGGGATTTACGGGACGATGGCGTTCCAGGTAGCGCGGCGGCGCAGGGAGATTGGCATCCGCATGGCCTTGGGCGCCGATGAAAGCTCGGTGATCGCCATGGTGTTAAGTCAGACGGCGCGCCTGACGCTGGCGGGCTGCGCCATCGGAGCCGCGGCAGGGCTCGCGCTGACGCACCTGGCGGAATCGCTCTTGTACGGTGTGAGCCCAAACGATCCGCCGACGTTCCTCGCCGCCGCCGCCGGATTATTGCTGATCGCGCTAGCGGCGGCGTATTTGCCGGGGCGTAGCGCCGCGCGAACAAATCCAATAGAAACGCTACGCGTCGATTAGTGGGGCAGCCAATCCTGGCTGCAGGAGTTTCTACATCTCGGGAGCGATCGGGCCAATTGTGGGGCAGGCGCTTTCGCCTGCCAACCGCGCGCTCGACCAAGGCCAGGCACGGGATTTGCCGCCAGGCCGTCGCTTACCGGGGTTGTACTCCACATAGTGAACCAGACGGTCCAGTTCCGCTTCATCCCGCACACGATGGTCGAAGGATTCATCCTGCCAGAAGGCCTCCCCGGTTCGGCCAAGAATCAGGTTGGCTGGTCGCGCGGTGGAGCCTTTCAACCAACGCATGATCACC
>JBEKNN010000525.1:0-3712 GCA_049522755.1 Bryobacteraceae bacterium | reverse complement strand
CTGTTGCTCCAAATCGTCGAGAGATTGCGGCATTGGGCCTCCCATATCCAAGCGTATACTATACGCAAGGATTTGGCTCGAAAAAAAGAGCAACTCTCAAATGCTCATTTCTATTGCTCGCACCCGCGCCGGAATAATCCGGCCTCATTTTCCCCCATCCGTGATAAGGTAGAGGGATTTTTGAGCGAGGAGCCACATCATGTACTGTCCGAAATGCGGGGCCGGCATCGTCCCTGGTACGGCTTTCTGCCCCATCTGTGGCGGCGGATTGGAAGCGGCCGCCGCGCCGGCGCAGCCGCTGCAGCCCGCTCAGCCGATGCAGCCGGTCTACGCGGCGGCTCCCCCGTACGCCTATCCGGCTTGGGATTATGCCGCGTGGAGCACGCGCGCCATCGGCTACATTGTGGACGCTCTGCTGGTGGGCGTGGGAATGTGCGTGTTGTATTTCGTGATTGGCGGCCTTTTCGGCTCCATGTTCGGCTTGGTGGGCGCGCACGGCTTCGCGAGTGGATGGTGTTGTATGATGATCCTCCTCTTCCCGCTGGCAACCTTGGGCGTGGGCTTTTACAACAGCGTGTACCTGGTGGCGCAGCGCGGCTTTTCCATCGGTCAGGTATCGTCAAGATCAAGGTTGTGGACGCCAACGGCAATCTGCTCACGCAAGGCACGGCCTTCGTGCGGCTGCTGGTGCGCGTGGCGCTGAGCTTCGTGCCGTTTCTGCCGCTGCTCGATCTGCTTTGGCCGCTGTGGGACTTGCGGCGGCAAACGCTGCACGATAAGGCGGTGAACTGCTACGTGGTCAACAATCCGTCGGGAATGTGATTATGTCATGCGCCGCACGGCCGGGTTTTCCGGCATTAGTAATTGGTTGCGTCACGTTGGCCGACGCGCTGGCGGCGCGCTGCTTGCTGCGGGCCGATGAGGAACACGTATTCGTGCTCGGGCGGCGCATCGGGTGGGTGTGCGCGCTACGCAGCCGCTTCGGGTTGCCGTGCCCCACCTGTGGGCTCACCCGCAGCGTGGTGATGAGCCTGCACGGCGAATTCGCGCGGGCATGGCAGATGGCGCCCGTGGGTCCGGTGGCGGTCGTCGGGCTGGTTGCGTTCGCGATTACGATGCTGGCCCTGGCATGGTTGCAACGGTCGCCGCAAGGCGTCCCGCCAGGGGCGAACGCGCTCAAGTGGGCAGCCGCTACGCGCGTGTGGATACGGAAGGGCGCGGCCATTTATGCCGTGGGCGCGGTACTGGTGTGGCTAGGCGGGTGGGCCGTCAGCTTCCGGGCAGCTCTCGAAAGGTAGCGCAGTTTCAGCTTGCTCAGTTTTGTGCCCGCTCGGTGACGGCTAGTACGCTACCGGCTTGCGCCAGTGGTAAGCGCGCAGTACAGTTTCTAAGGAGGCAAGTGTTACATGCCGTTTTGCGCAAGTTGCGGTGCTCAGGTAGAAGGACGGTTTTGTGCGAAGTGCGGAGCGACCGTGGACGCGCCCGCTGCTGCAGCGGCGCCGCCGCCCGTGGGAGGCACCTACCCTCCGCTCTCGCCGCCGCCGGTCGTGGCCGGGATGGCGGACAATGCGGCTTCGGCGCTGTGCTACGTGCTGGGGCTCATCACCGGAATCCTGTTCCTGGTGCTCGCGCCATACAACCAGAACCGTACTATCCGGTTTCACGCGTTCCAATCGATCTTCCTGAACGTCGCGGTGATCGTGATCGCCATTGTGGTTGGCATCTTCGATAGCATGCTCTGGCACATGATCGGTTTTTGGCTGTCTTCATTGGTTTCGATGGTGTTCAATCTGGCGTGCTTCGCGCTGTGGATTTTCATGATCGTGACCACTTACCAGGGCCGCACCACGGTGTTGCCGGTAATCGGGCCGCTGGCGCAGCAGCAAGCATAGCTTTTGCACTGTGGGACCGGCCTCCTGGCCGGTCGATACGCCGCGGGCGTACGCGGGGCTGACCAGCCGGGAGGCCGGTCCCACAGTGCACAGTGTGGAAAAGGTTCACTCGCAACACTTGCCCGCAGTTGCGCGTCAGATAGTCATGAGGCAATTCCTGGCGCTACTGGCCTTCGCGACTTTGGCGCGGGCGCAAATGCCGCACGTTGGCGACATCAATTTCTACGGCCTGCACAAGGTGACCGCGGAAAAGATTCTCGGCGCCACCGGCCTCAGACCGGGCGGCGCGCTACCCGGATCGAGAGGCGATCTTGAGGATGCCATCGAGAAGATCTCCGATGTGGTCCAGGCGCGCGTGGAAGCGGTATGCTGCGACGGGAACACGGCGGCTCTGTTCATCGGTGTTGAAGAGCGCGGCGCGCCTCACTCCGCATTTCGCTCCGAGCCGGCCGGTGACGCCGCGCTGCCGCAGGATCTGCTCGACGCCTACCAGCAATTCCTCGCGGCGCTGACCCGCGCGGCGGCGCGAGGCAACACCTCCGAGGACCTCACCAGCGGCCACTCCGTCCTCGACGATGCGGACGCAAGCGCCCTGCAGCCGCAGTTCGTGACGTTCGCAGCGGAGCATCGCAGCACGCTCCACGAGGTTCTGCACAGCAGTCCGGACGCGGATCAGCGCGCGGTGGCGGCGGCGGTGATCGGTTACGCGCCCCCCAGTCAAGACGTGGTGAACGAGCTTCAGTACGCGCTCGACGATCCCGAAGCGGCCGTGCGCGCCAACGCCATCCGGTCACTCAAGGCGATCACCGTGTTGGCGTCCAAGCAGCCGCAGGCCGGCCTGAAGATCTCGCCCACCTGGTTCGTCGAGCTGCTGCATTCGGTGGAGTTGAGCGACCGCATGGAATCGGTCAAAGCGCTGCTGCTTTTGACCGACCAGGCCGGCCAGCCTGCGCTCGACCTGGTCCGCGACCGCGCCCTGCCCGATCTGGCGGAGATGGCCCGCTGGAAAACGCTGCGCTACGCGCTGCCGCCATTCCTGCTGCTGGGGCGTGTGGCGGGCCTCGCGGATGCCGCGACGCAGCAAGCCTGGGAAAAGGGCGACCGCGAGTCTGTCATTCGGAAAGCGCTGGGCGAGGATGACGCGAAGTCCGCCAAGCGCATCCGTAAATAGCTACGCGTGTACGCTCGTTCTTAAATGGCTAAACTAAGGTCATGAGGTTCACGAGACGCCAGGCGCTGGCTGGAATGGCGCTGGCAGCGCCTCTCTCACGGCGGCTGGCGGCGCAGAAGGAGCGTCGCGGCCCGCTGCCGCGCCTTTCGCCCGCGCTCTGTTTGTACTCCGACCAGCTGATGAAGATCGGCTACCACGAGATGGGCGAGTTCCTGGTTATGCTGGGGTTCGACGGCGTCGAGATTACCGTGCAGATGGGCGGGCACGTTCCGCTGGAAGGCGATATCGATCTGCACCTGGAACGCTCCATCGAAGCCATGACCGGCGCCGGGATAGAGGTGCCGGTGGTCAGCACCTCGCTCACCACGGCCACCAACAAGGCGCTCCAAACCATCATGTGGTGGGTCGGCGAAATGGGCGTTCCCATCTTCCGGCCGGGCCACTGGAAAATTCAGGACGGCAACGTGGCGGCAAGCGCGATGACGGCGCAGCGAGAGATCGCCTGGCTGGCGCAATTGGGCAGAAACACCAAATTGTCGGTAGCGATTCATAATTCCACGGCCGATTTCGTGGGCAGCAACGTGGCCGATCTGAACGCCCTGATCCGCCCGTTCGATCCGCTGATCGGCTTGGACTTCGATATCGGCTA
>JBEKNN010000524.1:0-3744 GCA_049522755.1 Bryobacteraceae bacterium | reverse complement strand
AAGAAACTGGGAAGGTGGTTTTCACCAAGGATGTGCCCAACGGCTCGGCGGGGGTTCCCGCGGCGTATAAGACTGGCGGCCGTCAGTATCTCCTGTTCGCCATCGTCGGCGGGAACAATTTCCCGGCAGGAGGAAAAATGCCGCCGGGCGGCGTCGCCTTCCAAGGAACCTCGAAAAGCTATATCGCGTTTGCGCTGCCGAAGTAACCGGAAGGAATGTTGGAGAGCGTTCAGGGAGGGGTTATGTGGAAGAAGATCGGTTGTGGAATCGCCGTGATGGCCGCGATGCTCCTGCTGCTGCGGCCCGCCGGGGCGAACAAAAACTTCGTGCCTGACTGGACTTTCAAGGGCTCATCACTCGGCTCTTGGCGCACCCTCGGCAACGCGAGCTGGCGCGCGGAGAACGGGGAGATCGTGGGAACTCCAAGGGCGGCGGAGGGCGGCTGGTTGATTCTCGACAAGCCCCTGCAGGACGTGCAGTTCGCGTCCACATACCGCTGCACTGGCGGCTGCCGGGCGGGCGTAATGCTGCGCACACAATCGACTGAGCAGGGAATCCAGGGCGTCTATGTCGCGTTGCCTGACGGCCAGAACCCCGCCGGGGCGTTTGCGTTGAAACTCGATGCGCAAGGGCGCGAACTGAAGCGCGAGGCTCTCAGCCGGGCTAACGGCACGGTGCGGTTTCTGGCTCCTCCATCGGACGCAGCGCGCGGAGGAGCGCCGGGGGGGCCCCCGCCGGGCAGGGGCGGTGGACGGGCAGGAGGCGGAAGGGGATTCGGCCCAGGCGGATTGCCTCCGGATTCGCCATTCGCGCGTCCGGACTTCTCATACAGGCCCAACGAGTGGAACCCGCTCGAGGTAATTCTCGACGCCAATTACCTCCGCGCGTGGGTCAATGACGGACCCGAGGCTGGAACCACCAACGGACAGGCTGACGACGACGTCGCGCGCTACGGCCCCATCGCCCTCTACGTCGGCGGAGCCGGCGAAGTGCGCTTCAAACAGGTAGAACTCAAGGACCTCGGGCGCCACGTTTTGCCGGCCGAACAGGTGTCCAGCCACTTTCGCATGCAGCGCATCAGCGATTTCTACTACGCCTGGTCCGCGACGGCAGCCGATGTCAACCGCGACGGCATCCTGGACATTCTCGCTGGACCCTACTATTACTTGGGACCCGATTACACGGTCTCGCGCGAAATCTATCCCGCCCAGACTGCGACAGTGGGTACTCAGTATACGGGAGCCGCGGTCAACTTCGCGTATGACTACACCGGCGATGGCTGGCCGGACTATCTGGTCGCCACCGGTCGAGCGATGGTGCTTTACGTGAACCCGAAGGGTGAGCTGCGCCGCTGGGACAAATACAACGTCCTGCCCACCATTTCCGCCGAGATTGCGATCTTCAAGGATATCGACGGCGATGGCAAGCCCGATGCTGTATTTGTCGGTGGGGGTACGGTCAACTGGGCCAATCCCGACCCCGCGGATCCGACGAAGCCGTGGATTGTGCATCCCGTCTCGCAACCGGGCTACGGTGTGTTGGGGCAGCACGGTATCGGAGCCGGCGACATCAACGGCGACGGACGCATGGATATCGTCTCGCCCTACGGCTGGTGGGAGCAGCCCCCCAAGGGAACGCCGGATGGGCCCTGGCCCTATCATCCGGTGAAGCTGAGTCGCTGGGGCCGAGCGGGCGGGAGTCCAGGCGGCGCGGAGATGGGAGTCTATGACGTGAACGGCGACGGCCTGAACGACGTCGTGACTAGCCTGGAAGCTCACGGGTGGGGCCTCGGTTGGTACGAACAGAAGCGCGATGAAAGCGGCGCCATCTCGTTTGTGGAACATATCATCACAGACGATTACTCCACCAAAAATCCGGGCAACGCGACGTTCTCCGAAGCGCACGCCGCCACCTTTGCCGATGTCGATGGCGATGGCATTCCGGATCTCATTGTGGGTAAACGAGTCTATTCGCACCTGGAAAGTTATACCGACCCCGACCCTTACGGCCCGGGCGTATTGTATTGGTTCCGAACCGTGCGCAACCCAAAAGCTCCCGGCGGCGCCGAGTTCAAACCCGAATTGATCCATAACCGCTCAGGCGTGGGGTCGACCGTGCTTGCAGTCGATTTGAACAAGGACGGCGCGATGGATATCGTGACCTCCACCACTCGGGGGACATTCATCTTCTGGGGAAAACCAGCCGCCAAAGCGGCTGCGGCAAAATGACTGGAAACCACTATTTCCACGAGGGACACGCACTATGAGACTTGATCTTACCCGACGCAATTTCGGCCAAGCGGCGCTCGGAGCGGCCGCCGCGCCACTCCTGCCGGCCGCGCTGGCTCAGCAGACTGCACCTGCTCCCGGGAGGGGCCGCGGCGCATTCGCCCCGCACCCTCCGCGGAACATGAAGATTGGCCACACAGGCATAACCTGGCCCCGCGGCGATGGGGGCCCCGCCGACCAGGCCATCAAAGACATCGGCAGCCTGGGCTATTGGGGCTTCGAAACTTTTGGCGAAACGCTGGATGCCTACGAAGCTCAGGGTGGAATTGCCAAAGTGTTGGAAGCCAACAATAACCTGCCGCTGATCAGCGCTTATTGCTCCATCGATTTCGTCGATCCAGCGAAACGCAAGGAGGGTGTCGATAAGATCGTTTTGTGGGGTAGGATCATCCGCAAGAATGGCGGCAAGGTGGCGGTGCTGGGGCCCAACGCCAGGCGGCAGTACAGCGACAGCAGCGGCGACTTCCCATTCGCGGAGCACAAGAAAAACATCGTGGCCAGCCTCAACGACGCGGCCAAGGCGCTGATGGACGTCGGCATCGTGGGGGTGCTGCACCCGCACACCGGGATGGTGATTGAAAAACTCGACGAAGTGTTCGCCGTGCTGGATTCCATGGACACGAAGTACGTGAAGTTCGGTCCCGACGTGGGCCAGATGGTCAAAGGCGGCGCCCCGCCTCAGGCGGTGACCAAGCTGGTCAAAGACTATCGGGAGATCATCCAGCACATGCATCTGAAGGACTACAGCGGCGGCAGCTACTACCTCGGCTATTGCCCGCTTGGGTTCGGCGTGGTGGAAATTCCGGCCATTCTCGATATTCTCGCAGGTAAGGATATGGCCGGAATGATTATGGTCGAACTGGACAGCGGCCCCAGAAGTCCGATGCTGCCCTTACAGGCCGCCTCCATTTCGAAGGAGTATCTCAAGAACCAGGGCATTGCGTTCCGCGTGTAGCGCGGCGACTCTTATTGGGCGGGCCGCCAGGCTGCCATGCTGTCGACGAGCCAGCGAACATCCTTGTCGCGATGGCAGGCGAGGCAGGCGTTGGGACTGTCGGGCTCGCCGAAACGAGCGGTCATTTCAGCATCGGGAATTTCGTCGATTTGGTGCGATCGGGCGCGGAACAGCAGCGCATCCATATTGCGCGGCATGTGGCACGAAACGCAGCGGCCGGCTTCGCTCGCCGGCGCGTGCCGCGTATGCCGCTCGGGACGATGGCGCAGCGATTGGTGGCACTGTAGGCACATCTCATCGGAATCGGGCGCGAATTTGAGGGATTTCTGATTCCCGGCCGCATCGTCCGGGTGGGGATTGTGGCACGACACGCACGCGAAACTGCGCTGTGGCCGGAGACGCCCCTGCGCCGCCATAGCGCAGCTGGCTGGTATGGCACGGCGCGCAGTCGCGCTGGTACAGCGCGCCGTCGGGCGTGCCCTGAAAGTGGCCGATATCGGA
>JBEKNN010000523.1:0-3748 GCA_049522755.1 Bryobacteraceae bacterium | reverse complement strand
TATACCAACGACGATGTGGTCGCCGCGCGCAAGCTCATCGATGCGGGCGCGGCCGCGGTAATGCCTCTGGCGGCGCCGATCGGCTCTGGACTGGGCATACAGAACCCCGTCAATTTGCGGATTCTGCGCGAGCAGATCACGGCAGTTCCTTTGATTGTGGATGCCGGCGTCGGAACCGCATCGGACGCCGCGATCGCGATGGAGTTAGGCGCCGACGGCATCCTGATGAATACGGCGATCGCCGCGGCGGACGATTCCGAAAAGATGGCCCTGGCGATGAAGTTGGCAGTGGACGCCGGACGTCTGGCATACGAAGCCGGGCGGATGGCGAAGAAGCTGTACGCGGCCGCGAGCAGTCCGCTGGCCGGCGTGGTGGGAAGCTGAACGTGGCGCACGCACTTCTGCGTGCAGCGTCCCCACTATTGGGGACGCATGTTTCGCAGAGGCGGGGTTCACCCCAGAAGACGCGTTCACACGAGTGTGAACGCTGCACGCAAAAGTGCGTGCGCCACGTCGTCGCTCTGGTGGCCCTTCTTGCCGGCGCAATCGCCGCGCAGGAGCACGCGAACCGCCCGGACGGCCTCTATGCCGAGATCCGCACTTCCAAGGGCTTGATCGTCGCGCGGCTGGAGGCCGATCTCACGCCGCTTACCGTCGCGAATTTTGTAGGATTGGCCGAAGGCACTATCGCGAACTCCGCCTTCGACCTCGGCCGGCCCTTCTACGACGGCTCTGTCTACCATCGAGTGGTTCCCGGCCATGTCATCCAGACCGGCATCCCCCAGTCCGATCGCGCCAAGGGCCCTGGCTACACGTTCCCCAATGAGATCCACGCACGGTTGAGCCACAATCACGCCGGCGCGCTCAACATGGCCAACGGCGGGCCCAACACCAACGCCTCTCAGTTCTGCATCACGCTGGGCGACCGCTCCTACCTCGACGGCGACTTCAACGTCTTCGGTGACGTAGTGGAGGGCATGGATGTAGTGATGCGCATCGCGCAAGGCGATGTGGTGGAGAGCATACGCATCGTTCGCGTGGGCGCGAAAGCCCAGGCGTTCCACCCGACCACCGAGTCCTTCCAGGCAATGGTGCTTGCAGCCCAGCAACGCGTGGCCGAGCACGTGGAGAAGAGGGGGCTCGCCGAGCGGGATTGGATTGCGCACAACTATCCAAGAGCCGCCGGGCCAACTGGCGGAGTTCTGACGGAGCAGTTGGCCGCGGGGCATCCGGCTGCGAACAGCGTCAAGGCGGGCAGCGGCGGCCCCCTCCGCGTTCGCTATCGCGGGAGCGAAGTCCGGTACGCGGGGGATGTGCTCGGGCACGATGGTCCGCCGCTCGAAGCAATTTCCTTCGGCAGCGGCGAGGGCGGCGTTCCCGGTTTTGTAGATCCGCCGCTGGCGTTTACCGTGGAGCCGGGAAAGACGAAGCTCAACCCTGGCCTGGATGGCGCCATCGCCGCGATGCAACCTGGAGAGCGCCGCGTGGTGATTGTACCGGCGGCACTTGGGTATGGCCGCGCCGGCCTTTATCCGCCGGAAACTCCCGGCAAGCGCCGCTTCGTGGTCTCGCCCAACGCGCTGCTGGTCTATGACGTTGAAGTGTTGGCGAACCAGTGAGCTTCGTCCAGAGTCGTAGAACATAATTGCGAGACGCCTTCATTCTTGCCCAGTTATAATCGCCAGCGCCGCCGCCAACCGGTCCAGATTTGCCGCGGCAAGTAAATACACTGTGTCCAGAATCCTGAGTAGACCGCGCCTTGATCGAGCGCCGGCGGCCATCTTCTTACTTCAGTCAATTCGGCTTGGGCGCGGAACTTTTCGGCGCGCGGGGGGTTTCTTGATAAGTAACGTTCAGAGAGGCTCCATGAAGCAGTTATCCGGTTTCCCAGTTATAGGCTTCGCTATCGGCATCGCCTTCGGGTTGTACCCAGGGTTCGCCCAGACCACCACCGCGCCCCTGATGACCGATCACGCCGCCGCGCGCTTTCTGGACCAGGCGGCTTGGGGTCCTACTCCCGCCGCCATCGCCCAATTACAGCAAATGGGCATCAATAACTGGTTGACCGCGCAGTTTGCCTTGAACACATCCGATTTGCCGGACCAGCCCCTAATCGATTCCACCACGGGTAAACCCAATCGCGATTTGACGCCCGTACAAAGCGCGTTCTTTCAGAACACAGTTACGGGTCAGGATCAGCTCCGCCAGCGCGTGGCGTTCGCCTTGTCGGAAATCTGGGTAGTATCGGCGGTGACCACTAAGGATGCTTATGCGTTCCCGCCCTATTGGCGGCTATTTCGCGACAATGCCTTCGGTAACTATCGGGATATCATGACGGCTCTTACACTGAGCCCAGCCATGGGTAACTATCTGAACATGGCGAATAATGACAAGGGTAATCCGGCCACCGGTACAGCGCCCAACGAGAATTATGCCCGCGAACTTATGCAATTATTCACCATCGGACTGAACCAACTCAATCCCGATGGCAGTCCAGTCCTCGATTCGAACGGCAATCCCGTTCCCACTTACACCCAAAGCATAGTAACGGATAACGCTCGAGCGCTCACCGGCTGGACTTATCCCACCGCGCCGGGCGCCAAAGCCAAGGCCAATAACCCAGAATATTACATCGGTCAGATGTTCGCCGTGGAAGCGGAGCACGACGAAACCTCGAAGTCGATAATCGGGGGCGTCAATATACCCGCCGGGCAAACCGCACAGCAGGATTTGACATCGGTGTTCGACGCCCTGATGAACCAACCCACCATGGCGCCGTTCGTCAGCCGGCAATTGATTCAACATCTGGTCACCAGCGATCCCAGCCCCGCGTACATTCAGCGCGTTTCCAGCGTATTCACCAACAATGGCTCCGGCGTGCGCGGCGATATGAAGGCGGTAATCACGGCGATCTTGACCGACCCGGAAGCACGCGCGGGCGACGCCGCAAGCGCAACGCCGAATCCTACCTTTGGACATATGCGCGAGCCGGTGCTGTTCCTGGCCAACATCCTGCGCGGCTTGAACGCAACGCTGGGACCGTCGAACGGGATTTATGCGAGCTCTAATAATCTGGGTCAGGATCTTTTCTACCCCGAAACCGTTTTCAGTTATTTTTCGCCTCTCTACACTCTGGAGAGCGGTCAGCCTGCCCCTGAGTTCCAGATCTATTCCACGCAGACCGCCGCCGAACGCGCCGATGCAGTCAACACCGCTCTTTATGGCGCATTCGATAAGACCACCAAGATCGATCTGACGCCTTTCGTGCAGAACACGAGTACCGTCAGCGCGCTGGTGGATTACATCGGCTATGTGTTCGATCGTCATTCGATGTCATCCGATTTGCAACAGGCCGCCATCGGCGCGGCCAATGCGGCTACCGGCGCCGATGCCGCGGCCACCGCGCTGGCGCAAGCGCGCGCCGCGCTATATGTAGTGCTGACTTCAAGCGATTACCAGATAGTCCAATAGAGGTTATAGCCATGTTTTCACGCAGAGGATTCATTCGTATCGGAGCCGCGTCGGTAGGCACGCTGGCGCTCCGGCCCTTCGGCCTGTTGCCGGCGCTGGCGCAAAGCGGTCCCGATTATCGCGCCCTGGTGTGTGTCTTTTTATATGGGGGGAATGACTCCAATAACACCATCATCCCCATGGACAGTTACACCGCGTATCAGTCGATTCGTGGATCTCTCGGACTTGCCACCAGCGCCTTGACGCCGGTAACCAGCGTAAGCGGCGCGCCTTATGG
>JBEKNN010000522.1:0-3749 GCA_049522755.1 Bryobacteraceae bacterium | reverse complement strand
TCTTCCTCCTGTCCAAACCGCCTCCTTTCTGGACCGCAAGGCCCAAAACAGGATAATCGGTTTCTGTTCGTGCAGGGGGGCCAAATCAGAGCATCGAAGTGGGCCAATTCAGAATAGCGAAGTCAAGGCCTCACGCAGAAACTCGGGATTCAGATCAACGAGCCTTCTCAAACATATCAGAGACTGCTCGTGGTCGCCATTTCGTCCGAGATCTAAGACATTGATGAACAAAGCAAAGTTCGTGATACCTCTGGGGTAACGCGTCAAATACTCGTACGCCCAATAGGACTGAAGAAAAGCCAAATCGTGATCGCTCAGTCCGCGGCCTTCATATGCCGCGAGTTCCAGCCGCCACAACATTTCGAACGGCCTCAGTACGAGAGCTTGATCTGCCTTTCCGAGTGTCTGGAGTTTCTGTTGAATCCAGCCGTTGCTTTGAACAGCCCGACCAAGCCAGATTTGCGCTTCGATGTGGCCTTGCTCGGCCGCCTTGGTCCCCCAATCTAGTGCCTGTCGGACGCTCGAGCGGGGATCCGAACCCGACTTCACGCAATGTTCTGTCTCATCGGTGTACCAGGCAGCGAGGGTAAATTGAGCGCGGGATCACCCGCACGTCCAACCTCAATCCAAATGTCCCGAGCCCTGTCTCGGTCGCCACGCTCCATCGCGTGTGAGCCGTCATTGAAGGAATATGAATTCTTGCGTTTCAAACCATCGAACAATTGAAGTTTTCCGGCGGAGTTGCCGCCCTGATTTCGCCCGCTGTGATATGCGCCCGGCAGGAGTGCATGGGTTCAACGTTGGCGTGGCTCTTATATACTGTGAAATCGGCCGTTCACAAACGAAGCGGTCAGGCATTTGGCGGCCGGATCTGGCGGACCCGAATTGCACATTTCGACACTCGTGCTTTCTTGAAATCCGAACTCTCGCGCACCCAAAAATCCACCGGCATGCCGGGCCTGGCATCTTTGAAATCCCTGCTGTTGAAGTATAGTGAATCACCCTCCGCCGTTCGGACGAAACCTGAGTGATCTGTCACCCGTTCAATTGAGCCGGATGTACGGGTATCTGAGGATGCTAACTCCTTCCACCACCAGCGGCGCATTTCTCGGAACCGTCGCTCTGTCTGCTGAACGGTCTCTGGCCCGCTGAGCACAACACCGGCGTTTTCGGCTTCGACCCGAAGCTGTTCCGGTATTTTCCAGTCCTGAGATGATCGGTTGGAGAGGATCAGCTCAAACTGTCCGCGGGCAGCATCGAGTTCGCCGCGATCCTTCGCGAGGCGCGCCAGCATCAATACTAACTCGGGGTCGTTCTTGCTTTCGTGCAGTTCCAGTGCGCCGTCAAGCGCAACTCGCCAAGCCGCTTCCTTGTCCCCATCGTCAAGAAGCAAGCTGGCTTTCAGCCGGAATACGCTTGGAGCTCGCTTCTTCCTGATCACTCCATCGATCGTCGAATGCGCCTCCTGCCTCCGGTTCAACTCTCGTAATGCCTGCGCCCGGTAATATGGTACCCAGACGTCCCAATCGTAGTGCGACTTGAGGCCGGAGCACTCGTATAGCTGGCACAACTCAACACACTCTGCGTATCGCCTAACCTTTAACAATGCCTTCGTGCGGTACCCGTACGACGTTTCGAGATCCGAGGCGATCTCGCGAACCGTGCCGCCATTGTCCCGACGAGGTGGAGTCCACGGGTCGCGCGACAGCATCGCTGGATCGAGTCGGGCAGTCCATTCTTCAACCTGCGGCCAACGATCGATCCTTTTCAGAATCTTAGCGACGGTCAAGACACCCTTTGCAAACGGAGAGAAATTGCCTTGAGTCGTGACTTCACAGATTGAGCTAGCGGCCTTCGTTGCCCGCTGAATCCGGTCGGTCTGGGCATCTTCTGCCGGATGGTCCGACTCGAATTCGTCGAAATCTTCGGAATCTGTCGTGACCAGAGGTTTTAGATCGCAATGATAGACGCACCATCCGCACAGGTTCTTCACCGCGTCCGGTCTTGGTTCGGAGAACATTTTCCAGGCGCGGCGGCAGCAGTCGAGCGCCTCGGCGTAACGCTCCAACTTAGACAGGCATTTCGCCATGAAGTGGACGTCCCAGCCAGTAGCCTGGGGGGATCGGCAAATCTCCTCATACAGGGGCAATGCCAACGCGAAATGGTCTTCATCGTATAACTCTTTCGCTCGTTCTCGATCTGATGGCGGCGCTTTCAATAAACTATCAATCATGATCTGCCTCTATCTTCCTCGGGACCTTGCGATCCGTTCTATTGCATAGAAATCGTGGCGCAGTGACTCCACATCAGGAATAGGCAATCGATCTTCCCTGAGTGCGGCAATCAGAATGCGGGCGGGGTCTTCAAAGTCCAAGAAATCGTCTCGATACGGTGCCAACCGGGCGAGAATTCGCTCCACGGTCACCCAGTGCTGACACGCCGGCGCTGGCATCTCGCGTTCACCGGCGTCGTTGCTCCAGCATGCCCGGACGCCGTCCCTCCATTTTCCCCGACCTCGTTGAACTTCGGTTTGAGCGGGGCCCAAACCCTGACATGGCCGATCTTTTTCCCGTCGTGTTCGAGTCCGAACGTGACCGGGTTTGAGGCGGACCGGTGGTCTACAAACCCGGCGCGGATGAGGCGTTCTTCAAATGCCTTGAGAACAGGCTCGACGCTCATGCCCAAATCTCCTTGGCAACCAAAAACGTTTCATAACGGAGCAGTTGGAACTGAAGCGCCCGATACTCATCTAATAGGTGCTTTTCGGGCATCTTTCTTGCGTTCAGCACGTCAACCAGCCAATCCAAGCCGTCCATGCCAATCGTCAGCGACGTGTGTTCCGGCTTCCAGGACCGCTCGATTTCGCTCGTGATCGCGTTATAGATCTGTGCCGCATCGGAAGCGTTCGGATCGAACCGGCCGGAGTCGAAGCGTAACCGTGGGCGCCGCCACTGAACTCGCAAGCGAACTCCGTCACGGAATGTAGCCTCTCCGAGTTGCGGCGTGTCCTTTCGGTAAGCCTGCATGACACTGCCTAGGCGCAGTTGGTAAGGTCGGTCCTGATCCCGGCAGGTATGGAGGACCGACGATGACTCACAAGACAGCGCCTGATGTTCCAGACGGAATGCAGAAGATCTACCGGCGCTTCGAGCGCTGGCGGAGTTCGCACCAAGGCCGCTTGCCGATTCCGAAAGCGTTGTGGGCGTCTGCCGCGGAGGTCGCTCGAAAACACGGAGTCTTCCGCACTGCCACGATCTTGCGTCTGGAGTACGCCAAGCTGAAGCGGATGACGAAGTCCGCCGCGCCCGTCAAGCGAAGGACCGCATCGCCGGCGGAGTTCCTGGAGTTGGTCGCGCCCCAAGTGGCGCCTGCTGGGCCCGGGCTGACTGAGTGTGTCATCGAGTTGGAAGGGCCGCGCGGCAAGATGCGCGTCCAGTGGAAAGGCGCGGCGGCGCCGGATCTGGCCGGATTGAGCCGGGGCTTGTGGGAGCCGGCGTGATTCAGATCACGCCGCAGATGCGCATCCTGGTGGCGATCGAACCGGTCGACGGCAGGAAGGGCATCGACTCGCTCGCCAGACTATGTCAGGACAAACTGCAAGCCGATCCTTTCTCGGGATGTTTGTTTGTATTCCGGAGCCGGCGTGGAACTTCGATCCGCATCCTGGTCTATGACTTATGTTGAGTCTTCAGTAATGTGCAGTTCGCGCATCTGAAGCCTGTTATTCACATCCAGAAGAAGAATTCACT
>JBEKNN010000521.1:0-3760 GCA_049522755.1 Bryobacteraceae bacterium | reverse complement strand
CAGTGGGCGAAACGCCGAGCAACATCGGCGTGATGACGCTGGCCACGCTGATCGTCTTCGCGGCGCAGGCGATGACGCCGGTCGCGGCCCTGCAATCGGGGCTGCTGGCGTTCGGCGGCGGGCTGTTGCAGACCGCTTTGGCGGTGGCATCGTGGCCGGTGCGGCGCTACGGGCCAGAACGGCGGGCGCTGGCTGCGCTTTATTCCGAACTGGCGCGCTGTGCCGAAAACGCGAAGGAATCGGCGGCTCACAGCGCGGCGCCTCCCGCCAGTCAGCAGAGCACCGACGCGCAACGGACGCTGGCGTCGTTGGCAGGCGACCACTCCATTGAAGCCGAGCGGTACCTGGCGCTGCTCAGCCAGGCCGAGCGCATCCGCCTGGCGCTGCTGGCGCTCTGCCGATTGCGCATCCGCATGGGGCGCGAGAGCCGCAGCGGCCCCCAAACCGCTGTGCTCGATCGAAGCCTGAAAGCGGCCAGTCAGGCACTGAGTGCGATCGCCGAGTCGGTCAAGAACGATGCCAGCGATGCCGACGCCGCACCCGGCGCGACGCCGCTCGATCAAGTCCGCCAGATCGAAGCGGCTGCCAACCACTTGCGCGGCTCGGGCGATGCGGTGACGCTCGACGCCCGCCGGCAGCTCGATGCGCTGGCCGGACAGATCCGCTCGGCGGCCGAGTTGGCGTTCCATACCACGCCGGCGGGAAGCGCAGTCTTCGCGGCGCGCGAATCGGCCATCCCATGGATGCTCCGGCTGGCCGGCGCCATGGCGAACCTGCGCGCCAATCTGTCGCTCGATTCCGCGATTTTCCGGCACGCGCTGCGCATGGCGGCGTGCGTCGCCATCGCCGAAGCCATCAGCCGCTACACCGGTTCGCGGCGCGGATATTGGCTCCCGATGACGGTGGCTATCGTGCTGCGTCCGGATTTCACCGGCACCTTCACGCGCGGCGTGCTGCGGGTTGGCGGAACGCTCGCCGGGCTTCTGGTGGCCACCGGCCTGGTCTATTTTTTAATGCCGGCGCCAGGGCTGGAAATCCTTCTGATTGTCCTCTTCACCTTTCTGCTACGCTGTTTCGGATCGGCGAACTACGGCATCTTCGTGATGGCGCTCACGGCGCTGATCGTGTTCCTGGTATCGGTCACGGGCCTGGCCCCCGGACCGATCATGATCGCGCGCGGCTTGAATACAATGGCCGGTGGCGCGATTGCGCTGGCTGCTTATTGGCTATGGCCAACTTGGGAACGAACACTCACGCCGGACCTGCTGGCGGATATGCTCGACGCCTACCGCCATTACCTGCAAGCCGTGCGCGACGCATACTTGAACCCCGGCGTAGGACCCGGCGTAGGACCCAGCATAGAACCCGGCGTGGAGCCTGGCGGCGAATTCGCGGCGCGTCTGGATCGCACGCGTCTCGCCGCGCGTCTGGCACGGTCCAACGCGGAGGCATCGCTTGCGCGGCTCAGGGCTGAACCGGGCGTGAGTGAAGACCAGGTCAATATGTTGACTAAGACTCTGGTCAGCTCGCACCGGCTGGTCCACGCGCTGATGTCGCTCGAAGCGGGCTTGGCGACCAGCGCGCCCGTGCCGCCGCGCGACGCCTTCCGCAAGCTGACGAACGATGCCGACGCGACTCTATATTATCTGGGCGCTGCGCTGCGGGGCTCTGCTATAGAGCGCGGCCATCTGCCCGACCTGCGCGAAGACCATCATGCGCTGCTGCAGTCGGGCGATCCGCATGTAGGCCGTTATGCCCTGGTCAACGTGGAGACGGACCGCATGGTGAACAGCCTCAATACGCTCTCAGAACACGTGCTTTATTACACGCAGCGATTCGCCACACCTGTGACGAGATAGATACGTGGGAGTAAGGCGACTCCCCATGGGATCAATCACTTCGATTTCGGCCCATTAGTTGCCGTTAGCCTGCCAAATGCTTCGTGGGTTGGCTTACGTACTAGTCGCTGCGCCGGCACTGGCACAATCGGGCCGGCCTGTGCCGCAACAGGCCCCCGTCGACGCGCTGATCCAGAGTTATCAGTCGGCCTACAGCAACGGCAAATTCGACGAAGCCGCGGCGGCGCGAGACCAGGCGCGTGCGCTGCTCAATCAAATTCCGGTGGACGATCCGCAATTCGCTAACTGGGCGCAGCGGGTTTCGGGGATCTACGAGTACGGCGGGTTCGCGCTGCGAGCTCGCGACGTTCTGGAACAGGCATTGGCCAGGGCCGGAGGCTTGGGCGACTCGTCTCCAACGCGGGTGGCGCTGCTCGATGCGCTATCGCGTTCCTGGGAGCAGGATCGCAATCTGCTCAAGTCGGTGAGCTACCTCGAGCAAGCCGTGGCCGCGACTGAGGCTCAGCCTCCGCGGACGGCGCCGGCCTCCGGGTCTCGCGGGTTCAGCGCGACGGGCAGTCGGGTAACCGTGGGCGCTGCCAACTATGCGGATCTCTACCAGCGGCTTTACAGCCTTTACCGGCGCCTTGGCCGCCCTCAGGATGCCGCCGCCGTTCTTACCAGAATCGCGGCCCATGTGAAGAACAGCGACGGGCTCCTCGAATCGCTCTACCAGCAATATGGTCAGACTGACGAAGCCGCCGCCATATACAAGCGCCAGGCTGCGGACGCCGCCGATCCCCAGCAGGCGGCTGTGGCCTTGCAGTCGCTGGCGAGCCTATACCAGGGCGCTCAACGCTACGGCGATGCTGTTGCCGCCTTGCAACAAGCCATCGGCAAGACTGAGGTTTCGAGTGGCCCAGCAGCCTCTCTCGGAATGCGCCAGAACTTGGCGGGCATGTTCCAGCAAGCTGGTCAGGGGCAGGCAGCCGACGAGGTCTACCAACAGTTGCTAGCCGGGCAGACTGACCAGCAAACGGGCATCGTCACCAGCTACGCCAGTTTCCTGGAACAGACCAATCGCGTCGATCAGGCGGAGAAGTTGCTGAACGATTACCAGGCCAGCCACGCAAGCCCGGAGCCGGGGCAGCAGAGCAATCTAATGATGGCTCTGGCGAATGTGGAACGGCTCGCCGGGAAGCCCGAACTCGCCGACGAATACCAGCGCCGCGCGTTCCCCAACCAACTCCAGCCCGCTGAAACTGGCGCTACGGACACCATGCAGCGCGCGACTGAAGCATTCAATGCCGGTAAGCTGGACGAAGCCTTCAATCTTACTTTGCAAGCGATCGACTCAGCCCGTGGCAGTTTGGATCTACGAGGGGTGTACCGGATGGCCTCCATGCTAACTTCGCAGCAGGCTCCCAACAAAGCTGATGAGATCTACCGGCGTACCATCTCATTGTCCGAGCGCTGGTCGCCAGTTGCGGTCGAGCCACAGTTGACCGCGCAGCAGAATTACGCCAACTTTCTACAGTATCAGGGCCAGCTTAGTGAGTTCGAGCAGGCGGTGGAGCGCTATGGCGCCACGCTTACGACCGCGCGCGGCGCCGGGACGGGGTGGCTGGAAGATTCTTTGCGCTTGCGCGCCACAACCCTTTACCGGCCCGAAGGACGGCACAACGCGCTTGTTGCTTCCCAAGAGTTGGTCGCGCTGGAGGAGTCGCTCAGCGGAGCTGCCAGCGAACCGTATCTCCGCGCGACCGAGACACTCGCCAGTGCCATGGAAGCTACCGGAGATCGGGCTGGCGCGCTTCCACTCCGTCGCAAGATCGTGACTATCGCGGATCTGGTCTACGCCGCAAACGATTCGCGCCGCGCCACGCTTCGCATCAACACCGCGATGGCGTACGCGCGCGAGG
>JBEKNN010000520.1:0-3806 GCA_049522755.1 Bryobacteraceae bacterium | reverse complement strand
AAGGCTTTCGCCGCGCAGGCTTGAACTAGTGAAGCGAATCGGCACCCCTGCTTTCGTGTCCAATAATGCTCGGATTGCCGGTGCGCGCCGTGGCTTTCATTGGCGGTTAGCTCAAGCAGCTTTGCCGTCACTGGCGATGGTAAGGCTATGCAAGCGGCAGGGCGATGTCGCACGCGAGCCCTTGGCCGCGCCAATCAAAACGCACCATGGGTCAGGTTGATGGTCTGTCGAGAAGCTTGTACGGGAAGCGCAATTCATCGCTTCGCCATCGGGTGCGGACGCCCCGTGGGACGCCCGCTAAATCGCATCGCGCCCCGCTTTTTATGCAGCTATTCGCTCGCGTGGCCGCCGCCTTTCTTAACCTGTTCCAGGACCTGACTAAGGTTGTAGCTCTCCGGCGCCTGCAGGGGCGGGAATTTGTTGTATGTTTCCAGGTGCTCCAGCCACAACTTCTGGCCGACGGGCAGATAATCGAAGTCGTACCAAAACGCGGTGGAAGGAGCGCCGAGCGCGCCGCCAAAGGCCATAACCGTCTTCTGGTCTGGGGTCCCCGTGATCATTTGCTCGAACGGGTCGCGCTTGATGTTCTGGACAAGCGTGAAATGGTAAGTGACGAGAGGCTGTAGCCATCCAGCCGCGCCCGCCTGCGACATCGTGTAGTACATCTTCCAGTTCTTAAAGCGCACTGCGGAAGGCGTCGCGCCGGAGAAGTAGTAGAAGACGTCACGCGCCGATTTCTCCGACTTGCCTTCGAGATAGTCGCGCTGGTCGAAGCCGTCGAGCGTGGTCTTGACGAAGCCGGGATACTTCCCTGCCTCTATCTGCTGCTTCAACTCGTCGCCCTTGGGTCCGCCGGCGATGTCCACCAACGTGGGCATCCAATCAAGCGAGGCGAACATTTTGTTCTTCACCGTGCCCGGCTTGATATGTCCGGGCCACCGGATGACCATCGGAGCACGATAGCCGCCTTCCCAGGCTTCGCCTTTCTGGCCCTTGAACGGGGTAATGCCACCGTCCGGGAATGTGATCGACTCGGCGCCATTGTCGGTGGTGAAGACAACGATGGTGTTGTCGGTCTGCCCCATGTCGTCGAGCTTCCTGAGGACGAGGCCGATATTGTCGTCGAGCTGCTTCATGCCGACTTCGTTGATGCCCCAATCCTTGCCGCCGCGCTCGCCCAACATGGCCTCGTACTGCGGCGACAGCATCGTCAAGACGTGCATCCGTGCCGGATTGTACCAGACGAAAAACGGCTTATTGGTTTTCTTTGGATCGTAGCGATCGAGGAAGTCGACGACCTTGGCCGAAATCTCCTCGTCCACCGTCTTGGAGCGCTCAAGTGTCAACTGGCCCTCGTCCTGGCACGTCTGGTTTTTCGACGTGCCGTCGGACGACTTGCACGCAATGATCGGGCGCGGTGGCGTCAGGCAAAGCGCTGTTCCGGGGTCCACTGCGCCTGGGGGATCCTGAAGACCTGGGACGGGTGTGTTCTTGCACGGCGGGACTGCGGTCTGTTGGGTTGGCGTCTTGTTGAAGTCAGGGAAGCTCACACCCTGCATGGCATCGAGGTGGTAGAGGTAGCCCCAGTATTCGAGGAAACCGTGCGCCGTCGGGAACGACTCCGTGTGATCGCCAAGATGGTTCTTACCGAACTCGCCGGTGTTGTAGCCGAGGTCGAGCAGGACCTTGGCGAGCGCCGGGGTGCCGGGCTGCAGGTAAGAGGGGCTGCCCGGAAGCTGGGGCGGAATCATCCCGGTGCGCAGCGGATACATGCCGGTGAAGAAGGCGTTGCGGCCGGAGGTGCAGCTCTGCATGGCAAGGTAGTCCATGAACTTCGCGCCTTCCTGGCCGATGCGGTCGATATTCGGCGTTTCGCCGACCATCAGACCCTGGTGATAGATGCTCGGCTGCATCCAGCCGATATCATCACCCATGATGAAGAGGATGTTGGGTTTCTGTCCCTGCTGCTGCGCAGAGGCGGGAACGCTGGCCAGCGTTGTGGTGGAACACAATACGGCAAGAGTGCTACAGATTGCTCTGAAGTTGCTCATGGTTGCTTTCCTGTATCCCGGCTGCCGAAGCCTTGGGCCGCAGCGTTCGCCCAGCTCGACCCACCGACCGACTATGCCTTGTCGATCCATACAGGATCGTGCTTCGGGCAATCGGCCGGACGCCTGCGGACCGGAGATTGGCCGAGGCGCCCTCCAGGCGCTATGCGGTTTCGGCTTATTGTTGGCGGGAGATAATCGAAGGTAGGAGCTGCCCCCGCACGCTAGAGTCACTCCGTGCGCGTCTGATGTACGAGTTGGGGCAGTCGCGTCGCTTTGACCCTCAAACCAGCCCCTTCCGGTTTACCCCGATATGGATGAAACCGCGAGCAAGCTCGGCGCGCCGGTGTTGCCCTGCCGGACATTTGAGTCAGTGCCGATTGGCGAGATGGTGCGCTATCGGATTCCTCTGGTGCCGAACGCCCGCCGCTTCAAGGCCGGCTACAAGATCAGGCTCTATCTTACGACGGATGACCAAGGCGAGGACAAACCGGCTCTTCTGATGTTCCGGCACGCCAGTGTCGGCACCAGCTCCCTAAACACGATCCTCTCATCGTCGCACTTGATGCTTCCGACGCTGCCGGTGCCGCCTGCATCCTAACTTGCGGATCGGAGGAAACGGGCAACCAAAACCCGCAACTGACGAGTCGGCGGGATGTCTCACTCGGATCAATCTCTACCGAATTGCGTTGTCGCTACCATGCCCGGTCTTACCCCGTTCGCGACCAAACTGCGTTCATCGCGGGAAGTCGGTTTCGTGCCAACGGCGGACTGGCTTAAACCCTGCTCCCGTTTCGTCATACCCAGGTCGGCACAAAAAAGGCCGCAGACATCTCTGCGACCTTTCGTTGTCCGACTTAAGCGTCACGCCTGGCGATCACCAGCCCTGGTAGTACCGAGGGCCATAATATCCGGGTCCATAATAGGCGGGAGCATAGTAACTCGATCTATATCCGTAGTATGCGGGAGCGTAGCCGCCGCCGTAGTACGCTGGGGCGTATCCGGCGTAAGCAGGGGCGTAGCCGCCATAATAGCCGTACCCTGGTCCGCCATAGTAACCGTAACCTGGGCCATAGGCGTACGCGCTGGACGCTATGCCACCGATTACCGCGCCGGCAATCAGTCCGCCTGCGAGACCGCCGCCCCAACCCCAACCACCTCGCCACGCGTAAGCCGGTGATGGGGTCGCCAACGCCGTGACACCGAGGGTCGCAGCGATCGCTAACGCAAATACTGCTTTTTTCATGTCCGAAGCCTTTCCAGTTCCCGAAACCTGAACCGCCGGGCCGGCAATAGCTTCCCGGGAGCGCCCTTTGCGAAAGGGCCGCCATAAAATTCAATTTAACGGCTATTCAATCGGGTACTGCCAAAACAGTTCCTCGCAATTCAGCAAAACAGTTCCTCGCAATTCAGAATGGGAAGAAGGAACTCGGTTCGATTGAGGGGCGCGCGTTTTCCACCGATTTTTGCGGCAACGCGCGCTGTTGAAATTGCACGAGCAAAAGCAACAGCGAAAATGAAAAAACGAGTGTTGCCCCACGTTCCTAGACGGCCGCTCCTGGCTGTTCTTGAGTGTCGTGCGACGGCGTGATTGCGATCACCATCACAGCCGACAGGAGCGGTTCCAATGGCGGAAGACACGGCTGCATCGGTCATTTCCTTTTATCAAGTTCCGCCTGATGCGAAGACCAGGACGGGTGTGGGACGCGCCAAGGCCAACAACAAGGCAAAACGGCAACGCAAACCAAGAAAGCCAAA
>JBEKNN010000519.1:0-3817 GCA_049522755.1 Bryobacteraceae bacterium | reverse complement strand
GAGTCGCCGACGAAGACTGCAGGTTCAGATTCGTGATCGTGCCGCTCGGATCGGTCCAAGTTGGGGTTTCGAGGGATTCCGGGTTAAAGTTGCCGGTGATGTAGATGCAAATGCTTCCTTCTAATCCGACTCCTGGCGAGTTTACCGTGTAAGCGGCGCCATGGGTTGGGCCGTCGCATCCGTCTCCCACAATGCTCGACGCTAGAGAACTGATGACAGGCGTCCGGACTTGCGCTTCCAGCAGCGAGCCTCCCGCGAGCAAGCCTATGAGTGCGATTCCCCGCATTACCGTGCGGTGGTTGAGCATTTTGTGCCTCCGGACACAGATTGTTCAATCCATTATTGGGTCTCGCGTTACAAAAAGCAAACCCGTATGTCATGGAACGCGGATGATTCCATTATCTTCCGGACGATCCGAACCCGCCGCGGCCGCGCGCCGAGTCCGCTAACGGCTCCTCCACCCACTCCGCCGCCTCGTAGCGCGCGACGACCATTTGCGCAATCCGGTCGCCGGCGTGGACGGTATACGCCTGCGGCCCCAAGTTCAACAGAATCACGCGAATCTCGCCGCGATATCCGGGGTCGATCGTGCCCGGCGCGTTGGGCATTCCGATGGCGTGCTTCAGCGCCAGGCCGCTGCGGGGACGCACCTGCGCTTCGAATCCCGGTGGGATTTCGAGCGTAAGGCCGGTGGCCACAAGCCGCGGAATCCCGGGTTCTAGTACTGTGTCCTCTACCGCACACAAATCCATGCCTGCATCTTCGGCGGGCCCGTGCGCGTACGCCGGAAGTATCGCGCCGGGGTGAATTCTCTGAATCCGGATTCGCATTTTCCATTGCTATCATAGCCTCTTGACTCCCACGAAGCGCGTGCTCACTGTGGCTCCGATGCCGCCCGAAAAGTCGGCCTACGCGCTGGCGCGTTACAGCCGGTCGCCCGATTCTATCCGCGATTCCATCGAATGGGTGCGCACCCACGATTCGCAGAAATTCCTGGAAAGCTTCTATTTCCAGTACGGCCACGCTTCCATTGCCGATCTGGGCCATGCGGTTGTCTGTTTCGAAGGCGTCTCGGAGTTAGCCGCCACTGAGATTGAAGAAGAGCCGCTGTGGGACGGTCAGGCGAAATCTTCCCGCTATCAGGATTTCTCCCGATCCGGCTTCGTGGTCCCGCCCGAGCTAACGGGCTCCAGCGCCGCCTATCAATCCGCCGGCGAAGCCCTGCTGGCGGCTTACGGCAAGGTGAACGAGCTGGCATTCGCGTACCTTTTGGAGCGCCACCCGCGCCCGGATGCCATGAAGCCCGAGGCCTATCGCCGCAATATCGCCGCGCGCGCCTTCGATGTGGCGCGCTATCTTCTCTTTTGGGGCGTGCCAACGAATGCCGGACAAGTCACCAGCATACGCACGCTCGAGAAGCAGATCCGCCGCTTCAAGGCCTCCGAGTATGCGGAGCTGCGCAGTCTGGGCGAAGAGCTGGCGCAAGCCTGCGCGCAGCCGCCGGATTGCGTTTGGGATTCCGCTGCCGCGGCTGAGCCGCTGGCGCCCACGCTGGCCCGCCACGCGGATGCCGACGAGCACGCGGCCCGCTCGCGCGAAGATCTCAAGCAGTGGGCGCGGCAGAATCTTCCGCCCGCGGGCGGCGGGGCGCCGGCGCGCGTGGATCTGCTGAAGCCGGCGCATACGCCCGCCGATATCGTCGCCACGCTGCTTTACTCCGTTACCGATCGGCCGTATCGCGAGCTCTATGAGATTGCCTGCGAATGGAGCGCGCAGCGGCGCGCCGAAGCGATTGGGGTGGCGCTGGGGTCGCGCACGCACCGCGACGAGATCCTGGGCAATTTCCGTGGCGGGCTGTATGCCTACGACCTGGTGATCGATATCGGCGCGTACCGCGACCTGCACCGGCATCGCCGCTGCCAGAAATTTCGCCAGGCGTACGCGGGCTATCTGGGGTACGACACCCCCGCGGTTATTTTGGATTCCGGCGCAATCGGGATCTACGATTCCGCGATGCGCGCCGCGTTCGACGCCATGCACGCGCTGCCCGCGCCCGGCGCCGAATACCTGCTGCCGTTCGGGGCGCGCTCGCGGTTCCTTTTCAAGATGGATTTCGCGGAGGCTGAATATATTTGCCGACTGCGGAGCGGGGTCAAAGGCCATTTCAGCTACCGTGAGATCGCCTGGGAGATGAAGTGCAAAATGGAGGAGGTGGAACCGGAGCTGGGGCGGTTGATCGAGGCTACGCCGCCTTGGGTGGAAGACCCGCTGAAGCGGTAGCGATGAAGGTTCGCGACGCGCTCAAATTGCTCCGTGAGGACGGATGGTTGCTGAAGAATCGGGAAGGCAGCCATCGCCGATACGTCCATCCGGCGAAGCCGGGTAAGGTAACCATTGCCGGTCATCTGTCCGACGAATTCGACCCAAAACAAGAAAGTCTATACTGAAGCAGTCGGGGTTGGAGGACCGATGAGCGAGTATGGCCAAGGACGCGGTATTAATTGCGCCCACGCGAACGGGATATAGCGCCCACGTGCCAGACCTGCCGGGCTGCGTTGCCACAGGGCGTACCGTGGATGAAACCAAGGCGCGTATGCAGAAGGCTATCGCAATGCACTTAGCGGCCATGCGCGAGGACGGGGATGAAATACCGGAGCCGTCGCGCGTGGAGCTGCTGGAAGTGGTGTGAAGCGGAGCAGGTGATGAAAGCCGGCTGAAAGCCAGGATTGGCTGCCCCACATAGCAAATAGCTGAGGTACTAATCGATGAAGCGGAATTTGAGGAGTGTCCAGACGGCGATGAAGCCGTCTCGGGGCTTAATCTTCTTGCCCGCTTCAACGCTCCGCGGAATGTAAGCGATGGGTACTTCGACGATGCGGTGGCCGCCGCGGATTAGTTTGGCCGTGATCTCGTGGTCGGTTTCGAACCCGCTGGTTCGCACCCGCATGTTTCGCACGGCGGCCGCGGGATAGAGCTTGTATGCCGTCAAAGTGTCCGTTATCCACTTACCATAGAGCAGGAGGGTCCACAGGGTCAGCAACTGACCGGCCAGCCATGGACCGAAGCGCTGCTCCGGATGGCGGCCCGGAAATAGCCGCGGTCCCTTGCGGTCGCGAATCTGGCCCAGGATGCGGCTGCCGTACACCGCATCGACGCGCGGCCCTAAGGCGCGCAGGAGGACAAGATAATCCTTGGGATCGTATTCCAGGTCGGCGTCCTGAACCAGGACATAATCGCCGGTAGACTCCCGAATGCCGCGCTGCACGGCTTTGCCCTTTCCCTGATTGGGAACCTGAGTGAATACCTTTACGCCCACGAAACCGCGAGCTATCTCGGCGGTCTTGTCTTTGGAGCCATCGTCTACTACTACGATCTCCTTTTCAAAGCCGAGTGTCCCGGTAGGAACGGCTAAGATCCGTTGCAGCAGCGTACCAATGAATTCCGCTTCATTATAGGCGGGGATTACGATGGAGAGCAGTGGCATTTATATAGAGGTTCTACGATCGGGCTCCGCCGCGGCGCTCTTAGCCGCTATGCGATCTTTAACTATCGCGTCCGATGCCGTACGATTCCCGAGGATACGCTGCCGGAATAACATGGCCAAGGCGCTCATTCCATCCATCAGGGTGATCTTCTTACCTTCGGAGCGGGTGCGGGGGCTATAACTCACCGGTATCTCAAGGATGTACTCATGCAACAGACACAACTTGGCGATAATCTCCGTATCCAGGTTGCGGCCATTGCCTTCGAGAAGCAGACTTCGCAGCAGGCGCACATCGAACACCTTGACGCTGGTGAGCACGTCGGTGATATAGCG
>JBEKNN010000518.1:0-3865 GCA_049522755.1 Bryobacteraceae bacterium | reverse complement strand
AATCTGCTGCTGCAAGGCAAACCCGCCTAACGGAGCCTTGGCGCGAATGAAAACCCGGCGGGTGGAGCAAACGCAGGTATGCAGCGATAGCCTCACCGACATCGGCGGGCAACGGCATTTGGATGGACCGACGACCTTTGCCGTGAACGGTCACTTGGCTGGCGTCC
This sequence comes from Bryobacteraceae bacterium, assembly GCA_049522755.1. Classification (GTDB taxonomy): domain Bacteria; phylum Acidobacteriota; class Terriglobia; order Bryobacterales; family Bryobacteraceae; genus PALSA-243. Next base: position 3,698 of record JBEKNN010000518.1, on the reverse strand, counting down.
CAATCAATATCCTCTAAGTTGAGCGCAACGACTTGTCCGGCCCGCAGGCCCAGCCTGGCGAGCAGCCGTAAGATTGCGTAGTTTCGGCGCCCAAGGGGAGCCTGGCGATCACAACGACTCAAAACGCGCTGTACCGTTCCTGGCGGGAGGAATTTGGGCAATGTCGACCTCGACCAATTGGGTGCGGTGGGCACGCAGGCCGCCAGATCCAGCGAAATTTCTCCGTGGCGCCGCAGGTAGCGGGAAAAGGATCGGAGTGCCGCCACCTGCGGCGCCGAAGCGCCTCCAGCCACCTGCCACCTCCCGCCGGAACGTTGGCAGCGCCGCGAAGCCCCCGGTACAGCATGATAGTTCAGGTGGCCCCACACCGCTGACCACAACGACTTCCCGGTCTCGGCAATCGTCTCATGCCACCGCTTGCACAACTCCTGCCGTATCTCTTGCAGTTTGCCGCGCAGCCGCTTTTTGATCGTCTACCGTCGAACCGTAAACCAGTTGCCCTCCGGGTTTTCCCACAGACATGCGTGAGGCTCAGGAAATCGAAGGTCTCGGGTTACCCTTCTCTTCTCCGCTTCCGGTTGTCCTCCGCAAATCGCCCAGACTCGATCAGCCACGTTTTCTCCGGGTGCGGTTCCAGCCCGAACTTCCGCATCCGCTCCAGTTGCCCCTTGCGGCGACAGCATATTGTCGCGCTTCAGAAGTTGGACGTTGGGTTTCTCGCGCAGCTATCCTTCGGCCTGGAGCCGATTTGCATAGGCCCTCACGAAGGTGAGGTAGCCATTCATCGACACCGGTCGGACACCGTTCGCCAGGAGCGCGGTGATTGCCGTCCTAAGCCCGTCGTTTAAGCGGCTTCCGCTGGCGAATACGGGTTCCGGGAATGGGCCGAATGCTTTCCAGGCATCGTGGAACCACGAAAGATTTTTCGGCGAGACATTTTTCAGGTATTTGCGATCCTCAGCGTAGGCGCGGAAGGATGGTATATTTGTTGTTGCGGTAGCAGTCGTTTCCATGTGATCAGATGCTCGAGTGACTGGTTTCAACGGTTCAGTTATCAAAAACACGGGGCGTGGCTCAGCCTGGTAGAGCGCCTGGTTCGGGACCAGGAGGCCGGTGGTTCGAATCCACTCGCCCCGACCAATCCTTTCAATGGCGATCTGATAAGGAGCATGGGGGGAATCGCCCAATCGCTTGGCATCTCGGACCGTTGAATAGATCGAGGCCAAATTCGATATCATGGTCGGCCGCGATTAGTCGGGAAGGTGCGGGTTATCCGCCCCGCCGACCGGGCGTTGTTCGCTTGAAGGTTCGAATCCCATCGTTGTCGTTGACGGCGTAACGAAGCTTCTGTTTGCAACCCAAGTACTGCTCGGTTGTCTGGATCGAGAGGCGCCCCAGCAGAAATTGAATCTGGTCCAGTTCTCCGCCGGCAAGGTGGCAAAGCCGTGCACAGGTTCGCCGCATATCGTGCGGGGCCAGTCCTGGAATATCTGCTCGTAAGGCGGCGGCCTTCACAATCTCCCAAAGCACCTTTGGGGTCATGCCGGTTCCCCATACCCGGCCCCTCGTGTCAATCGATCGGAAGAGGTGCGCCGTCGGTGATTCCGCTTGCCTCCATCCATTTCTCAACGCCAGATCTCACCCATGCAGGCATTGGAACCGTCCGGATGTGGCCAGCTTTGCCCATCAGGTCGGCCATAACTCAGCGCTCCTCGCGCAGTTGGATCGATTCGACCCGTAAGGCGAGTAGCACGCCTCGTCGGAGGCCGCATCCGATCAACATAGCGAGAATTGCGTAGTTCCTTATGCTCCGCAGCGACTCTCTTTCTACATTTGCCACGCCGTCGAAGACGTAGCCATCGACACCAGGCGTCGCCTGATTCGACCGAACGATTTTGTCTTCGGGGGATGTTGCATGAACTCCGGAAATTCACTCATGGATCATCATTTTCGCACTTCCAATATTGGGCCGATGCAGCATAGCTCGCGACCTGCCGCGAAGGGGCGGCTGATCCGGGATCATAGCCGGCATCATCCTGTTGATCGCCCCTTCGCCGTCAGGGAGGACCTATCCATCGGCCGGCCACATCTCATCGTCGGGCGTGATACGGCCAAGTGGAAGGACGAAGCGCACTTTCCGGTAAGCCCACACATCATTCCCAACTGCGGAAGGCCGCTTTGAGCGACCAGTTAAGTGCACTACGAACAGGCCGCCCGGTCACTACTCTGGCGTTGGTGTCAGCTCGATATGAGTGATGACTAACGCGGTCATGGAAGCCTTGCGCGGCTCCAATCGCAACCCGAGTTTCTGGACGGCGCCCAGAACAGCGCTCTCCACCGCCATGGGGTCGGCACCGTCTTTCTGTGCGGCGATCGCAGCATCCAGCAACGGCTGAACGAACGACGCCAGGTCAATGTGGTCGGCCTCTACACCGGTTTGATCCACCACTGGCCGGCTGAGCCGGAGAACGTATTGGTACTGATTAATGAAATCCGCCGCCTGCGCCATGGCGCCACTTGGTAATTCGCGACCAGGGGAGGGATCGTCACCCGCTGGTTTGAGGGGAATCTTCGGAACGCCCTTCGGTGCGGTGAGGGCGTAGACTTCGAACTCCCGTGTCTCCTGGCGGGCCTCAAGCCGGAAGCGCTCCCGTAGCATTGTCTTGAGCATCTCCGGTACTTGGGCAGTGGAGGACCCGGTCGGCAGCTTGGCCACAATGTTAAATCGTGTGGTGTTCAATTCGGGCTCGCCTACCACCTGGAAGGAATGCAACCCATAAGCTCGCGTTAGCAACATGAGGAGGGAGACTCCCCCGAAATCAACCATGGCCGGATCAAGTTGCGTACCCAAGTGCTGCTGCAGTTCCTTTTTGTTCTGAGGCGCTGGCTTGATCGAGACCACTTCAAAAGCCGTGCTCTGTCCAGATGCCGGGGAATAAAGCGTCAGTGCAGCGAGAAGACAAACGAGCGCACGCTTCATTAGACACTCCTTCTCGTTAGTTTACACCCCGTTTGCCGGCCAGTGGTCTGAAGAACGGCGTTACCGGAAACTGGTGTCAGCCACTTGGCCGTGATGTCGCTATCTCGCGGATTGAGTCATCACTTCGCCCTTCAAGGTTTCACCCGCGATCGGGCCGTGCAGCGTTTACTTTGGCGCCCACCAAACGCGGTTACCGTCATGTCGGCGGCGACCCCGGCAGGGCGCATTTTACGGAAACGGAACTCTTCGGGCGGTTGCGTCGTCTCTGAGAGATCAAGACATGCGGCGGACGGGCGATAAAGCCGATTTAGCAGGGAGACACGGTCACCATTAGCTCTGGACTGCTAAGTGCTCGACGGCTGGCGCCGGTGGGACTGACAGGATGATCTCCGAGGCGACCCTCCACTCCTTCCCGACCTTGATTCAGTCGATGATCATCAGAAATGGCCTGGGCGTTCTGTGCTGCCCCGCATAGGGGACCGTGATATTGATCGGCGCATAGGATTCCGCAAAGTCATGAGTCAAGCCGACAACCTTGAGCTTCGAAAAAGTCTGGCTGAAGGCCGACAGGCCCAGATTCGGGGTTGAGGATCAAAGGGCTCCGCCCGCCGGGCGGTCCGCTGCTATGGGACACCCAAGCAAGGGGTAGCCCATGGCCCGCGCGTGATCGCGTTTCCTGGGCCGCATTCAGACTGCGGTTTCCACTCGATGCTCTCCA
>JBEKNN010000517.1:0-3884 GCA_049522755.1 Bryobacteraceae bacterium | reverse complement strand
CAAATATATAACGAATGCGACAAGCGAACTGCCGCCTTGCACCGTAATTCGTGGATTCTACCTTCGATTTGTTAACGGAGATTCGCCGCGAAAATCCAGGCTAGGGCTAGGGCAGATCGCTAACGGCGTCCAAGAACCGCCGGGCTACAAGCGGCGCATCGAACTGCTCCACCCAATCCGATGGCCCCGGCGGCGACTGATAAATCCGCTCGATTCCCGCGGCCAATGCCTGCGGATCATCCGGCTCCACGAGCACGCCGTGCGGCGCTACCTCCGGGATGGCCGCGGCGCGCGATGCGACGATGGGCTTTCCCGCGGCCATCGCTTCCAACAACACGATGCCGAAACCTTCCTGCACGCTCGGAAGGCAGAACGCGTCCGCGCGGTTATACTCTTCGGCGAGCTGCGCGCGAGAAACGTCGCCGAGCCACGTCACTACGTTATCGAGCCGGAATTCCCGCGCCAGCGCGCGCCATGCCGCGTTGCAGGGGCCGTTGCCAACGATGCGAACGCACAGCTCCGGGACGCGTTGCCGCGATATTGCCGCTGCGCGCAGTAACACGGGAACGCGCTTGCGATGGTAGAAGCGGCCCACGAAGAGTACTGTGAATCCGCTGCGTTCCGCAGGGTGCTCCGCCAGTACGCGGCGCCACGCGGCGAGATCGATCAGCTCTGGCACGATCGCAGGCATCTCGCGCAATCCGTAGAATTCCATAGCGCGTTCGCCCGAGTAGCGGCTGGTCACCAGCACGCGCGCGGCGCGGTTCACGTGCAGCCGCTCGCAGCGTGCCTGGATCGACATGGTGAGCTGCGTCAGCCCCGATTCGAAGCGGACCTCATCGGCAATCACGCCCTTCAACGACGCCACGTGGCGCGCGCCGGACGCGATGCGGTAACCATCCATATCGAATCCGACGGTGAGATCGAATTCGGTCGAGCGCTGAACCGAACGGTTGAACGCCAGCCGCTCGAAAGTGTAATTGGGGAAGTGGCGGCGCGGCGTTTCGTAGATTACCGCGTGGCCCAGCTTTTCCAGTGCGCCCGCCAATGCGTGGATGCCGGCGTAGGTGCCGCTGCCGCGCCGGATATCGAGCGGCGTGGAAGTGAGAAAACGAATACGCAAATTTTAGGGCCAGCTATAATTATAAAGAATCAGTCAGTTGGATCATTCCGTGGATCATCCCTTGTCAGGCCTTCGAAAAGCAGTGTGTTTGTTGAGCGGCGGACTCGATTCCGCGACGTGCCTGGCGCTGGCGCGGCGCGACGGGTTCGCATGCTGCGCGCTCTCATTCGACTATGGCCAGCGGCATAAGAACGAGCTCGATGCCGCGGCGCGCATTGCGAAGGCCTTCGGCGTCGAGCGGCATTTAGTGGCGCGCATCGGCCTCGACGTCTTTGGAGGGTCGGCGCTTACCGGCGATATCGCTGTGCCCAAGGCGCGCAGCGCGGCGGATATGGCGATTGGAATTCCGGTCACTTATGTACCCGCGCGCAATACGATTTTTCTTTCGTACGCGCTGGCGTGGGCGGAGGTGCTGGAAAGCTGCGACATCTTCATCGGCGTGAACGCGCTCGATTACTCGGGCTATCCCGATTGCCGGCCCGAATTCATCGAAGCCTACGAGCGCATGGCCAATCTGGCGACCAAAGCGGGCGTGGAAGGCCGCACGCGTCTGAAGATTCATACGCCGCTGCAGCATTTGACGAAGGCCGGCATCGTGAGACTGGCAAGCGAGCTGGGCGTGCCGTTCGGCATGACGCGCAGTTGCTACGACCCCGCGCCCGATGGCGGCGCGTGCGGCGAATGCGACGCCTGCCTGCTGCGCCGCAAGGGCTTCGAAGAGGCCGGCATTGAAGATCGCTGAGCTTTTCTACTCGCTGCAGGGTGAAGGGTCGCTGATCGGGACGCCCTCGTTCTTCATCCGCACCAGCGGGTGCAATCTGCGCTGCTCATGGTGCGATACGCCCTACACTTCGTGGCAGCCGGAAGGCGCGGAAATGAGCTTGGATGCAATTTGCGCGGAGGTGCATCGGCATCCGGCGCGCCATGTGGTGGTCACCGGCGGGGAACCCATGATCGCGCCGGAGATGGTGGCGTTGACGGAACGCCTGCGCGCGCTGGGGATGCACATCACGGTGGAGACCGCGGGCACTGTGTTCAAACCGGTCGCTTGCGATTTGATGAGCATCAGTCCGAAGCTTGGAAACTCGACGCCCGAGGGTCCGTGGGCGGCGCAGCACGAGCGGCTGCGGCTTCAGACGGAGGTATTGAGGAAGCTGATGGCCGGCTATCAATATCAGTTGAAGTTTGTGATCGCCAGGCCGGAAGACGTGGCGGAGGTGAGATCGCTCGCGGAGGCTTTGAAGGCTCCGGCGGAGCGCATTGTCTTGATGCCGGAAGGAATAGATCCGACGCGTTTGCGGGAGAGGGCTTTGTGGCTGGCGGAGATTTGCAAGGACGATGGATTCCGTTTTAGCCCGAGGCTGCATGTGGATCTTTATGGGAATCGGCGCGGGGTCTGAGTGGGACGGTAGTCTCGCTGCGCGATGGAGCTTTGCGCGTGGACAACTGAGATGTTCTGGAAGCCGCCTGAAAGGCGGCTGCAGCCAGGATTGGCTGCCCGACTAGCCTAGCTCAGACGGTCTGCTAGTGTAGTGTCTGCAAAATAACTAGACAGTTCTACCTGCCCGCAGCTGGCGACTTACGGCTCAGGAATCTCGACTCCGTGGACAATACGCTTCCACTCGACTTTGGGCTTCTGAAAATCGACCAGAAGACAGAGAGTCACGCCGGAGGCTCGCAGATAGTTGAGGCACTGCGCGGTGTGTTCGCCGGCAAGCCGCTCGACAGATTTTAACTCGACCGCCAGCGCATCTTCGATGAGAAGATCGGCGAAGTATTCTCCAACAGAGTGGCCTTTGTAGGCTACTGTAAACGAAGCTTGGGAAGTAGCCCGGATGCCACGAAGGCAGAGTTCTCTAAGCAGAGCGCGCTCGTAGACTTTTTCGAGGAATCCGCAGCCAAGCGTATTGGAAACCTCAAAGATCGCGCCGAGCGCGCGCTCGGTCAACAAATCAAAATCCGCGTTCATCGGCGTTCATCGGCGGCCATATTGGTTCTGTGCCGTCATCGACCGAAACCTCTCAGAATTATCATTAGCCGCCGATGAACGCCGATGAACGCGGATAAGAAAACTCGGAGTTTCGAGCCGAACTGCCGAATTCGATTTGTCTAGCCAATTCTTGGACACCACACTAGCTTAGACGGACTTCGCGGCCGCCTTCGCGCAGACTCTGTCTTGCCGCCTCAATCGCGCGATCGTTGAACCCGCTGTTGGCGGCCGTCGCAAGCAAGCCGCTATCGAGTTGACCGCGTACCGCCGCGCTTACCATCTGCTCGATGGATCGATATCCGTAACCTGCCGGCGCGAGTCCCGCGCCATCCCATTCGACATACTGGAAGTAATCCGGACTTGGCTCGGAATACGACGGCGGCTCCGCGTAAGAATACTTCACCCCGCGATACTGATCGGAATGCGCGATCAAGCCGCCGTCTTCGCGGCCCTGGCAATACATTGTCAGGCTCTGCGTATTCCCGCCCGGCGCGGCGTCGGGGTAGCCTAGCGCGTTCTGCACGTTGAGGCACGCGCCGTTATCCCAGATCACTCGCGCATCGGTCCAGAGATAGCCTTCCGCGCCATTCGGGAATCGGTCGCGGATTCCGTACACACTAACTGCCGCGGGAGTCAGTCCGGTTATGAAGTGCACTAAGTCGACATAGTGACAACCTATGTAAGTGAACGCGTCGGAATGTTCCGCAGTCATCCAGTTCTGGAAATTGGAGCGGCGGTAATACCACTTTTCGAGCAGACACGCTGTGCCCA
>JBEKNN010000516.1:0-3902 GCA_049522755.1 Bryobacteraceae bacterium | reverse complement strand
ACCGAAAATGCTTTGGCGTTCGCATCCAAGGCGACGAAAATCGACTTGAATCCTGAATTGCGAACCAAGCTGATGGAGGCTTATCTTCGGCTGGAGCCGTGGCCAGATTCTGCTGGAGCGCTCAAGGCCCTGCAGGAAGCAAATATTCGTCTGGCATGTGTATCAAATTTCACCGCGAAGATGCTGAACGCGAACACAGAGAACGCCGGCATAGCCGGTCTGTTCGAGCAACAACTGAGCACCGATGCGGTCAGAGCCTTCAAGCCCGATCCGCGTGCATATCAAATGGCCGAAACGGCTTTCAATCTCCCGCGCGAGAACATCGTGTTTGCGGCTTTTGGCGGTTGGGATGCCGCGGGCGCCAAGTCGTTCGGCCTCAACACCTTTTGGGTCAACCGCCTCAACGCTCCGCTCGAAGAACTGGGTGTGAAACCAGACGCAGCGGCCGGCACGCTTACGGAACTTGCGAAATATGTCATGACTTGAGGCCGCGCATCCGCAGTACACGGGCGAGGCACGGCGCATAAAGTGTGCAGCCGCTCCGAATTTTGCCCCCTCGCTCGTCAATGTTGGAAGCCGATAGGGGGTCAAATGCTATGCCGATTAACAGGGTGTTGACCTCTAAGCCGATACCTAAGGAAACAGGGGCAGCCAGAGACGCAATGAGGCCTGTGACCCAATGGCAGCTTCAACACCAACGGGCGTCAGTTCAGAACCAGCGGCGTCTACCACCAAACCCACCACCGCTTACCAATCTCAGGATCAGCAGAAGCACCACGGCTCCGATGAAGGCGTTGATGATCAGGGCAACGATCCCTGCCCCGAGGTGAATACCAAGTCTCGGCAATAGCCAGTCACCGATAAACGCACCGACCAGACCGACGAGCAGGTCACCGATCAATCCGAAGCCACCGCCCTGCATGACCCTACCTGCCAGATAACCGGCAACAATTCCGACCACGATGATAACGAGCAGGCCCTGATTGGAGAGGTGCATGGTGTTGCCTTCACGGAGGTTATGGGTCGCTAATGCTGATCAATGATAATGGTTCCTCTTGCTCGATCGCACTCTCACGACCCTCAGGAGCCTCAGCACTCGTTGGCATTCATTGCCCTTGTCCCCAGGGTAGCTTCAGTTCATGAGGCGCTCAGGGGAGCCCTGAGAGTCACCTGAGCACCATCGAACACACTCGCCCCGCCCCGTCAGGCGGGAGTAGCCCATTACATCGGCTGCAACGATTGCCGCCAAATCGAAGCTTGGCGCGTCTTAGTTTGTTAATGCGGGTGTTTGCCTGCGAGGTCTAAAGCGCGCTGCGCGGCGTCGGTCTCTTGGCTACCGTATCGGCATTGCCAACCTGCTTGCCCCGGAGCGCTGCTTGTTCGGTCCATGGGTGCCCACCGCGGCTGCTCACAAATATAAGTTGTGATATGGAACAATTTGTCAACAAAGGTTGTTGACGTGGTAATCCCCGAACGAAGCGGGATTGATCTAACCACAGTCAGCAGCCCACAATGATCAAATCACTTGCAGCCTTCGCGATACTGGCCGTTTTAGGAGTTTCGGTGGTCGCGTTACCGTCGTTTGCTCCCAGAGCGGAGGCCAGTGAGGGGGTCGCAAAGTCAGATCGGCTAGCAGTCCGATCATCTCCACAGAATTGCTCTAAACAGAATTGGCCGGACTTCACCACCGCATGTCTGCGCCACAGCGATTCGGGAGCAAACATCGTGGAAGCTCGTCTTGTGATCTCCCGTCGCTAGGCGGCACTCTCAGCGGAATACAAGTTGGAAATCTGATGCTTGATATTCAAATCAACCTTGCTCACAGCGGCGCAGTCCGCGAGGAAATCGGCGAAAGGCTTGCCATCGCTGTAGGCACGCCATCGGATGAATTGCCCGCCCGCTTGCTTGGGCTGATGGACCGATTGGCAAAGGCCGAATTCTCGCGAGATGTTCTCAGTAGTTCAACGAGAGATTTGAGCCGTTCAGCACGGACACGCGGACGTCCAGCGCCAGCTCGTTAGCAGCTTCACAGGTAAACTAATCCAGCGTGGCCATCCGAATATCATGAAGCACCGCGAGCGTCATATCGTTAACATCTCCCTCCCTGCTTTTTGTCATCTCCATGTAAACCCTTAGCGCTTCAGGAAACTGCCCGGGCAACAGCGCGTCACTCTCTTCAAGGCAGTTGATGAGCACCTGGAACGCCGCGACCATGGTGGCTCCGTAGGCTGCGATGACTTCGCCTGCGGGCGAGAGTTTCGGCTTTGGCATGTTCACTCCGCTACGCTCCGTATGACACACTATCTCTGCTGCGATGATCCTGACGGGCATCGCGTGAAGCGGGGTCTGCGACTCCCAGGCCGTCAAGGCCAATGCGAGCGACGGCGGTCGTATCCCCGTTCTTCCGCGCAAGAGCTTGTGCAGAACGGGTGATCCCCCTCGACCGCCGTCAGCCTGTGACGACCCAGCCCCCGCTCATTGCCGCGTGGCCATGGCCGCCTGTTCAAGATTTGCGTCGGAAGGAGTGATATAGATTCAAGGGTGGCTGCTTACGCGTCCCGGCGGGGGGTGGCCAGCCGCAGCCCAGTGCGCGGAAAGCGAAAAGCCAAATCAGGTGCGGGCACCAAAAAAATTTAGGCCCCCTCTTGAAACCAAAACCGACTTTTTTTATTTTCCACCTGCCATCGCGAGATGGCGTCCCCGATGCCTAAACGGATCGGGGGGACCTGAGACGGGCACCGGTCGTGTCCGGTGCCGCTCGTACCCATTTTGCTCTTTGGAGGATCTGGCTATGCGCACTTACGACTTCTCTCCCCTCTGGCGTTCGTCCATCGGTTTCGATCGCCTGTTCGACCTTGTGGAGACCGCCCAGCGGGCCGGCGAGGACAATTATCCCCCCTATAACATTGAACGGCTGAGCGACGATCGTTACCAGATATCGCTCGCGGTCGCCGGCTTCTCGCCCGACGAAATCTCGGTGACGGCCGAGCAGAACGTGGTCACCATCGAGGGCAACAAGGCGGATAAAGCCGAGCGCGAATATCTCTATCGGGGGATTTCGGCTCGACCCTTCAAACGTCAATTCAGCCTTGCCGACTACGTCCAGGTCAAGAACGCGGCGTTCGAGAATGGCCTGCTGAAAATCCAGCTGTTCCGGGAAATCCCCGAGGCGATGAAGCCACGACGGATTGCCATCAACGGCGCCGCCGGCAGCAACGTGCATCAGATCGAAAGCAAGGCCGCCGCCTAACGCTTCTTTTTGAGACGGTTTGTGCTCCCGCCCGGGCCGCCGGGCGGGAGAGCGTGAGCCCGCGGCATGGGCCGGGGCAGAAATCAGAGGTGTCCAGCGAAAGGAGAAGGAGGACCTGCCGATGATGAACCATGACGACAACATTATCGACTTGAATGCGATCCTGCACCCCGGCTCTGTTTACGACCATCCCCGCGATGTCGTGGCGGATGCGAGCCTGTCGGGCGGCGAGAAACGCGCGATCCTGGCATCCTGGGCGTCCGATGCGGCCGCTGTGGCGTCGAACCCGGCCTTGCGGGAAATACCGGGATCAAAACGCTTCGTGACTATCGATGAGGTACTGGAAGCGCTGTCCGCGCTGGACTCGGCTCCGAAAGGCCCGCCAGGCGGAAAGCCGGCCCGCATCAAATCGACGTTGCGCGCCGGTTTGGCAGCCTGATCGGCGTCCCCGTGAAGACGGATCATCGCAATGATCGACGAAGCATTTGCGCTTCTGCGGACGCACCGTAACAACATCGATCGCTATCGGCGGTTACTCAAGACCGAGCTGACCGAGCTGGAGCGCCGATTTATTGAGACGCGGTTATCGGAGGAGCGGACGGCGATGGAAAATGTCGCCGCCTCAACATTCCCGCTTACGTTTCGAATGCCG
>JBEKNN010000515.1:0-3906 GCA_049522755.1 Bryobacteraceae bacterium | reverse complement strand
CCTGGACCTTCGCTGAGCTTCAACGCGCGCTTTCCCTTGACATCCACAACCGAGGCCTTGCGGCCGGCAATCTTCCATCGCGGATCTTTCCCGACGGCAGTCAGGTCCAGATTCTCTGGCGACTGTGCGCCCGCCGGCATCGCGATGCATGCAAGCATGGCTATCGACCACAGTCTGGCATTGGTTACATAAAGAATTCGCATTGGGCTTTGTTCCTATTCGTAACGCAGTGTTACCGCCGGGTCCGCGCGCATCGCCCGCCTCGCGGGCAGCCAACTGGCCACCAGCGCCGCTGCCATTAGAGCGCCCGCCATCGCCGCAATCGTCAGAGGATCGAATGGGCGGACCTCGAATAACTGGCTCTCGATGAGGCGCCCGAACAGCGCCGCTGCCCCGATTCCGATCGCGACTCCCGCCGCCGCCAGGCGCAGCCCCTGTCCCACCACCAGCCACATCACCGCGCCCCTCTCGGCGCCGAGGGCGATGCGGATGCCAATCTCGCGCGTGCGCTCCGTCACCGCACAGGTGAGGACCCCGTAAAATCCGAGCGCGGCCAGCAACAGGGCTGCGGCCGCAAAGAGGCCCAGCACCCGCATCGCAAACCGCCTTGGAGCCAAGGAATTCGCCAGCAGAGCTTCCATCGGCTTGATGTCGTACGGCGGCAGATCCGGGTCCGCGGCCCGTACCGCATCCCTAATCGCGGCTACCGCCGCCACGTCGCCTGAGGTTTTGACTGAAGACGCCTTGACCAGAGGCGTCTTGACCAAAATGGATCCCATCGGCGCCGGATGCTGGTAGAGGCTGAAGTATATGGCCCCGCGGCCGGTATCGTGGGCGAGGTCCGAGTGCACCACGTGCCCTATGATTCCGACAATCGTATGCCAGCCCTCGCCCGAAGTTGGCTGAATCCGTTTGCCTAACGGATCTTCGTCAGGCCAGTACCGGCGCGCCAGCTTCTCGTCGATCACCACCACCGGCTGCGCGCCCGCGCGATCCGAATCGCCGAAGAAACGGCCCCGCTCCAGCCGGATTCCCAGGGTTCGCAGATAGTCCGGCGTCACCCACCGGCGATCTCCCTGTGGAATCGCCTCACCGCCGGCCAGGCTCCTTCCTTCGATCCGGAATGCGCCGCCTTCGTTGTCATTGCTGAAGGGGATCGGCCTCCCAATGGATGCCGCGATCACGCTCTTCGCACTCTGCAGATGCTCCAGAACATTCCGCGCGAACGCCAGTTGTTTTTCGGGATTCGCATATCCTGGGGGCAGGGTATACGCGGCCGTGACCACTCCCCGCGGCTCAAAGCCGGGGTTGAGGGCTTGTAAGCGTGCGAAGCTCCGCAGAAACAAGGCCGCCGTCACCAGCAGAACCAGCGCCAGAGCGGCCTCCGCCACCACCAGCACCGATCTGGATCTCTGCCGCGCTCCATGGATCGTCACGCCGCCTTTCAGAGTGTGCGCCGGATCGATGCGCGAGCTCTGCCACGCTGGAGCTAATCCGAACAGCAGGCCCGCAGCCAAAGTCGCGCTGGTGGCGAACAGCAATACGAATATATCCAGGCGTGCTTCGAGGCCCACCACCGCGCTCTCCGGAGCCAGCCGTAGTAGAAGCTTCATACTGCCCTGCGCCAGAACCAGTCCCGCGGCGCCGCCGGCCGCCGCCAGCAGAAGGCCTTCCGAGAGGATTTGCCGCAACAGGCGCCGCCGCCCAGCCCCCAGCGCAGCCCGCACGGCCAGCTCCTGGGCGCGCGTCGAGGTTCGCGCCAGCATCAGACCAGCGATATTCGCGCAGGCAATCAAGAGCACCAGGCCCACAGCTCCCAGCAAAATCAGTATCGGCGTTTTGGTTTTTCCGGCGCTCGAATCGGTGAAAGCGGTTGCCCCCATGCCCCATCTGGCATCGAGAATCATGCTCCGCAAATTTGCGGGCGCAGCGGCCGCCACGTGGTCCGCGTTCCACCTGAGCCACGCGTCGGCCTGAGCGAACGAGATCCCGGGCTGCATGCGAGCCACCACGGACAGATTCTCATTAAATCGGTTTTGCGGTGAGAAGGCGCGCGGCGGCAGCGCTAGCGGGGTCCAGACGTCTACCGCGCCGGCTTGGTGAAAGTCGCGACCCATGACGCCGATAACCTGGTAGGGCTGCTGGTTGAGTTCGATGGTTCGCCCCACCACGCCCGGATTGCCGCCAAACAGCCGCAGCCACGCGTCATAGGCCATCACCACCACCCGATTCGCGTTGGGTTGATCCTCATCGGCGGTGAAGACGCGACCGAGCGCGGGACGGGCGCCGAAAACGTCGAACCATGCGGCCGATACCGCCGCTCCACGCAGCCGCGCGGGCACAGACCCATCCGCGTAGTTGAAGCCGATCGGACGCATTGCGGCGGCATATTCAAAAATTTCTTTATTCGCGCGCGCATCGGCCAAAGCCGGCGGCGATGCCCCGTCGAAGTTCAGGTTCAGCTTGTCGTACCGGGTCCGCACCACCACAATCCGCTGCGGTTCGGAAACGCCAGGCGGGTGCAAGAGGATCTGGTTAACCAGGCTAAAGACTGCCGTCGTCCCGCTGATGCCAAGCGCCATGATCAGAATAGCGAGCGTGGTAAAGCCCGGGCTCCGGCGGAGGTTGCGGCCGGCGTACCTTAGGTCGCGCAACAGGTCGTCGATGTAGTTCACTCGTCGCATATCGCGGCATTCCTCCTTGCGTTGCTCCATTCCATCCATCGCGCGAAGCGCCGCCAAACGAGCCCTCGCCGGGCAGAGACCTCTCGCGATTTCCAGTTCGATGCGTCGCTCCAGGTGAAATTGGAATTCCTCTTCGAGCTCCTGTTCTACGCGCTCCCGGTGGAATAGCGTGCGGAGCCGAAGGGTTGCCCGGCGCAGCCAGCGCGTTTCCAGCATCATTTAAGCCTCGCTGAGCCGAACCACCTGAAAAATCGCGCCCGCCAGCCGTTCCCAGTTGGCGGATTCGCGCTCTAAGGCCTGGCGGCCCGAGCGCGTGAGCGAATAGAACTTGGCGCGCCGGCCGTTCTCCGTAACCTTCCACTCCGCTTTGATCCACCCTTCCTGTTCCAACTTGTGAAGTGCAGGGTAAAGGGACCCGTCACTGACATGCAGGACTTCTCCCGAAACCTGTTTCAACCGCTGGCTGATTGCCCAGGCGTGCAGCGGTTCCAGTGCGACAATCTTCAGAAGCAGAAGGTCCAGCGTTCCCTGGACGAGATCGGCCGGTTTGCTCATGTGTTCACTCTCGGTTACCGAGCCCAAAATATCACGGCCTGCCCTCGGTAAGCAAGGGGAAATTTCGGAGGATCGGGCAGAGGCTTGAACCCGCGCTCACTCTGTTAACCTAACCTTTGTGACAATTGATGAAATACGCGAGTTGATCGCGCTCGCCAATGAAACTGGCGTAGCCGAGCTCGAAGTGCAGCGGGGCGAAGACCGCGTCCGCATCCGGCGGGCCGGGTTTGCCAATCCCCAGGAAATCCTGGCTGTTCCGGTTGCCGTCCACGCGGCCGCTCCTCCGGCGATTGCGGCCCCTCCCGCGGCCGCGCCGGCGGTCCACGAGCCGCCCGCCAAACCGCCTGGCCCCGACCCGGACCTTATCCTGGTCAAATCGCCCATCGTCGGTACCTTCTATGAATCGCCTTCTCCGGGCTCGGCGCCATTCGTGCGCATGGGCGAGCGCGTCCAACCGGGAAAGGTATTGTGCATTATCGAATCCATGAAGCTCATGAATGAGATTGAGGCCGAGACATCGGGCATCGTTGAGAGCAGACTCGTCCTGAACGGACAGCCGGTAGAGTACGGGGAGGCTCTTTTTGCCATCCGTGCGGTTTAAGAAAATCCTCATTGCCAACCGCGGGGAAATCGCAGTCCGCGTCATCAGCGCTTGCAAGGAATTGGA
>JBEKNN010000514.1:0-3916 GCA_049522755.1 Bryobacteraceae bacterium | reverse complement strand
GCCACCGCAGTCACGATGTCTTGCGGCGAGAGCCCCTTGGATTGAAGCAATCCGCTGTCCAGGTTGACCATGACTTCTCGTTGCTTTCCGCCGTAGGGATAGGGCACGGCCGCGCCCGGAACCGTCACCAGCTGCGGCCTCAGGAAGTTCAAAGCGAGATCGTTCAGGTCCGATTCACTGAGTCCCGGGCCGGAAAGGGAGAGCTGGAGAATGGGCACGCTGGAGGCGGTGTAGTTAACAATTAACGGCGGCAACGTTCCCGTCGGCAATTGGCGCAAAATGTTCTGTGAAATGGCAGTAACCTGCGCGTTGGCGCGATCGACGCTTGCCGTCGGCTGTAGAAAGATTTTGACGACCACCAGTCCGTTCACGGTCGTTGATTCGATGTGCTCAATATTGTCGACCAGCGTGGTCAATACTTTTTCATAAACGGTCGTAAGGCGCCCCTCCAACTCTTCGGGATTCATGCCCGTGTAAGTCCACGAGACGGCGACAACCGGAATGTTGATATTCGGGAAGATGTCGGTAGGGGTCTGTAGAATGACTACCGGGCTGAGGATGAGAATCAGCAGAGCAAGGACGATGAAAGTATAGGGCCGATCGAGCGCTACCTTGACTATCCACATATTATTTCCGCCTTCTTAAGAACCGAACCGGTACATCTTTGATCGTCTGCGCACCGTTGAAGCAAGTTATGGGCCAGTCAAGGTAGGAAAGAATTCTTTGAGGGCAAGTCGATCTGGCCGTGTGTTTTGCACGCGTATGGCTTGCGGGTTGGTGTTCCCCCGGGCGCCTGACCTGTCGTTACAGAGGAACAAGGGTGGCGGAGTGCAAGCCGGACAATCCACATTGCGATGAGATCCTTCGCACCCCAAAAGCCACTCAACTGACCGGCGAGCATGCAGCTGGACTGTGCAGCTAAAAGGGCAAACCGCCCTTTGGGAGCGGCAGTCTTCCGATTGGTCTTCAAGTGCCGTTATGGCGACATAGGTGTCAGCGTGGCGTCATCTCGCGATCTGGCGCTCGAGCCCGTTGATTTCCAGCGAAATGGAAAGTTAAGCATGAGTGCGGAGGAGATCTGCGAAGCTGGTCGCGTCAGGACATAAGCGGATGCGGGTAGGCGGCAAGATCTTGGTTGCCTGCCTGGCGTAGGATCGAGAATCTTCTTGGACTTGCCCCCAATTCTGAGACAAATAGTTAAGACTCATTTTTCATGGAATGGAGAATTGAGTCATGGGGTTGTCACGTAGGCAGTTCACCAAAGAGTTCAAACTGGCCGCGGTGCGGCGGCTGGAACAAGGGGTATCCATCGGCGAAGCGGCGCGGGCGTTGGAGGTCAACCCCAACGTGCTGCACCGCTGGCGGCGAGAGTTTCGTCTGGGTCCGGGCAATGTGTTTCCGGGCACGGAAAACAGCGCTGGTCGCGACATGGACCTGCGCGATGCCATCCAGCGGATCGCGTTGGAATGCCTTAGCTACGGACGGCCACGAATCACGGCGGCCCGCGCCGGCAGGGGTGGGTGGTCAATCCCAAACGGGTGTACGCCCCCGCCAACCTCGGAATACCAAACGAACCCAATCCCAAAAACGAACACTACTCCATCCGGCAGCCGCCAGCGCCGGGTTCCTTTCCGGGTGTCATGGCCGCCGCCAGGATTAACCCTGCGCGCCGCGGCGAGACTCCCCGAGTTAGCCGCTTGTTCTCGCTCGCCTTAAGCCCTGCGGGAAAGGAATGAGAGAATGAAATGAGATCTTGCATGGGCCGCGCCACGGAGGCGCTCTTATGTCCGGGGAAAACATCCTCGTAGTCGATGACGCGGTAGTCACCCTGAAGCTGATTGCAACCGTCTTGCGAAACAGCGGCTACAAGGTCCAGTTGCATTCCACCGCGGAACAGGCGCTGTCGTCGATGAACACCATGCGGCCGGACCTGCTGCTGGTCGATATTCAGTTGCCGGGAATGGATGGGTTGGAGCTGACGCGCCGCGTCCGCCAGCAGACGCGCTTGCAGAACATCGTAGTGATCGCCATGACGGCGTCGGTTCGGGAGGGGATCGAGCAGGAGGCGCGCGATGCCGGCTGCAATGGATTCATCGCCAAGCCGGTAGAGCCGAAAGCGTTGGCGGCGCAAATCCGCGGCTTTCTGGAGGGCGAGCCGGAAGAGCCTGGCGGTCAGGACGAAATGCGGTCCGTACTCGGCAAGTTTTCGCTTTCCGGTCCCGAGACCGAGACCTTGCGGCGGGATTTCCTGGACGAGGCGCTGCGCCAGAGCCAGCGGCTGCTGACCACTTTCGACACGCAGTTCGATTCGGTCGCGGCCAAGCAACTGTTGTACCGATGGATTGGAACGGCGGGTCTGCTGGGATACGAGGCGATCTCCCGCGAGGCTCTGGCCATGGAGCCCCTGCTGGCTGCGACGCCGCGCGACATGGCGCGGCTCCGCGAGGCCCTGAGCAACCTGATACTGGCGCTGCAAGATGCGTCCCAGGCGGCTAATACGCCCCTGCCCGATGCGATCATGCGTGAGCTGACAAGGCTGCGGGTAGCGCTGGTGGGGTTCGCCGACGCCGAGGCGGACCGCCTCTGCGGCGCCTTGGAGCGCGTCGGCAGCCGGCCGCGTCTCTACCGCATCGAGCATCCGCCCGACTCCGATTCGGTCAAGGACTGCGACGTGGTGATGGTGCATGTGCGCCCGGAGACCATGGAAACTCCGTGGCTGGCGGCTGGGACCGCCGGGCTGCAAAAGCCGCTGGTGCTGGTGGGCGCGCGCGAGCACCTGCTGGCGCTCGATACGGCGGTGCAAAGCCGCGCCCGAGAGTTTCTGATCGATGGATGGCAACCGGAAGAGGCTCTGATGCGGCTTCGCTTCGCCCTTCCGTCTTTTGTCCCGGCCGGAGATCCGCCGCCTGGCTCCCCGCCTGGCCCAGGTGCTTCGCCCGAGGTGATTTCGCCCGAGGTGAAGCCCTTGGCCCAGGCTGAGCCGGTTTCTCCCGCGTGCGTCGAAGCAGCGCCGCTCGATGGCTCGGGTCCGGAGGTTCTGATCGCGGATGACGACGAGGATATCCGCAAGCTGGTGCAGACCATGCTGAAAAGCCATGGTATGAATTGCCTGATGGCCTCGACCGGAACCGAGGCTCTGCGGATGGTACGCCAGCACTGCCCGCGGGCGGTGGTCCTGGACGTGAACATCCCCGGCATGGATGGCTTTCAATTGCTGGCCGAGATCCGGCGCGAGAAGCTCCCGGCGCGGGTGATCATGCTGACGGGCCGCCAGCAGGAACGGGACATCATCCGCGGCTTCGAGCTTGGCGCCGACGACTACGTAGTGAAGCCGTTCAATCCGCGCGAGCTGGTGCTGCGAATCAGCAGACTGCTTTGACGCGGAGTTGATCCCTCTGCGCGGACGGATATCAGGCTGGCTACGCGCTCCTGCCAAGAGGCGGAACGCCCGCGTTAACGAAGGTGGACATTGTGTCCTTTTGCAAACGGAGTCTACCTTATATCAGTACCGGTGGTTATATCAGTACCAAAGTTCCGGTAACAACATCTCGGGCTAGCGCTCATCAATAGACAATCTGCCATTAGTGGCGCGTCAAGCCGATGACCGCGTGTGACCGCGCGAAGGTTCGATTGAAAGATAACCGTGCAGATCTCGCCGCAACGAAGAAGCCCATCCAAGCCGGGTTGCTCCTCGCTTTCCTGACTCTTGCAGCCGGGACGGGGATGCTCCATGCCGATGACCGGTTCCTGTGGCGCTCCTGGGGAGTCCGCGACGGCTTCGCGGAGACCTGGTCATACGCGGTGAGCATAACGCCCGGAGGGAACGCCTACTTCCGCCACGGCGCGGTGCCCGATATGAGCGTGTTCGACGGCTACGGCGTCACGCGGATACCGGACCCTCGCGGGAATGTGCTAC
>JBEKNN010000513.1:0-3933 GCA_049522755.1 Bryobacteraceae bacterium | reverse complement strand
TCAAGGCGTGGTGGACGATGCCATCTTTGAAGCGGGCGACGCCGTGGCTCCGGGCGACATCGTAGCGCTCTTTGGCGATCAGCTTTCCCTCAATGCGCCGGCGCTGGGGCAGGGGACGCCGCTAGGAACACAGATTGGCACGCCGCAGGTGCTGATCGACGGCCAGGCCGCGCCGCTTTACTACGTTTCGTATGGCCAGATCAATCTCCAGGTCCCTGTGAACTCGGCGGCGGGGACGGCGACGGTTCAAGTGATGCGCGACGGCCTGGCGAGCAATACCGTGTCGCTGCCTATCGCTTCGCGGGCGCCGCGCCTGCTGCTGATCGGCGTGGGAAGCTACGGGGCGATCTTCAACACGGATTTCAGCATTCCCATGCCTGTCGGCTCTTTTCCCGGCGTGAATACGCACCCGGCGAGCGTGGGCGATACGCTCACCCTGTATGCGATCGGGCTGGGCCAGACAAACCCGGCGGTTGGGACCGGAGCCGCTGCCACGGGTTCGGCGTCCCTGACCTCTACGCCGGTGGTGTACTTCGGAGACTTCGTTTACGAATCGGCCACGCCTCTCTATGCGGGACTGAGCCCGGGTTCGGTGGGACTCTATCAGGTGAACGTGACGATCCCCCCCCGGCGTACCCAAAGGCAACGTGGCTGTGACGATTCAGTTCGCCGACTCCATCAGCAACATTGTGCAAATCGCGGTACAGTAGCTTAAAGCGACGTGAAAAGTCAGCCCACGCATTGGCCGCAGATCTATTTGTGCGTCGCCCTCACTACCCTGGCAACGCTGTTGCTGGAACTCTCGCTGACGCGCATTTTTTCGGTGGTGTTCTATTACCACTTTGCGTTCCTGGCGATTTCCATCGCGCTCTTTGGGTTGGGCGTGGGCGGCGTGCTTTCCTACGTGGTGGCCGGATGGAAGTTGCCGCTGGCGTATAAGCTGGGCGGCTTGAGCCTGGCCAACACCTTCCTGACGGCCTTGGCGCTGGCGGTGATTCTGCTGCAAGGCAACCAGATTCACGTCTGGGACTATGTGCTGATTTACTTCACCACATCGCTGCCCTTTGTGGCGTCCGGCGCGATAGTTTCGCTGGCGGTTTCGGAGACCATCGAGCGCGTCAACCGCGTCTACTTCTTCGACCTGCTGGGCGCAGCGCTGGGGTGCATGCTGCTGTGGCCGATGCTCGAATTGCTGGATGGGCCGGGCGCGGTGCTTTCCGCCGCAGTGGTGTTCGCCGCCGCCGCGGCCATCTGGTTCAGCATGGCGGGCTCGCTTCGCGGGCGCGTGATTTCCGTGGCCCTGGCGCTGGCGCTGGTGGCGTTCCTCACCTACAACAAGCGGCACGATCTGGTGGGCGTCCGCCATGCCAAGGAACATACGCTGGTCAAACCCATGTTCGAGAAGTGGAACAGCTTCTCGCGCATCGCCATCGAGCACGATCCAAGCAATGGCTCAGACTCCATCCGCATCGACGCCGATGCGCAGACCGGCATCGCTAATTTCGATTTCGATCATCTGAGGGAAGACCAGCGACGCAACCTGCTGGAAGACGGACCCGCGCTGCCCTACGCCGTTCGCCCCGGCGCCAAGGCTCTGATCATCGGCCCCGGCGGCGGATTCGACGTGGCGCGCGCCCTGGCCACCGGCAGCCACGATATTACGGCGGTGGAGATCAACCCCATCATCGCCGAGACCATCATGCAGTATAAATTCCCGGCGCTCAGCAACGGGCTCTACCTGCGCCCCGACGTGCATGTGCATGTGGAAGACGGCCGCAGCTTTGTGCGCCGCAGCGAAGACCGGTATCAAGTGGTGCAATTGACGCTGGTGGACACATGGGCTTCCACCGCCGCCGGCGCGTTTGCGCTGACCGAGAACAATCTCTATACCAGCGATGCGGTGCGCGACTACCTGCTGCACCTGACCGACGACGGCCTGGTGGCATTCACGCGCTGGGGATTCGACCCGCCGCGCGAATCGCTGCGTCTGGTTTCGCTGGCCATGCGGGCGCTGGGCGAGATGGGCGAAGGCGCAGCCGCGCAACATGTGATTGTGGGACGCCAAGGTTCGGTACAGGGATGGGGCGCGCAGGACACGGTGCTGATCTCTCGCAAACCTTTCAGCGCGGGCGATATCGAACGGGCTCGCGCGCTTTTCGCGGCATCCAAAATGGACGCTGTGTATTACCCCGGCAGCGAGACTCGCAATCCGTTCCGCGATCTGCTGCTGAGCCCGGACCCCGCCGAATACCAGCGCCAGTACGCCTTCGACATCGCTCCGGTAACCGATAACCGCCCGTTCTTCTTCTACACCGTGCAGCCGCGCGATCTGCTGGCATTTGTGCGAAGGGGTTCGACGCACGCCGCGGACTACAACGCCGTTAACAAGGCGATTCCGCTGCTGTTCGCATTGATGGGCATCAGCCTGGCGGCCACGCTGCTGATTCTGGCGCTGCCGCCGCTGGTGCTGGGCTCGCGCCTGCCGAGCCAGCGCGGCGTGCGCGGGTTTCTGCTGTACTTCCTGTTCATCGGCGCGGGATATATCCTGATCGAGGTCGCGTTGATTCAGAAATTCGTGCTGTTCCTGGGCGAACCGGTCTACGCGTTGACGGTGGTGATCTTCTCGATGCTGGTCTCGAGCGGCGTCGGAAGCGCCTTCAGCAAGCGGTTACTGGGCAACAGCGAAGGCCGTCTGATCAAGGCGCTGGGATGCATCGCGCTGCTGGCCGCGCTGTTGGCGCTGTTGGTCTCGCAGACGTTGACCGCGCTGGTGTGGCTGCCGCTGCAGTTGAAGATTGCGCTGACGGTGGCGACCATCGCGCCGCTGGGCTTCGCGATGGGCATGCCGTTCCCCACGGCGCTGCGGCGGCTGGAGGAGTGGCACGCGCCTTCGGTGCGCTGGGCATGGTCGCTGAACGCGGCGTCGAGTGTGCTGGGGTCGGTGGGGGCGCTGATGTGCGCCATCTACCTGGGCTTGATGCAGACGCTGATCATCGGCGGCCTGTTTTACCTGGCGGCGCTGGGGGTGGTGGCGCGGGTGCGGATGGCGACGGCGGCGGCGCCGGAGCCTGGGCCGGGGCGGGTGGTGCTGGCGCAGTGAGAGCGGGGTGGCCCGGTTAGTGCGCCGAACGGGGCCTGGGTTTTTCTCTCGGAAGCGGAGTCTGGTCCCTAGCCGAATCCGAACAACTTCCGCGTAGACCGTGTTTCGGGGGCTACCTCCCGAGAGGCGAACTGACTTGCATCTACTCACATAACCTCTCCGCCAGAAGTGGCAAAATGGACTCGAAATGTACATTAGCTTAGTCCGCATTCGGAATATCCGTTCCATTGCAGAACTGGAGTGGCGACCTAAACACGGGGGACCGGGCTGGCACGTGATTCTTGGCGATAACGGCTCAGGCAAGTCCTCATTCCTGCGATCAGTAGCGCTGGCATTGGTAGGGCCCAAGGAAGCACGGGCGGCACGGCAGGACTGGAATGCATGGCTTCGGAGTGGAAAAGATTTTGGATTTGTACGGATCATCATTCCCGACGTCAAATACGACTCGTTCTCTGGATCAGGCAGAACAGGCAGGACCACTGTCGTGAGTGCCTCGGTTCGCTTGGACCGGCTAGAAGAATCCGGACCGGAGGTCGAACTGGAGAAGCGCCGCGTCCCTAGGCGGTTGGAGGCAGGTCGCCATGTGTGGGGAACTGGTGATGGTTGGTTCTCGGCGGCTTTCAGCCCATTTCGTCGATTCACCGGCGGAGACAAAGAAGCAGAACGGAGCTTCTTGTCGAATCCGAAGCTTGGAGCGCATATATCGGTTTTCGGGGAGAATGTCGCGTTAACTGAAGGTCTCTACTGGCTGCGAGAGCTGAATTACAAGAAGCTGGAGCATGCGCATTCGCCGGCAGGCGGCCTGCTGCACCGGCTTATGCGCTTCGTTAATC
>JBEKNN010000512.1:0-3968 GCA_049522755.1 Bryobacteraceae bacterium | reverse complement strand
GGACAATCAGGTAGACCTGCCAATCTCCATCGCCCGTTGAAACCGCCGGCCCGTGCGTCTCGACGCGCCACGCGCTGCGGTTCACCGAGATGCCGGCCACCATCTGCGCGGCCGTTGCGCTATCGCCCGCCACGGCTAGTTTGCAGGCTTCCACGGAGTAATCGGCCCGGTCGGCGCCGCGCACGCGAATGGCGCCGCGCGACCCGCCGTCCACCTGCACCGAGACGCCCTGCAGCGTGAACTTCTCCGACGCCTGCGACGCGGCGCCATTGGTTTTCACCTTCAAATCGGCGCACGAATCGGCGTTATCGCCGAAATTCACGCTCAAATTGTAGTGTTTGGATTGCGCTGGCGCGGGCGCAATCGAAAAGGCCGCGGCAAGCAGCGCGGCGGCGGACGTCAGACCGGCATGGTATTTCATGAGCAGGCTCCGTATTGCTAATAGACGGGCGGAATTCGATTGGGTTAGGCGCCGGTCAGGAGCAAATTGGCGTCGAATCCAGGCATGCGGCCCTGGCACACGCTACTTTTTGCAGAGTGCGGTCAGGAAGCGGCCGTCCGGACTGCGGTATTCCTTCAGAATCTCCAGGCCGCCGTGCTCCGCAACCAGCCAGCGGAAGGCCTCGGGCGCGTAGACGTATTGGAAGTTCATCCCGATCAGCTCGCCGCGCTCGAGCGGAATCTCCTGGCCGGCCACGGTGGCGGAAAGATCGCGTCCGGCGCGAAAGCTGCGCGTGAACAGATGCAGGCCATCGTGACGCTCGTCGCGTTTTTGATTGAAACGGATCTCGCCATCGTCCTTGCCAATTCCGACGCTCGCCAGCAGCGCGCCAACGAATTTCCGCGCGGCCGGATTCTCGCGCCGCGGCCGGCTTTTAGCTTCGTCGTAGATCTCGCCGTCGACAATCAGGCGGTCTTCCGGCTTCATGCACTGGGCGATGTAGCGGATCTCCGCCAGCGGGTCGAACGACCCCATGGTATTGCCCGAAATGATGAACAGGCGCGGCGGCTCGGCGGCATCGGCCGCGTAGATCAGATGCACGGGGCTCGAAATATCGCCCTTGATTCCGACGGCTTCGAAGTCGTCGTCTTCCGCGCCGGCGCAGGCCATCTCCAGCATGCACTGGCTGGCATCCACGGGAAAGTAGAGGCATTCGGCGCCGGCGTCTTTGAGAGCGGTCATCAACAGCCGGTCGCGCGAGCCATCTCCGGCGCCGAAGCTGATCACCGGAATTCGTCCGCCGAAATGGCGTGCGAGCGCGGGCGCCTCGGCGCGCAGATCCTTCCAGGTTTCGTTCAGGCCGCCGTATAATTCCGCGTCGCCGGTGAGCGCGCTCCACTCCGCGGCCGAACGCGGAAACCAGAAGAAGAATTTCTCCGGCAGATCGCGCGCCTCGACTGCCTCGACAAATTCCTCTGCGATGTCGGCTTCCGAGAGGACCACTTCGATTTTCATCTAGAACCCCATTATGTGCATGCCCGAATCCACAAACAGAATGTTGCCGGTGACGCCACGCCCCAGGTCGCTCGCGAGGAAGACCGCGCTGTCGGCGACCTCCGCGGGCTCCACGTTGCGGCGCAGCGGCGCTCGGTTGACGGTGATATCGAGAATGGTCGAAAAATCTTTCACCGCACGCGCCGAAGCAGTCTTCACCGGTCCAGCCGAGATGGCATTGACGCGGATCTTCTGCTGGCCCAGATCGCCCGCCAGGTAGCGCATGGACGCCTCGAGGGACGCCTTCGCCACGCCCATCACGTTATAGTTCGGCATGACGCGCGTCGAGCCGAGATAGGTCAGCGTGCTGATGGAGCCGCCTTCGGTCATCAACGGCGCCGCGGCGCGAGCCACCGCCACCAGCGAGTAGGCGCTCACATCCTGCGCCAGCAGAAAGCCCGCGCGGCTGGTCTCGCTGAACGGATGCGAGAGGTCTTCACGGTTGGCGAAGGCCAGGCTGTGGACCACCGCGTGCAGCGGCCGGGAAAGCGCGCGCAGCGATTCCGTGAGGGCGGTCAACTCTTCGTCTTTGGTGACGTCGCACGGCAGGATGGCCGCGACGTTCCACCCTTGAGCGAATTCCTCAATGGTTTGCTTCTGCTTCTCGCCGAGATAAGTCAGCGCGAGCGTTGCGCCTTCCCGGTGAAATGCCTGTGCGATGGAATATGCGAGACTCCATTTGTTCGCGATTCCCAGAATGAGGGCCAGTTTGCCCTCCAAGAGTTTGGACATGAACTTCTTTAGTGTAACGAAGTTGTGACGGTGGGCGAAGGTTAGGACTGGCGAAATAACGTTCGTTTCTGCGGGGCGGGGGAGGCTGGGGGATGAAGAGGGGACATGGAGCGGGTCCGGGGGACCCGCGCAGACCAGGGCATAGGCATTAAAAATAAGAGTCCGCGGCAGAGTTCGGACTCGGCCGCCACAGGTTTTTCGGCGCCCAAATGCTTGAAGTTAAGTGGGACTTCTTGCCCGCGCGGCGCAGAATCGCGGACGGACCCATCTGGCGTATCTTCGGTGCGGTGGTCAAGCGCCCCGGCCTTGCCGCTTGAATGGCACGTGCAAAGCTGAATGACCTCGAAGGACACTTCCAGCGCGTGCGGGGGTATCTGCGACGCAGCATGCTCGACCCGAACCTCTTGCCCGGCGTCTTTGTGCATGCTTCGGAGTACCTCGGCGGCCTTGTCAACCGCCGAACTGTCGAACTTCTTCTCGACGGCAAGATCAATGCCCTTACTCTTAAGAATCGCCGCAAACTCATGCACGGGAATACCGACCAATGGGTTACTGCTTGTTGAGATCGGCCTCACTCGAATGCTTCTCACCAAAAGGGCGACGCCTGCGGCGGCGCTGTTTGCGGCGCGCCTATTGATGCCAGGACTACACACAGAACTACACACAGAACTAATCCGCGCAATTCTGTCTTCATATGGATGGGCCCATTGGGTGCACGCTGAAGCCCGGACGCGCGGCCCTTTGCTCGAAAGCGAGTTATCGATGCCGCCGCGTGAACAGGCTTCACAGGTGACGTTGCGGCTCCCGGCCCAGAGTCAAAGTACGATAAGCCCGTTTTTTGTCGACAACACCCGTTCACTCCCTTCGATAAGTGGCGGATGCCTTTTAGATTGTCGCCTTGCCGAGTTTGGCATGGGGGCTGCTTAAGAGGTGGCAAACCCTGGGATCGTCCAGCCGCCAGCCAAGGAGTCAGGCATGATCTACGTGAGTAGGTTGGGTTATTGCGCCCCCGTCCCTGTGGCGATACGCAACAGTCTGAGCCTCGGTGCGTTTCAATGCAGATTTCGCAGGCACGCTATAAGAGCGACGTTATCGCTCTGCCTGATAACCGTTGCCGCCAGCGCGCAGACCGCGACCGAGGCGACCACCACGATTCAATCCTCCGTTGAGGCGGCGACCTTGGGTCAGGCCGTTAAATTCACCGCGACGGTATCGCCTGCATCGGCCACAGGGACGGTGACCTTCTTTGACGGCGTCAACATCCTCGGCATCGAGCCGCTCTCTGACGGGCAAGCGATACTCACCACGTCTCTTCTTACCGCTGGCACTCACTCGATTACCGCATTATATGGCGGCAACCGGTCCGATACCGCGGCGGTCTCCGCGCCGCTCTCGCTTATCGTCCACGTGCTTCCGGATCTCGGGTTTCAGGCCGTCCAGACCTCGCTTGCGCGACTCGATAATTCCCGCATCGCGGTCGGCGATTTCAATCTCGACGGCATCCCCGACCTGGCGGTGATGGATGTCCTTTTCGGGGGCCAACCTTCCCTTGCACTAGCCAGCCTCACCGTCCTGCTCGGCAACGGCGACGGGACCTTCCGCACAACCGCACAGCTCAGTCAGAACGTATACACGACCATGACGCCGGCCATCGCCGATTTCAATGGCGACGGCATCACCGATATCGCCACCTTTACCGGCATCTACCTCGGCAACGGCGACGGCACTTTTCAGAGTCCGC
>JBEKNN010000511.1:0-4023 GCA_049522755.1 Bryobacteraceae bacterium | reverse complement strand
CCGCCCCTCCCAGGCCTGCGAAGCCATGGAAATGGGCGCCGCGGGCATCATGGCCAACACGGCCATCGCCAGCGCGGGCGATATTCCCGCCATGCTGGGCTCGTACACGGTGGAAGGCGCTGTGCTCACTTTCCGGCCGCGATGGCCGCTCACGCCTGGCATGCATGTGCGCGCGGTGTTTCATCTTCCCGGCGAGGCGGCGGTGGAAGCCGCGTTCGACACGCCAAAATCCGCTCCTGCCGCCGCGACGCGAATCGAACACGTATATCCGACGGCGGACGTTCTGCCTTCGAACACGCTCAAGCTTTATATTTACTTCTCTGCCGCCATGCGCCGCGGCGAAGCGTGGCAGCACATTCGTTTGCTGGACAGCCAGGGAGTGGCGGTGAAGTTGCCGTTCCTCGAAATCGATCAGGAGCTTTGGGACCCAGCCAACACGCGCCTGACCGTGCTCTTCGACCCGGGCCGCATCAAGCGCGGACTGTTGCCGCTGCGCGAATCGGGTCCGAACATTGAAGAAGGCCGGCAGTACACGCTGGCGATCGGGCATGAATGGCTGGACGCGAACGGCGAGCCGCTGGCCGCCAATTTCGCCAAGCCGTTCCGCGTGGTTGAGGCGGAGCGCGCGCCGGTGGACCCCGCGCAGTGGCGAATTTCCCCACCCCGCCCGGGAACGGCCGATGCGCTGGTCGTCGATTTTCCGAGGCCGCTCGACTATGCGCTGCTGCAACACGCCATCGCCGTCGACGGCGTCAGCGGCAAAGTGGAGGTGGCGCGCGGCGAGACGCAATGGCGCTTCACGCCGGAGGCTCCGTGGAAGCGGGCGGAGTATCGATTGACCGTGAATACGACGCTGGAAGACTTGGCCGGCAATCGAGTGGGCCGCGCTTTTGACGTGGACAAGTTCCAGGAAGTGACGGCGCAGATCCAAACGGAAACTGTCTCAATTCCCTTTCGGATCGGTAGTCAATAGCGCGTAAGCCGCCCAAGCCGCCGTGGAGATTCGCTCCGCATAGCTGGTGAACCCAGCGGGCCGCGTGGTTTCGGGCCACGAGCCATCCGCCAATTGAAACTTCACCAGGAATGCGCGGCCGCGCTCAATGGCAGCGGCGGGGTTATGCGCGTCGCGAAGATTCGCACCCGCCTCTGGCCGGACAACGCCGTGCAGCGCGAGCAGCGCCAAGGCGGTATCGAAAGCTTCCGCCGGTGCGTGCGGCTGTGGACCCCAACCGCCATCGCTGGTCTGCGCAGCCAACAGGGCGTCCAGATGCTTCGGCGCAGAATCGGGCAGGGCGAGAAGAATCGCAGCGCGGTCCAAGACGTTCTGTGGCTGCATAAAATTCAACCACTGGTTGGCGCGGCCAATCGGCTGCGCGAAGCGGTGGGCATCGGCGATTTCGAGCGTGCGGCGCGCCATGTAAGTCGCCAGCGCCGAACCATACGTGGCGGGCGCGCCGGCCACGCCGCCGGTATCGATCTTCCAGGCTCCCGGAAATGCTCCGTCGCGCTCCTGCTCGGAGACAAGCGACTCGGCGGCGAGTAAAAGCGCATCGCGATCGTGGGTGTAGCCCGTGCGCCAGGCTTCCGCCAGAGCGGCCGCGAATTGAATCCGCGCCAGCCGTTTGTCGCTGAAGCCAGGGTTGCCGGGGTTGTGATCCCAGCCGGCGGGGTCGCGCAGCCAGCGCAGCGTATCCTCCAGCGCCTTCGCGGGGACGGCGTATCCGCGCTGCACGGCGAGGAACAGGGCGCGCGCGCCATCGCCGTTGTTGTGGCATGAGAAGCAGTGATTCCCGGCGAACCACTTCGGCGTCTCCTGCGCCAGGTAGGCTACGGCGCGGCGTTCCGGCTCAGCGCCGGCGGCCGGGATCGCTAGAGCTAACACTGCCGCGAAAATGAGAGTAGCGCTGTGACCGCGCGATCTTGAGATCCAACTGGAGACCACTCCCTTACGGTCGTGGCTCCGATCGGAGGCGGCGCGGAATCTCTCGCTCGAATTAGAGCATTCCAATCGGTCCATTGTACGCTGATAATAGATTTGCCCATGAAATCCCGCGGCTTCTTATTCTGCGCTCTGCTCGCGGCCTTCACCGCGGCGCCGCAGGATCTGCCGCCCGGCGTCCTACTGGTTTCGCGAGTCAAGGCCCGCGTCAAAGAGCAGATCGCGCACATGCCGCAATACACGTGCCTGGAAACGTTCGAGCGTTCGCGCAAACGCGGCGGACCGAAGGGCGAATTGAAGTCACAGGATACAGTCCGCCTCGAGGTCCTGTTCACCGGCAGGAAGGAGTTCTTCGATTCGCCCGGCGGCCGCGATTTCAAGGAGGAAGACCCTCGCGTTTTCGTCGGCAGCGGCCTCATCGGCAACGGCATGTTTGCCGGACACTTGCAAACTTTGTTTGTGAGCGATCAGGGGCTCTTCACCTATCGCGGCGAGGAACCGCTCGCCGGCCGCCCCGCTGCGAAGTGGGATTTTCGCGTACCTTTCCTGTCGAGCCTCTATACAATTAATACGCCTTCGGGCAGCGCGGTGGTTTCGATGAAGGGCACATTCTGGGCCGACCCGGTCACCTTCGATCTGATCCGCCTGGAAGTTCGGGCCGACGAGATTCCGCCCCTGCTTCAAGTCAACGACGCCATAACCACCATGGAATATGCCCGCACGCGCATTGGCCAGACCGACGTCCTGCTGCCGCAGACCGGCGAGTTGCGGCTGCTGGGCACATCGGGAGAGGAGGCGATCGATCGCTTCGAGTTTACCCACTGCCGTTCATTTCAAGCCGAGACGAGCATCAGCTTCGACCAGCCGGATGCCATAGCGCAGCCAGCCACGGCAGCGGCCGCAACGCCGAACCGTGCGGCCTCGGCCCTTGCGAGAGAGCTTTCGTTTCCCGGCGGCCTCACCGTAGTTATCGCACTCGCGGCGGCGGTTACGGATCGCGCGGCCGTGGGCGAGTTGATCGAAGGGCGCGTGGCGGGCAATGTGATCTTCCAGGGAAAGACCATAATCCCGGACGGCGCCGCTGTTCACGGCCGCATACGCCGGATGGAGCGGTACAGCGACATGGGCGGCTATTTCACGTTGGGGTTCGAATTTACCGAGATCGAAGCGGGAGGGGCGTCGACGCGCTTTTTTGCAAATCTGGATTCCGCTGGGCCGCTCACGGGCTTCGAATGGAGCATGTCCAGCGGAACTTCCCGGACGTTACGTGGCGGCCAAATAACCCAAATCGAGCACGAGACCATAACCGGCCCTGCGCTGCCGGGCGTCGGAACGTTCTTCATGCGCGGCGCGCATTTTGAAATTCCCAAGGGCTGGAAGATGGCTTGGAAAACGCAGGCGTTGAATTAGCAGCCGTTGAGCACGGCGTGCGCCCTTTCGAGCCCATCCGGAGCCTATGCGTGCCGCTTACGGTGGCGTATTTGAATCAGGGCGCTCCCTGACGGTCGTGGCTCTGAACAGAGCCGCTCAGACCAACCCGACGTTGCGTTCTATGGTCTTGATCACGGAGTCCATTTTCCCGTTCAAAACCTGTTTCGCGAGGCTGAGGGTGAAACCTGTTGCCGCATGGAAGGGTATGTGCGACGGCAACGAGAGCGCGTAAGGATCGACCACCGCATCCACTACCACTGGACCACCTTTATGCGCCAGCGCCACGGCCAGAGCTTCTCTTACATCGCCTGGGTCTTCAACGCGGATGCCCTTCGCGCCCATCGCCTCGGCTACTTTGGCGAAGTTCGGGTTCTTGAAATCGACGCCGAATGGGACCACGCCGGCTTCCTGCATCTCAATGTTGACGAAGTCGAGCGATTCGTTATTTAGAATGATCTGCACTACCGGCGTCTTCCGCTGTACTTGCGTCAGCAGGTCGCCGAGAGCGAGCATGGTGAACCCTCCGTCGCCGCACAGCGCGATTGTCTGGCGGCCGGGGAATGCGAGTTGCGCGCCGAATGCGTTGGGAGCGGCGTTGGCCATAGAGGCCCATGAAAACGAGCCGAAGATCCGCCGGTTCGCGCCGCCCTTCA
>JBEKNN010000510.1:0-4038 GCA_049522755.1 Bryobacteraceae bacterium | reverse complement strand
GGCTGCTATCAAGTCGCCATTGTGGACCGGAACGACACGGTGAACATCCAGCCGATCAGCGTTGGCGACCCAATCGGCTCCTCGTGGGTAGTGCGCGACGGGCTGAAGCCGGGTGAGCGGGTGATCGTCCAGGGAATGCAAAAGGTGTCACCCGGCATGCATGTCAATCCGAAGCCATCGGGCCAGATGGCAAAGTCTGGCGAGTAAGAGACCCGTTTATCGGGAACAAAGGGGAAACGAACATGTCGAACTTTTTCATCAACCGGCCGATTGTGGCGATGGTCATCGCGATCCTAACCGTGATCGTAGGGGCAGTTGCGATCGCAACCTTACCCGTCTCCCAGTTTCCGAACATTGTTCCTCCCGAAATACAGCTCTTGGCCACCTACGTGGGCGCCGATGCGCGCACCCTGGAACAATCCGTGGCAACACCGATCGAGCAGCAAATCAACGGCGTCGACAACATGAACTACATGTATTCGCTGAACGCCACCGGCAACTCGCAAACGACTGTGGTGGTGAATTTCGACGTCAAGACCGACCCGAATAACGATCTCATCCTGACCCAGTCGCGAGAGACCCAGGCCGCTTCCCAACTTCCTGCCGATGTGAATAACTATGGCGTTACAGTGCAAAAGTCCGCTACCGCGCCCCTTATGCTGGTCGCTTTGTATTCGCCGAAAGGGACCCGCAGCGCGGAGTTTCTCGCCAATTACGCTTATATAAACCTGAACGATCCGATTGGGCGCCTCCCCGGCGTGGGGCACGCGCAGGTCTTCGGCGCCGGGCAGTATGCGATGAGGCTCTGGGTCAAGCCGGACCAACTTGCGAAGCTTGGGATTACCGTGACGGACATCGTCACTGCAATCCAGTCCCAAAATACGGTGAATCCCGCCGGCCAGATGGGCGGTAACCCGGCGCCCAAGAGCCAGCAGTTTACCTATTCCGTTCTCGCTCAAGGCCGCCTGACCTCGCCGGAGGAATTTGGGAACGTCGTCGTGCGCGAGGCTCCGAACGGCGGGGTCGTTCGTGTGAAGGACATCGCCAGGGTTGAATTAGGCGCACAGGACTACAGCATGCTCAGCCGCCTGAACGGCAAGCCCAGCGCCATCGTCGCCGTATACCAATTGCCGGGCTCGAACGCGGTGCAGACGGCCGCCGCTGTCAGGGCGTTCGTTTCCGAGATGAAAGCGCGTCTTCCCGTAGATGTTAATTACACGATCGCGCTGGATCAAACCAGCGCCGTTACAGAGGGAATGAGAGAGATCGTTGAGACGCTTTTGATCGCCATCGTGCTCGTGATAGCTGTCGTCTATCTGTTCCTGCAGGACTGGCGTGCAACGCTTATCCCCTTGCTGGCCGTGCCCGTGTCGCTTGTCGGTACGTTCCTCTTCTTCCCGCTGTTCGGCTTCTCTATCAACACGCTTTCGATGTTTGGCCTGGTGCTGGCCATCGGACTGGTCGTGGACGACGCAATTGTTGTCGTCGAAGGCGTACAGCGGCACATCGAGGCTGGCCTGAATTCGAAGAATGCCGCGCGCAAAGCCATGGCTGAATTGTCGGGTCCGGTCATTGGCATCGCGCTCGTGCTCTCGGCGGTCTTCGTGCCGACGGCATTTATTCCGGGCATTACCGGACGGCTCTACCAGCAATTCGCCGTCACGATTGCCATCTCCGTGCTCCTGTCGGCCTTCAACGCCCTTACCCTGAGTCCTGCGCTTGCAGCGCTCCTGCTTCGGCCAAAGATCGAGAGCAAGGGTGTATTGCAGAGATTTTTTGGCGGGTTCAATCGCCTCTTCGAGCGCGTGACGGAAGGTTACGCAGACTGGTCGGGCCGGCTCATTCAAAAAAGCGTACTGACGCTAGTGCTGCTCGCCGCCGCCGGGGTTGCGGGCATTTTCTTCGCCGGTCGGGTCCCGTCCAGCTTCCTCCCGGATGAAGATCAGGGCTATCTCTACGTCAACATGCAGCTTCCCAATTCCGCCTCGATCGAGCGCACGGCCGAGGCTACGGAGCAGGTGGAAAAGATACTCGCCGACACGCCGGGCGTGGAATACACAACGAGCGTGATCGGTTTTAGCCTGCTGAGCTTCGTCCGCACCAGCTACAACGGCTTCTTCTTTGTCACATTGAAGCCTTGGGACGACCGCACGACCAGGGCGGAGCAGTTCCAGGAAATCAAGGCTCGGTTGAATGGGCTGTTGAACAAGCTTCCGGACGGAATTGTTTTCAGCTTTTCGCCCCCCGCCATTCCCGGCGTCGGCACCTCCGGAGGATTCCAGTTCGTACTCGAAGACCGCGCCGGACGCGACGTTCAGTTTCTGGCGGACAACCTGGACAAGTTCCTGGCGGCGGCCCAAAAGCGACCTGAAATCGGGATGGTCTCCACGACATTCCTGCCGCATGTGCCGCAAAGGTTTGTCAATGTCGATCGCGACAAGGCGCTGAAACAGGGCGTGTCGGTAAGCGATGTGTACCGGACGATCCAGGCCTACATGGGTGGCTTGTTCATCAACTACTTCAACGATTTCGGCCGTCAATGGCAAGTCTATGTGGAGGCAGAGGCCCCTTACAGGTCGAATGCCGACAATCTCGGCCAGTTCTTCGTCCGCAACAGCCAGGGCGACATGGTTCCGCTCTCTGCGCTTGCGAACTTCGCTCCGCGCGAAGGACCGGAATTCACGATGCGCTACAACGAATACCGCTCTGCGCAGATCAACGGCAGCGCGGCCCCCGGATATAGCTCCGACCAGGCGACGGCGGCGCTGGAAGAGGTGTTCAAGCAGACCATGCCCCACGAAATGGGTTTTGATTACATGGGCATGTCCTATCAGGAGCAGAAGGCCAGGCAGGGAGCGCCGGCATCGGTCATCTTCGCGTTCTCACTGACTTTCGTTTTCCTGATTTTAGCGGCGCTTTACGAAAGCTGGACTTTGCCGTTCAGCGTGCTGCTCAGCACGCCCGTGGCGATATTCGGCGCCTTCTTCGTTCTATGGTTGCGGCGCGTTCTGCTCTCGGTTGTCGAGCCGGCTTACATGGTCCAGATCGAAAACGATGTGTACTCGCAAATCGGCCTGGTGATGCTGATCGGGCTTGCCGCCAAGAACGCAATTCTGATCGTCGAGTTCGCAAAAGACGAACACGAAAAGGGCAAGCCGCTGGCTGACGCCGCTTTGGAGGGAGCGAAGCTCCGTCTCCGGCCGATTTTAATGACCTCTTGCGCCTTCATTTTGGGATGCATGCCGCTGTGGACTGCGTCCGGCGCCGGTTCCGTGGCGCGGCAGGTCATGGGCACCACTGTGATTGGCGGGATGCTCGCCGCAAGCGCCATCGGCATCTTCTTCGTTCCGGCGATTTACTACCTCGTCGAAAAGTTCTCTGCAAGTACGGCGGGGAGTACGTCTCCGATGATTGCATCGCCGCAGCAAGGGGATTGAAAATGAGACATCGCGTGATTGCAGTTTTGATTGCAACGAGTTTTCTGACAAATTGCACTCTGGGACCGGATTACCATCGCCCGTCCGTGCAGGCGCCGCAAGCGTTCCACGCGCCGGAACCGCTGCCCGGCTCTCAGGCGGCCTCCTTCGCGGATCTCAAATGGTGGCAGGTCTTTCGGGATGAAGAGCTGCAAAGCCTCATCAAAACGGCGCTCGAACAGAACTACGATCTGCGGGATGCGGTAACTCGCGTCGAAATGGCGCAGGCGAACCTGGGCATCACGCGCTCAGACCAGCTTCCGCAGATCGGTGCGGGCGGAGATGTAAACGTCAACCGGCTTTCCCGGAATGGAGCATTCCCGCTCCCTGCCTCTCTTGTTCCTTCGCAGAACAGAACCTGGGGGGAGGCCCAACTCAATCTGTTGTCTTTTGAAGTGGATCTGTGGGGCCGTTTGCGTCGAGCAACCGAAGCGGCGCGCGCCAACCTTTTAAGCGCAGAAGAAAATCGCAAAGCAGTCGTCACCACGCTCATCAGCAATGTGGCGACCCAATACTTCACGCTCCGCGAATTGGATGCTCAACTAGAAATTGCCCGTTAGGC
>JBEKNN010000509.1:0-4068 GCA_049522755.1 Bryobacteraceae bacterium | reverse complement strand
ACGGCCACGATTGAGTATGCCGTGGAGGTGATCAAGGTGAAATATGCGATTCTCTGCGGGCACTCCGATTGCGGGGCGCTGAAGGCCGTTCTTTATAACAAAAATGTGGACGAGCTTCCGAAGGTGGCACGCTGGCTGCACCATATCGATGCCGCGCTTGAATTCAAGCAGCCGCTTAACCAGAAGGACATTGACCCGGAACTTGGCTCGGTGATTCGCGGTAATGTGATTGCACAGATGCGGAACCTGAAGGCGGACCCGTCGGTGAAGCGCGCGATGGAGGCTGGGACGCTGCAGGTTTTTGGGTGGTATTACGACATTATGACCGGGACGATTGAGCAGTATGACGAGAGGGATCGGCGGTTTGTGGCGCTGGGGGAGTGAGATGCTCTGCCGATAAAGATGGCATGCATACGCTTATCAGCATCACGGAAGCAAAAAAGCGGTTTTACGAGATTATTGAACTGGTGAAGCAAGGGGAACGCTTTACGATTACGGTTCATGGTCGTCCGGTTGCGAATCTAACGCCGCCAAAACCGAGATCATGACGATGGATTCGAGGCAGAAGCTATCATCATCAGAAAAGAATAGTTTAGGAATGCTATGAGTACACCCGAAGTCAATGTTCACGTATTGGACGCGGCCTATAAGCCCTTTCCTTCGTTTGCGGAATGGGTTTCGCGGAGTTCTGTCGATACAGTCCGTTGGAACCGCTACAAGGTCGCGCTGGACGACGGCGCCGAGCATTCCAGCGAGGCTTTTCAACGGGCGCGTGAGGTTGTAAAGCGAGCTGCTGCTCTCGATACGGGAGCAATTGAAGGCCTTTATGAGGTTGATGGTGGATTTACGTTTACTGTCGCAATGGAAACGGCGGCTTGGGAAGTTGAGCTAGCGAAAAAAGGTGAGAATGTTCGTCCGTTGTTCGATGCTCAATTGCACGCGTATGACTATGTTCTTGACATGGCGACGCAGACGGTGCCGATTTCCGAAGCCGCAATTCGTAAGTTGCATGAGGTTGTGTGCGGCGCGCAGGAAACCTATCGCGTAATCACTTCGATCGGATTCCAGGAACAGCCCCTTCCGAAAGGAAGATATAAGGTTCTCCCTAACCATGTGACGCACACCCGAGAGGGAATTACGCATTCGTATGCGCCTGTGGACGTGACGCCGGTAGAGATGGCTCGGTTGGTTGCGGCGATGCGGGCCGAGGAATTCCTGGCCGCTCATCCGGTACAGCAGGCTGCGTATGCACATTATGGGTTGGTCGTGATACACCCATTTGCGGACGGAAATGGCCGGGTAGCTCGGGCGTTGGCTTCGGTGTTTACTTACCGTGCTATCTCGATGCCGATCATGATTCTTTCAGAGCATAAAGAGGCATACCTGGATGCGCTTGTGAGCGCGGACGGGGGGGATTTTCAGCCGTTTGTAGATTTCATGCTTCGGAGATCAGTGGACACTATGACAATTGTGCATGACAACCTGCAAAAGGCTCTTGTGCCCACCGCCGAGGAATCGCTGGCCGCAATCAGTGGACCAGCTATTGCGAAAGGAAGATTCAGCAACAAACAGATCGATGACGGCGGAACTAAGTTCCTGAATGCATTGAAGGAAGATATTCAAAAAGAGTTATCGCGCAAAGTCGCGGATCCAAAAATCCAGAGCAAAGTGGGCCTAACTGTAGGAAGCCACCCAATCTACCTGCCGACGCACCGAGCGTCGCATGGGGTTGGCGAACATCTCTATGTTGAACTCGTGGCGATACAGCCCTCTCGTGTGCAAAATATCTCTCTACCGCCCGAGGTCGTAACACGGCGATACGACTTGCTTGTGCCCAAGGATGCCACGGGACAGGATGAATATCAAATTCTCGAACGCGACAAGAAGAGTGAATATGCTATGCCGGTGGACGACATCCTTCCTGTCCTCTCAGGAACTGCACAGCTAAGGATAGGGATCTTTGCCGAACGGCTGGTTGCGGAGATGCTTGCGGAGCTTAGGGCAAAGGTTGATCGAGTAAACGAAAAACGGTAGTGCAGCAAGCATCGTTCCCCTCTGCCGATTAGAACTTTCCAGTGGACCCCATCGGTCTCAAATCCTTCCCTGTTTTTGCCCGCTGCGGAATGGGGCAGCTTGATGATCGTATCCATCAAAACCCGGAAAGGATCGTAGTGGACTTCGCGGGTGATTTTGCCCGGTCTGGGGTGAGTAAAAGCTGAGCATGGTTTATATGAACATTCTCAAGAAAAGTTGACACTAAGTCACTCAATGTTGCATCTTATATCTGTCAGTATCTTTTAGCGGCAGGAGCCAAACTATGGCAAAAATTATTGGTATCGATCTCGGAACCACCAACTCGTGCGTTGCTGTCCTGGAGGGCGGCGAGCCCAAAGTCATTCCGAATGAAGAGGGTGCGCGTACAACGCCCTCGATCGTCGCGTTTTCAAAGACCGGCGAGCGCCTTGTAGGCCAAGTGGCCAAGCGGCAGGCGATTACGAACCCGGAGAATACGATTTTCTCCATCAAGCGGTTTATGGGCCGCCGCTTTAACGAAGTGAACGATGAGATGAAGATGGTGCCCTACAAGGTTGTGCAGCAGGGCGACCATATTGCCGTTGTGGCGCAGGGCAAGGAGTACACCGCGCCTGAGATTTCGGCGATGATTCTGCAGAAGTTGAAGAAGTCTGCCGAGGCCTACCTGGGCGAGACCGTGACTGAGGCTGTGATTACGGTTCCGGCGTACTTTAACGATGCGCAGCGCCAGGCTACGAAGGACGCTGGCAAGATTGCCGGCCTGGATGTAAAGCGCATTGTGAACGAGCCGACGGCGGCTGCGCTGGCTTATGGCCTGGATAAGAAGAAGGACGAGACGATTGCCGTGTACGACTTCGGCGGCGGCACGTTCGATATTTCGATCCTGGAAGTGGGGGAAGGCGTCATTGAGGTCAAGTCGACCAACGGCGACACGCACCTGGGCGGCGACAATCTGGATCAGCGGATTGTGGAGTGGCTCATCGCCGAGTTCAAGCAGGAAACCGGGTTGGATCTGGGCTCGAAGGGCAACGAAATGGCTCTGCAGCGCCTGAAGGATGCTGCGGAAAAGGCCAAGATTGAGCTTTCGACTACGGTCGAGACCGAGATCAATCTGCCGTTTGTTACGGCGGATGCGTCGGGGCCAAAACACCTGGTTCGCAAGCTGACGCGGGCGAAGCTGGAATCGCTGGTTGACGATCTGCTGCAGAAGTCACTGGAGCCGTGCAAGAAGGCAATGACGGATGCGGGCGTGACAGCAGCGCAGATTGACGAGGTTGTGCTCGTCGGCGGCCAGACGCGTATGCCGAAGATCCAGGAGATTGTGAAGCAGCTCTTTGGCAAGGAGCCTCATCGCGGTGTGAATCCGGATGAAGTGGTTGCGATTGGCGCGGCTGTGCAGGCTGGCGTGTTGGCCGGCGAGGTGAAGGACCTGCTCCTGCTGGACGTGACGCCTCTGACTTTGTCGATTGAGACGCTGGGTGGAGTGGCGACGCCGATGATTCCGCGGAACACGACGATTCCGACGAAGAAGACGGAGACGTTTTCGACGGCGGCGGACTCGCAGACCGAGGTTGAGGTGCATGTGCTGCAGGGCGAGCGCCCGATGGCGGGGCAGAACCGCACGCTTGGCAAGTTCAAGCTGGCGGGGATTCCGCCGGCGCCGCGCGGCGTGCCGCAGATTGAGGTGACGTTTGATATTGACGCGAACGGCATTCTGAATGTGACGGCGAAGGACAACGCCACGGGTAAGGACACGCGCATCACCATTACTTCAAGCTCGGGCCTGAGCAAGGACGAGGTGGAGCGCATGGCCAAGGACGCCGAGGCGCACGCGGCCGAGGACAAGTCGAAGCGCGACGAAATTGAAGCGCGCAACGGTTTGGACTCTCTGGTCTACAACATCGAAAAGATGCTGAAGGACTCGGGCGAGAAGGTGGCGGCTGCGGATAAGACGGACGTGGAAGCTGCTCTTGCCGAAGCGAAGACCACGCTGGCCGGAACGCCTTCTGTGGACGAGCTGAAGGCCTCGCACGA
>JBEKNN010000508.1:0-4097 GCA_049522755.1 Bryobacteraceae bacterium | reverse complement strand
AACTAGAAGGAGTTCGATCACCGGGCTCTTTTGACAGTTTTTTCCTGGCCGGGAAATGTCGTACTACGGTGGTCCTGAGCTTTCGGAGGCCCTCAGAAGCCTAGCGGCGTGAACTATATGTATTGCGTCGACGAAAGGACTTTGGGATCGATCCCATAAGATCCCGGGACGGGCGGATAGCGCCGATTGCCGCACCCGAGGATTTCAGAGAGTTGTGCATCGAAGCATGGAATACCGGATGCGTGAGTCCTTAACCAAGACGCGATCGTAAGCCGGGGCCCCATGTGAGAGACTTCTCAATCCACTAGCGGCCGGCCTGTGCCAGGGGGTCAAGCCGGTCGCTTACGAAAATTCGTAAGGCCGAAGTGTGCTTTGAAAGCAACGTCGACACCGCACGCCAGGAGGCGTGCGCCACAAAGGGCGCCGGGCGTAGACTATGGGGATGAAACTTTGGCTCCTTGTTGTGACTTGCGCTGCGTACGCGCAGACTGTTTCTGAAACTGGGGTGGCTTATGCGCCGGGTGATCCGCAACAGGTTATGGATATTGTTCGTCCTCGGGAACCGGGCCGGCGGCCGGCGATTCTGGCGATTCATGGCGGTGGGTTTCGCGCCGGGTCGCGCAGCGGTTATCAGGCTACCTGCCTGACGCTGGCGCAGCATGGCTATGTCTGCGCCACGGCCGATTATCGACTGGCGCCGGCTGCGCCTTTTCCGGCCGCGGTTTATGATGTCAAGGCGGCGGTGCGCTATCTGCGCGCGAATGCGGCCCGGCTTGGGATCGACCCTAATAAGATCGGCGTCATGGGTGGATCGGCGGGCGGACATCTGGCGCTATTTCTTGGAGTCACGGGAAATGTACCGGAGTTTGAGGGTGATGGGCCCAATCGGGATCAGTCCTCGCGCGTCTCCGTGGTGGTCGATTATTTCGGGCCGTCCGATCTGACCAAATCCTACGGCCGCAGCGTGGATGCGGGCGAGGTGCTGCCGCTGTTTCTGGGCGGCGATCTGGCGCACGCGCGGGCGATGCATCTGCGGGCCAGTCCGCTCAACTGGGTTACGCCGGACGCGGCGCCGACGCTGGCGATTCAGGGGACCAAGGACCGTTATGTGAACTATGAACAGTCGGTATGGATCATCGACCGGCTGCTCGCTTGCGGCGTGGAGGCGGAACTGGAGAGCATCGAGGGCGCCGACCACGGGTTCAAAGGGGCCGATGCGGAGCGCGCCGACAAGCGGATGATGGGTTTTTTCGACCGTTACCTGAAATAGGGGCGCTATTGGAAATCCGCGGTCCAGCCGATACAGGAGTGACGGAATTCCATGCGCTGCCTGCACTGCAACAAGAAGCTGAGTCTACTGAAGTTGGCGAAGGGGGATAGCTTTTGCTCTTCTGAGCACTTCGACGCGCATCAACTCCAGTTGTCGAAAGATGCGATCGCACGACTGATGAACGCGTCGGCGGAGGATGTTCCGAAACCGGCGCTGGTGATCACACCGCGGGAAGACGTACCCGTTCTGGAAGAAGCGCGTCCAGAAGAAGTTAAGGAAGTCGTTCCTCCCTATGCGTCGTTTGCACGGTCGCCGCTTTCCTGCACGCCGGCGCCGCCCGCTCCGGAGGTGGAGCGGCCGGATCATGGCGAACTTGCCGCCTCTCCGCAGGATTTGGCGTATCCGGTTCACGAACTGGAGGCGACGGCCTGCTTGCTGAACCTCTATGCGCGCCTGAGTCTGGCGGGAACCATGCCGCTGAACTGGACTTCACCACGGAATTTCATCCTGGCGGCGGAAAACTTCCCTACGGAGTTCATTCGGCCGTCGCTGATCGTGAGTCCCGATTTTTCGGAACTTTCAGCTCCGGTCGAAGAGCTGCCTGAAAAGCCGGCTGCTTCCAAAATTGTTGCCCCGACAACGAGCCGCCGGCTGCCGTTTTTGATCGCACCTTCGTTTGGAGAGCGAAGCGCCGCGGCAGCTTCTCTCGATGCGGCGGGCCCGCAGGCCGGGAGGCTGGGTCCTATTCTCGAACGGGACCGGCCGCCCTTCGATGCGCACGGCACGATTGCGCGGCCTACGCGTTTCTTTGAAGCGGCATCGCTTCAGGCGCAAAACTCCACCGCGCATTGGATCGAAAGCACGCCCGAACGCGCCGTTTCGGGGAGCCTGGTTGCGCCGGCCGCGATCGGGAAAACCGAACACGATGGATGGCATGTTTCGAGCCGCTTGATCGGGCTGACCAGCAGGATTCTCGACACCACCCGGCAGCCGCCGCGTCCCGTCGATTTCGCTCCACCGGCGGCGGCATCTCTGTTGGCTGCACCGGAGGCGGAAGCTGTCCGCCATAGAGGTTCAGGACAGATTCTAACAGGCCAACCACGGGTTTTCCGCGCGGTCCCTCCGGTCTCCGGAAACTTCCTTCCGGCGAGCGATCTGCCTCGTTCCGAACCACCCTCCGGCACTGCGCCGATCGCACCGGTGGCGCATGAACCCGGATTGCGCGCGGTGAAGATTGCATCCTTATTCACGTCCGCGGTGGAAACGCGGCCGCTGGGGCAGGAAATCGTGTTTTTCGATCGAACCGTTCCGGCCATGGAATACGGATTGCGCTCCATCCTGGCGAAGTTTCCTCCCGCAGAGCCTTTTTCAACGACGGCGTCGCGGCAGTGGCACAGTCAGGCGCCGCATTTTGCGCTGCCAGCGGCAGTGGTGGAAGGGCCTGCGTGGCCGAGCTTTCCGCTACAACTATGGTCGTATGAGCTGGCGTGCAGGCAGCCGGAACCCGCCGCGGTCAAGGCGCCTTGGCTCTCAAAATGGACGTGCCGTCCGGTCGCGTGGCCAGTG
Organism: Bryobacteraceae bacterium; assembly: GCA_049522755.1. Taxonomy (GTDB): domain Bacteria; phylum Acidobacteriota; class Terriglobia; order Bryobacterales; family Bryobacteraceae; genus PALSA-243. The sequence goes on along the minus strand of JBEKNN010000508.1, from coordinate 1,261 downwards.
ATCGACGCCGCCGCGCGTCGCGATGAGCCTGCGGCACCCGCGGCTGCACTGCCTGCGCTGCGATTTTCAGAGGCGCAGAGCACGGCAACGAAAGTCGAATTATTGGTCAGCGGCGCCTTGCCAGTGGCCTTGGAGCGTCCTTTTATACCCGCCTCCGGCTGCATTTCCGCACAGACGGATTTACGGTACCTGACCGCGGCTAGCTTCCCCGCCGCGAATGCTCCGGCAGGCAATCCAGCCGTCAACTGGTGCGAGCCGGTCATAAACTGGGAATTGCGCGCGGCGGCTTCTCCGAGCGCGCCGGCGGTGAAATTCCTGCCCCTCCGCGAAGATCCTACCCTACCTGCCGCCATAAACTGGGCGCGATTGAGATCGCTGCATCGGTAATGACGACGCGATGTTTCATAGCTTTACGAACTTTTACATCGCGCTATGCAGACCTTAGACCTTGATGCCGATGCTTAAGTAGGACTTGAGCTACCGATGGTCCAGGTCCGGGGAAAATATGGATACTACAAACACCAATCCGGGGAGCGTGGCGACGGCGGAACCGGAGATGGCTGCCAGCGACGCATCTCTGCGGTCGTTGGCGGCGGCCGTTTCGCTGCATCTCAAGGGTGAGCAGGAAGAAGCATTGAAGGAGCTGGATCGCGCCGAGGAGCACGCAAGCACGGGCGATCTGGCGGAAATTCATGCGGCGCGGGGCCACATTCATTCCGAACTCGGGCGTTTCGATCGCGCCGCGGCCAGCTTTTCACGGCTCGCCGAACTGCTGCCGGAGGATGCGCAAACACGCTACCGGCTGGGTTTGTGCCTACAGCATCTGGGGCGCTATTCTGAGGCGCTGGATAGTTTCCATGCGGCGCTGCTGCTGGGCGACAACGAATTAAGAACGAAGCTCGCGGCCGGCGCATGCCTGCTGCAAATCAACGACGGAAAGGCTGCGATCGAGCTGTTCGACGCGGCGCTGGAGCAGAAACCCGACTCCGAGGAAGCGCTTTTCGGGAAAGCCGTCGGGTTACAGTTGCTGTGGGAATTCGACGAAGCCACTGAGATCTATGAGCGGATTCTGGAAGTGAATCCCCATTCGGAGGATTCGCTTTCAAACCTGATCAGCCTCAACCTGCAGCGCAAGGATTACGATGCGGTGCGCCACTGGAGCGAGGAATTGCTCGCCCTGCGGCCCGATGCGATCGCAGGCCTGGTCGGACTGGCCGGGGCGTCTTTCGCGACGTCGGATTTCGAAGCGGCGGCCAAACAT
>JBEKNN010000507.1:0-4110 GCA_049522755.1 Bryobacteraceae bacterium | reverse complement strand
TCTACGGCGACCTGGAGGGCGCCATGGAAGTGCTGCGGATGGCCTATGACGCCACGCCTTTCCAGGAAAGCGAAGACCGCGCCTGGCTGCTCACTCAAATGGCGCACGTGAAGCTGATAGGCGGCGATCTGAAGAATGCCGAAATGTTCGCCAACAACGCGCTGAGCGCCTTTCCGAATTACCACTACACCCTGGAGTCGCTGGGTCAGATACGCATGGCGCAGCGGCGCTATACGGAAGCCGCGGCGTTGTTCCAGAAGCTGTATGCCGCCGTCCCGCGCGCCGAGAGCCTGTTTGCATTGGGGGAAGCTTTGTCTATGGACGGCAAGAAGGAGGAAGCCGCTAAGACATTCGGTGAATTCGAGCGGCAGGCGCTGAAGGAATCGGCGCTTGCGGATAACGCCAACCACGAATTGATCGCATATTACGCGGACTACGCCAAGGAGCCCGCGAAGGCTTTGAGGCTCGCCGAACAGGAACTGGCCCGGCGCCACGACGTGTATACGCTCGACAGCTATGCGTGGTCGCTGGCGGCAACTAGCGATTACGCGCGGGCCCAGGCGGAGATGCAGAAGGCGCTGGCTACGGGGGTGAAAGATCCGAGGATTTTGGAACACGCCAGCGCAATTGGGCAACGCGTGGAGTAGACCGTGGCGCATGCACTTCTGCATGCGGCGTTCACACTCATGTGAACGCCTGGCGCTCGGCGGGAAAAAACGCGTTCACACGATTGTGAACGCTGCACGCAAGAGTGTTGCCCTGCCCCTCGGCGGGGCAAGGTGAGGTATGAAAACACACGCTTCGCTTTGTATTTTCGAGGGTGCGCGCGCTACGGTGCAGAAGCACACCACCAAGGTTGAGGCACTGCACTACAAGCTCAGCGGCGCGAACTGGACCTTGTCATCGCGCGTGATGCGTGCGAAGTCCACCGACGGGTCGTGACCGAAGCCGCAGATCCAGTTTTGGTCCGCGGCTTTCGCCAGCCAATCCGACTTGGTTTCGATCGCCTGGAGCGGATAGAGATCGAAGGCCGCGACCCACGAAGGCTGCACGTGCGCGGCGGTGGGAACCAGGTCCGAGAGGAAACAGAAGGTCTGGCCGCGGCTTTCGGCGGTGACTACCATCAGGTCGCGGTTGTGGCCGGGGGCGCGGCGCATCCACACGCCTGGGACTACTTCGAAATCCCCATCCACCAGCGTCATTTGTCGAGACTCCACCAACGGATCGTAGTTCTCGTCCAGGTAGCTGATGCCGTCGCGGATCAGCCGCTCGTGGGCATGCTCCCATTCGCCGCGCGACGCGATATAGCGGGCGTGCGGAAAGGCCGGCTCAGCGCGGCCGCGGCGCATCACGGTGTTGCCGCTGCAATGGTCCCAATGCAGATGGCTGTTGACGACGATATTGACAGAATCCGGATCGATCAGGGACGCGAGCGGATCAGTAACGGCGGGAACCCGCATGCGCTCGCGGGACCGCGCGTCGCGCTTATCCCCGAGGCCGGTTTCGATCAGAATGGTCTGCTCACCGGTGCGGATCAGGTAACAGTTGAAGCCCATTTCGATGCGGTTTAGCTCGTCGGCGGGCGTCTTGCGGCTCCAGAGAGTCTTGGGAACCACGCCGAACATCGCGCCGCCATCCCACCAATAGACCGAGTGGCGAATCAGCGTGACTTCGAAATCGCCGATCAGCACGGCGGGATCAGCCGCGCACCAGTTTTCGGGCGCGGTCGAAGAGATCGGCGGCGTCCTCCACTACCTTGCGGCCGCGATCGAACATGTCGCGGCTGGCATCGGCGACCTGGTTGCCGGCGCCGGTCACCGCCTCCTTGCCCTGCTGCGTCTTTTCGGAGATGAGCTGCCGCGTATGCTTGCCGCTCTTGGGAGCGTAGAGCAGCGCAACCGTCACGCCGACAATTGCTCCGGTAATGAACCATGCGAGCCGGTTCGAGCCCTCTTCCCCGTCGTCTTCCAGTTCCTCGCGAACGTCTTCGGACATGTGTTCCACGCCTCCTTTCACATTCTGCGATATCCTTGAGGCATGGCGCAAGATCCCGAACGGGAAATGGATGAATCATCCGATTTCGACATGGTGACGTTGTTCAGCTCGTCGAACCATGACGGCGAAATGGAGGCGACTTCCATCCACTCCATGCTGCAGGCAAGCGGGATTCCATCGGTGGTGATGGGCCCCAGCGTGATTCCATCGCTTGAATTCCAAGTGCAGGTGCCCCGCGCTTACGCCGAGGAGGCCGAGCGCGTTCTGGAAGAGGCGCGTGAGGCGGGACCGCAAGCGGCGGCGGAGGCCGAGGCAGCGTCGGAAGAGCGGTGAGCGGGCTTGCGATGACTTGGCGGCGGGCGTTGTGCGTTGCGGTCTGCGGGCTGGCGCTGATTGGCGCGCTGTACGGTTTCCAGAAGCCGTTCCGGCAATATACCAGCTTCGAACGGTACGACAACATACCGATGCCCCCCGATTGGCAGGATAAGACCGAATGGGTCTTCGCCCGCCTGATGTACCCTGAGCATCCGGATGCGCTGCTGGCGCGGCGGGTCCGCTGGGGATCGCTCTTCGACTGGCGCGTGGGCGGCACCAGTTGGACGCAGGATTATCCGCGCGCCGACCGCCACTTTGCGCAGGCCCTGCGCCGTCTGACGCGGGTCAGCGTGCGCTCGGTGGAGCAGCCGGTGGATCCGGACGACACCGACGATTTTTTCAACTGGCCGTGGATGAACGCGGGAGAGATGGGCGATTGGAAGCTCACCGATGCGCAGGCCGCGACCGTCCGCGAATACCTGCTGCGCGGCGGCTTCCTGATGCTGGACGATTTCTGGGGACCGGAAGAATACGCGCGTTTCGACGAGACTATGAAGGCGATCTTCCCGGACCGGCCGGTGGTGGAGATCGACAGCAAAGATCCCATTTTCCACTCGGTCTATAACCTGGACGACCGGTTCCAGGTGCTGGGCGACTGGTGTGTCCACTTTTCCCTGCAATGCCAGCAGCGCGCGGTTGGAACCACGGCGCACTGGCTGGGCGTCTATGACGATAAGAACCGGCTGATGGTGATGATTTCGTTCAATTCCGATATCGGCGATGCGTGGGAGTGGGCCGACGGGCCGCAGTATCCGGAGAAGATGGCGGGCCTGGCGATTCGGATCGGAGTAAATTACGTAGTCTACGCGATGACCCATTAGCATCGGGCGTAGTCAGCAGGGGCAGTTAGCGGGCGCGGTTATCAGGCAGGCCATGACTTTCCGCCGCATTGTCGCAATCAGCGGTTGCACTCTGGCGCTGGCCGGCGCGCTGTTGGCCTTTCAGAAGCCCTTCCGGCAGTTCATCAGCATGGAGCCGTACGACAACATTCCCCTTCCGCAAGATTGGCAGGAGAAGACGGAGTGGGTCTTCGCGCGTTTGATGTATCCGCAAAACCCGGAGGCGCGTTTCGGCGGCGGACGCTTCCGCCGGTGGGGCGAGGTACTGGACTGGCACGCGGGCGGCACCAGTTGGACGCAGGATTATCCGCGCGCCGACCGGCACTTCGCGCAGGCGCTGCGGCGGTTGACGCGGTTGCATGTGCGGTCTGTGGAGCAGCCCGTAAATCCCGACGAGACCGACGATTTCTTCAACTGGCCCTGGTTGAACGCCGGTGAAATGGGCGATTGGAAACTCACGGCGGCGCAGGCGAAGACGATTCGCGAATACCTGCTGCGCGGCGGCTTCCTGATGCTGGACGATTTCTGGGGGCCGGATGAGTACGCGCGTTTCGAAGACAGCATGAAGATGATTTTTCCCAGCCGTCCGGTGGTGGATATCGACAACAAAGATCCCATCTTTCACACGGTCTACAACCTGGACGACCGCTATCAGGTGTTGGGCGAATGGGCGCTGGGCAATCGCTCGGGCTTCGGTGGAATGAGCCGGCGCGCGGCGGGAACGGTGGCGCACTGGATGGGCGTCTACGACGACCAGAAGCGGCTGATGGTGATGATTTCGTTCAATTCCGATATCGGCGATTCGTGGGAGTGGGCGGACGATCCGCGATATCCGGAGAAGATGGCGGGGCTGGGGATCCGGATCGGGATCGATTACGTGATTTACTCGATGACGCATTAG
>JBEKNN010000506.1:0-4115 GCA_049522755.1 Bryobacteraceae bacterium | reverse complement strand
CGACCCGGTCTTATGAATCGCGATGCCGCCCAGAAGCCCTTCCGTGAGCTTCAACTGGTGATGCCACTTATCCGCAACGCGGCGAAGCACGCGTACGGCCTCGGCGGTGACTTCGGCGCCGATGCCATCGCCGGGGAGAACTAATATGTTGAGATCCATGCCTTAATGCCTGTGCCTTACTCCCTAGCTCCCAGCCTGCCTGGTCCCAGTGGCTGTGCCTGGCCCCCTGCCTGGTCCCAGTAGTCTTTGCTTTGCCTAGTCCTAGTGATTCTGCTAACTCCCGTGGCGCACGCACTCGTGCGTGCCGCGTTCACGCTCGTGTGAATACGCTTCGCCTCCCTCGAGTACAACTCTTGCCGGGACGCCTCTGACAGTTGACTCACCGCGTCCGTCAGCAAAGAACGCCACCACAAAGCCGTCGGCAGCCACGAATCGCCGCCCCAAAAAACTCCATCAGTGGGCCGCCGTCTCCATGGCAGCGGCTTGACTCTCTGGAACCTGGCTCTCTTTGATCAGTGAAACGATTTCCTCGTCCATCAGGCCCTTCTTGCGGTGGTCCGCCACGGCGGTGAAACTGTGATACAGCCGGTCGAGTTGTTCCTTGTTCAGCTCAAATCCCAACTCTTTGGCGCGCTCGTGGAGCGCATGGCGGCCGCTATGCTTGCCCAGCACCAACCTGCCTTCGGGAACGCCCACCGAGCGCGGGTCGATAATTTCGTAAGTGGACTTCTCCTTGAGATACCCATCCTGATGGATGCCCGCCTCGTGCGCGAACGCGTTGCGGCCCACGATCGCCTTATTCGGCTGCGGACCAAAAGTAATCACCGAGCTCAGTAACTGGCTGGCCCCATAGAGATGCTCGGCGTGGATGCCGGTCTTATAAGGATACGCGTCGCCGCGTGTTTTGAGGATCATGACGATCTCTTCGAGCGAGCAGTTACCGGCGCGCTCGCCGATGCCGTTGATGGTGCATTCGATCTGCCGCGCGCCGGCGGCCACCGCAGCCAGCGAATTGGCCACCGCAAGCCCCAGGTCGTCGTGGCAGTGTACGCTGACGATGGCGCTATCGCCCAGCGCCTTGGCCACGCGGCCGATCAGCGCGGCGTATTCGTTCGGGACCGAATAGCCCACCGTATCCGGAATGTTCACCGTGCGGGCGCCCGCGGCCACCACGGCGCGGGAGATCTTCTCCAGGTAATCGGGCTCGGTGCGCGCCCCGTCTTCGGCGGAGAATTCCACGTCGTCCACGTGCCGCCGCGCCAGTTCCACCGCCGCTACGGCGTCATCGAGCACCTGCTGCTGCGACTTTTTCAGCTTGTATTTGAGGTGAATGTCGCTGGTGGCGATGAAGGTGTGAATGCGCGGCCGTTTGGCGTGCCGTAGAGACTGGGCGGCGCGCTCCACGTCCAGCGTGCAGCAGCGCGCCAGCGCCGCCACGCTCGCCCAGGGAAACTCGCGGCTCACGGCGTCCACGGCTTCGAAATCGCCGTCGGAGGCGATCGGGAATCCGGCTTCGAGAACATCGACGCCCAACTCCACCAGCTTGCGGGCCATACGCAGCTTTTCCGGGACCGTCATGCTGCACCCCGGCGACTGTTCGCCATCGCGCAGCGTTGTATCGAAGATGTATACGCGGTCGCTCATAATTGATCCAGCTTATTGATCCAACCAGCCCAGTATGACCGGAGGTCTGCGATTTGGCAAATTTATAATACTGAAGGAATATATTAGCATGTGTTATGGAACTTCACACGCTTCAAGTCTTCCTCACGGTGGCGACGGAACGCAGTTTTTCGCGCGCGGCGGAAAAAATGTTCCGCACGCAGCCCGCAATTTCATTGGCGCTGCAACGCCTGGAACTGGAGCTGGGCGAGAAGCTGATCGACCGCACCGGCAAGGATCTGATCCTCACCGACGCCGGCCGCACGGTGCTCGAATTCGCCCGGCGATTCCAGAGTTTAAAGCTGGAGCTCGATAACTCGCTGGCCGAGCTGCGCGACAACTCAGCGGGGCGCCTCGCGATTGGGGCCAACGAATCCACCACGCTCTACCTGTTGCAGCATATCCAGCGGTATCGCGAGCTGTACCCGAAGATCAAGGTACAGGTAAGGCGCAGCCTTTCGAGTAAGATTCCCGACGAGCTGATCGACGGCAACCTGGAGCTGGGCGTGATCAGTTTCGACCCCGCCGACGAGCGCATCAAGAGCAAGGTGATCTACACCGACGCGCTGGCCTTCGTGGTTTCGCCGCGCCATCGGCTGGCGCACAAGAAAACCGTTTCCATCGCCGACCTGGGCAGTGAGATCTTCATCGCGCACAACGTGGTCTCGCCGTATCGCGACTTAGTGCTGCGCGAATTTCAATCGCACAAAACCCCGCTGAACATGTCCGTGGAAATGCCGACCATCGAAGCGATTCGAAGGCTGGTACAGAGCAATATGGGGGTGGCATTTCTGCCCAGGATGTGTGTGGAGCAGGAGATCGAACAGAAGATGCTGTGCGAGATTCGCGTGAAAGAGCTGCACGTGGAAAGGAAGATCCGTCTGGTGTATCCCGCGCGGCGTGGGTTGAGCCATGCCGCGCGGGCATTTCTTGAGGTTCTTGGCTGAGTAAGTAAGCCTGGCGGTTAGTTCACCGCCACCGTCACTCCGGTTTGCGTGTTCGCGGTTCCGACCGTGATCACGATGGGTAGATTCCCGGCCGGCGCGTTCGCCGGAATCAGCACGTTAACCTGCATTACGCCGTAGACAATCCCAGGCGCGGATCCGGCGTACTGCACCTGAGTGGTAACTCCGTTCACGGTGGCAGTTACCGGAAGGACCGGATGGTTGAGGTTGACCGCCACTTGGCCGGTCGTGCTGGCCGGCGAAGTAATGCCTTCACCGGTCATATACACCGCCACTACGGAGCCTGGCGCCGCTGGATTGCTGGAGCCATTCACGGAGAGGTTCTGATCGAGAATAGCGCCCTGTCCCGAGCCTGTCTGATTGACAGTATAGATACCCGGAACCGTAGCAACCACGGTGTAATTGATGGCGGCTGAGGGCACTCCGAGATAGCTAACTTGAACCGCGGTGCTGGCCCTGCCTGAGACTCCGTATGGCACCATGACATTGACTTGTCCGGTAGTGACAGCGATGACTGGCGCGGGGGCGCCGTCGAACAATACTTGCGTATTGGAGAGGGTGGTGGGGTATTCGCCATTGCTTGGAGCCGCGGTAACCACCGTCGACGGCCCGAAATTGGAACCGTAGATGGCGACTTCTTCACCAGGCGAGACAGAGCCGATGAATCCGCTGGCGACGTTCCCCACGGCGGCGATCACAGGCGTGGGCGCGGCCGTCACCACCAGGCTCACAGTTACGGTCGCGGGAGTAGCGCCGTTCTGGTTAGTACTGGAGATAGTAACCGTTCCCGTATAGGCGCCACCGGCCAAACCCACGGGATTCACCGCGACTGAGATAGCGCCCGGAGCGGTCCCGCTTGCAGGCGTCACTGACAGCCAGGTGCCGCCGGACGTGGTCGCCACAGTCGTGGTGATTGGGAAGGCTGCTACAGTCGCCCCGCCCGATCCGGTAGCAGCCACCTGAACGGATTGCGCCGCGGGAGCGTTCCCGTTCAAAACAGCCGCGAAGGTCAGCGCCGCGGGCGTCGCAGTGATGGTGATAGGCGTCACTACGTTGAGTGTCACCGCGTAAGTAATGGGACTACCGCTGGCGCCGGGGGCTGTAATGGTGACCGCTCCAGTATACGTTCCCACTGCCAGGCTGGTGGCATTCACCGAGACCAAAACGGAGCCGGTGGTAGTTCCGCTGCTTGGCGTGACTATAAGCCAGTTCCCGCTGTTCCCCGTGGTAGTGGCGGTAGCGGTGAAACTGACGGAGACGGGCGTGCTGGAGACGGTAATCGTCTGGGCGGCCGAGATGCCTCCCGCCGCTTGAGTGAAGGCGAGGCCGGCCGAGGGCGCGGGCGAAGCCGTAACCGTGCCGGCATTCACGGCGAGCGTGACTTGAATAGTTTGTGGACTGCCCGACGCATTGGGCGCGGTTACAACCACCGAACCGCCATACGTTCCAGCCGCAAGACCCGATGGATTGACGCTAACGGAAAGTGTA
>JBEKNN010000505.1:0-4137 GCA_049522755.1 Bryobacteraceae bacterium | reverse complement strand
TCGTAAGATCGACGGCGTAAAAGTGGAACTGTTCCACTGGGCGCCGGCGCACACAAGCGGCGACCTGGTGATCTATCTGCCCGACGAGAAGATCGTGTTCACGGGAGATATCATCGCGACGCAGTTGCCCGATCCGCTGATCCATTTGGAGAAGAACGGCTCGTCGGAAGGCTGGATCACAACCGTGAAGGGAATCATCGGTCTCAACGCCGATGAGTTCGTGCCCGGCCACGGAGATGTACAGACAAAAAGCGCGGTTCAGAAGCGGCTGACCGATGCCACGGCGAAACGGGCGAAAATCAAAGAAATGGTCGCCCAAGGCAAGTCTCTCGATGAGATCAAAGCTGCCGTCGATCCGCCGCCGGCTCAGGGACGCGGCGGCCGGGGCGGGATGCAATTCGCCACCTTTACCGAGGTAGTCTACAAGGAGCTTACTACCAAGAAGTAAGCTATCCTACCGCGTCGGGTTGACAGACGAAAGCGTCTGTCCCACATTGGCGCGCCTGATTTGTGAGATCAGAAACTCCGTGACTCTTTCGAACGGGTCGAAGCCAAAGGCTTGGCCGATGGGTCCGCGCAGATTCGAGTTAGCGTTGATGTCGTAGAAGATCAGCCGGCCATCCCGGGCTTCCAGATATTCGATGCCGCCAACGTCCAGTCCGCCGGCGTCCATGAGCTTCTTGCCCGCCTCCACCGCGGCGGCGGGCGTGTCTCTGTATGGATGGAACTCTACCGGCCTGGCTGGTTTGGTCTCCGGCACTTCGCACTGCGAGCTTCCGTCTTCCGGATTGCACACCTCCGACGGACACAGATTGAATGCGCCGTGCGAAATCACTCGCATGGCATAGAGCAACTCCCCGCCCAGGAATTCCATGCGGACGATGCCTTGCGCCGGATCGACCTCGAAATACTCCTGGAGCATGAGCAGGTTATCGGGCAGCCAGAGGTCCGGCCGGTCCCGCAGAAGCCGGATGAGCTCCGGTGCGGAGTGGAGCAGATACATGCGCGCGCCGCTGCCGCCCTGTTCCGGTTTCAACAAGGCCGGCCAGCGATCTCCCCACTGCGCCAGCGCCGCGTCCACATCGTTGAATGCCAGGGACCGCGGGTGCGCAATGCCCAACCGCTGCATCAGCGCGGCCTGCGCGGATTTGCTCAGCTCGAGTGAGAAGGCTCGCGAGCCATTGAGCACGCGCGCGCCGCCCAATTCGAGCGATCGCATCAGCGAGAGGCAGAACGGGACCGCGCGCGTGTTGCCCCGAACATAGGCGCTCGGGCTCGCCTGATTGAAGTAGAGGGGCGCCTCGGGCACGCCATCGGGGTCGAACGCCGCCTTCTTCAGGTCGTATTTTCCGAAGCGGACTTCCCGGCGCTCCAGCGCGGAAAACAGCGGTTTCTGCCATTCCGGATGTTCGAACAGGACGACAAGATCGAGGGTCATGCTTGTTTCCCACTATCACATGGAATACGATGCTTTTTATGCGCGCATTTTCGCTTTGCGTTTTACTCGCTTTGACGGTCGCGTTGGCGGCGGATTTGCCGGTCGTGCAGCCGAAGGAACTTGTGGACCGGCTTGCCACAAACCCGCAACCGGCCGTTTTTCAGGTTGGCCCCAGCTTTCTGTACCGCAGCAAGCATATTCCCGGGACGGTGTACGCCGGGCCAGGTTCGCGGCCCGACGGCCTGGAACTGCTCAAGTCGGCCGTGGAGAAGTTACCGCACGACCGGGAGATCGTGATCTATTGCGGCTGTTGTCCATGGGATAAGTGCCCGAACGTGAAACCGGCTATGGAGCTATTGAAGAGCATGGGATTCACGCACGTGAAGGCGATGCAGTTACCCACAAGTTTCAAGGCCGATTGGATCGATCGAGGATATCCGGTGGAGTAAGTAGAAGCTTATAATCGTAGCGCTTTGTTCTACGCAACAGCCTGACTGCGTCGAAGTTGTTGAGAGGCGTCAAGCAACCAAAGTTCGCTTATGTGCTACGGCTGAGACGGCCAGAGACAATGCCAAAGGTTCTGTCCGAAGTCAACTAGGACGACCATAGCATGATCGCGGCCCCACAGCAGAGATGCAAGTAAGCGGTGATGCTCTACGGAGTCCGCCGCGGAAGCAATGGCGAGAACTATAGCGACCAGGACTGACTGCCGTATGTATGCGAGAAGCGTTTGCATGCATCTCATTTTTAGCATAGTCGAACACTCCTCCGGTAGACTACAAGTGGGTATTCGGTCCCTGGTCCGGTCCAGTACTTTTGCCGCAATTCACGTTAAATAAGCGCTAATTGTTCACCTTCAAGGAGTTTTGGAATCTGCAACTTCCAGATAACAAGCTCCGTGCATTCCGGTCAAACCGCACGTTCGGGAAAACGAGTGTCCGCCAAAGTGTACACGGCAGACTCAGGGAGAAAGCGCTGGCGGTCAGGCGTGCCGTGGACCCAAGGCTGAGACAACCAGTTAACCCACTGTTCGCCGTCCGCTGAGAAATCATTGTACGGCGGATCCTTGCGATTCCAAAATTGGGTCCATGTTCGACCTCGGACTCAATCTCACCGTGCAGGCCATCCGCCGACAACTGGCAGCCATGCCTCACGAGCTCTATCTCGTCCGTCTCATTCACTCTCAGACCAGAAGAGCCTTCCCTGGTGAGCGGCTGTGGACCGCTGCCCAACTGATCCATCCGGCCACTATCCGGTTTCTGCGTATTCGCAATCGGGAAGGTTGCGATGTGTACATCCATCCCTAGGCTGAGGAGTGCAATTCCGGTTACATCCTCGTCGATCTGGATCAAAGCGACTCTGCCGTCTTCCAGACCATGCGGGCCGCTGGTCACCAACCCTGCGTCGTACTCCAAACCAGCCCCGGCAATCTCCAGGCTTGGGTGCAAGTCAGTGCCACATCCATCCAAGCTACGGTCGCCAGCCAGATCGGCAAACGGTTGGCCCGCCTCTATAGTGGCGACCCGGCCAGCACCGATTGGCGTCATCTGGGCCGCCTGGCCGGCTTCACGAATCAGAAACCGCAACGTCGCAACGAGCGCGGTTACTTGCCTTGGGTGAAGGTGCTGCATGCTCACGCCGGCCTGGCTTCCCAAGGCGCCGCGTTGCTGGAGGCGGCCGAGCACCGTCGGGGCGGTTACTCCAGCTTGGCGCTGACGCCGCGGATTTCTCTGTCGGCGCCCGCGCACGGCGATGCGGCTGGCGCCGACCGGTTGGCCGGTTCCGTCGCAGCCGCTGGTGCGGCGAACATCTATGCCAGTTGGTTGCACCGACTGCGAATTCTCCCACGCTTTCCACAGCCCGACTGGAGTATCGCCGATCAATGGATCGCCAAGGAATTGCTCCTCCGTGGAACGCCTGCTCCACAAGTCGCCGCCATCCTGCGCGGCGGCAGTCCGGGGTTTCCGCGACAACACTCCGACCCAGACGATTACCTCCGCCGCACACTCGCACGTGCCGCGCGGGAACTCGCCGCCGCCCCTTTTCCTGGGCGCGATTTCCTCTTTTGCCGCGGCAGCCCATGTCCGGCACATGGCTCGTGATCGCGCCCCGCGCGCCCCTGTGTGGAACATTCATGCCGAAACCCTCGCTGCCTCCGGCTCCATGCGCGTTACCAGCGTGCGCTCAAACTGCACCGGCGAACGATAGTCCAGCGCCGAGTGCAGGCGCTTTTCGTTGTAGACCTTCTCCAGGAACTCGCCGATCGCAGCACGCGCGTGAACCATATTCCGATATTCCGTTCGGTATACCTCTTCGTGTTTGAGCGTCTTCATGAACGACTCACACGCGGCACTGTCCCAGGGGTTCGCTTTGCGGCTCATGCTGATGTCGATACCGTTGTCCTTCAGTGAGTCCGTGTAATCGCCGCTGGCATACTGCACCCCTCGGTCGGAATGATGAACCAATCCGGGCCGTACCGTTCTCTCCCGCAACGCCATACGCAGCGCAGTCAGCGTCAGGGAATCGTCCAGCCCATCATCCAGATGCCATCCGATCACGCGCTTGGAATACGCACCCAGTACCACGGCCAGGTAGACGAACTCCTCTTCCAGCCGGATGTAGGTGATGTCCGCCACCCAAAGTTGATCCACACCGGTGAGGATCATCGACGCTGCCCGATGGGGATAGACCTTCATCCC
>JBEKNN010000504.1:0-4150 GCA_049522755.1 Bryobacteraceae bacterium | reverse complement strand
GCATCAGGTTTACTTCGAAGCGGCCGCCACCATCATCGCACTGGTGCTCACCGGCCGCACGCTGGAAACGCGCGCGCGCGCTAAGGCTTCCGAGGCCATTCGCAAGTTGATGGACCTGCAGCCGCCCACCGCGCGCGTGATCCGCAATGGCGCCGAAATCGACGCGCCGGTGGACGATGTGAAGGCTGGCGATACGGTCGCCGTACGTCCGGGCGAGCGCCTGCCAGTCGATGGTACAGTGCTCGACGGCGAATCGGCCGTGGATGAATCGATGCTCACCGGCGAAAGCATGCCAGTGGACAAGAGCCTTGGCTCGACGGTGTTCGCGGGGACCATCAACCTTTCCGGAGCGTTCCGGTATTCGGCTGCCAAGGGCGGGCGCGGCAGTGTGTTGCAGCGCATGATCGAGCTGGTGAAGGCGGCGCAGGGTTCGCGCGCGCCGGTGGCGCGGCTGGCCGATGTGGTCAGCGCCTGGTTCACCGTGGGCGTGCTGATCGCCGCGCTGATTACGTTCGCGGCGTGGCTGTTCTTCGCGCCTGTCGCGGTGGCGCTCATCGACGCCGTCGCGGTGCTGATCATCGCGTGCCCTTGCGCCCTGGGCCTGGCGACGCCTGTCGCGATCATGGTGGGAACCGGGCGCGCGGCCAGCCGGGGCATCCTGATCAAGGGTGGAGAAGCGCTCGAAATGGCGCAGCGCATCGATACGGTGGTGTTCGATAAGACCGGCACGATTACGCAAGGCAAGGCGCGCGTTACGCGCGTTGTTGCGGCGCCTGGATTTACCGAAGCTGAGTTGCTGCGGCTGGCCGCCTCGGCCGAACGGCACTCGGAGCATCCTATTGGGAAGGCGATTGTAGCGGAAGCGGCCGCGCGCGGCATCGCGCTCGAAGAGGCGCGCGACTTCTGTGCTCTGCCCGGACGCGGGGTGCGCGCCACGGTGGGCGGGCGCCTGGTGGAGGCCGGACGCGCGATCACCGTGGATGGCGCGCCGGCTGGTTCCATTGAGGTGGCCGATTCGATCAAGCCGGAAGCCGCGGAAACGGTCCGCCGGCTGCGCGCCATGGGCCTCGACGTATGGATGATCACCGGCGACCGGCAGACTACTGCCGATGCCATTGCGCGCGAAGCCGGCATCCACCAGGTGCTTGCCGAAGTCTTGCCCGAGCGAAAGGTGGCGGAGTTGAAGAAGCTGCAAGCCGCGGGCAAGCGCGTCGCCATGGTGGGCGACGGCATCAACGACGCGCCGGCTCTGGCGCAGGCCGATCTTGGAATGGCGATCGGCGCCGGCACGGACATCGCCATGGAAGCCGCCGATGTCACGCTGATGCGCGGCGACCTGCGGGGCGTGGTGGAGGCGATCGAGCTCTCGCGCCGGACGATGCGGATCATCCGGCAGAATCTCTTCTGGGCGTTCGCCTACAATGCGGTGGGGATTCCGGTGGCCGCGCTGGGGCTGCTCTCGCCGATGGTGGCATCGGCGGCCATGGCGCTATCGAGCGTGACGGTGGTGATGAACAGCTTGCGGCTGCGTTGAGAGAGTTTGGACAATCAGCGCCGGTGCAAGCCCGGCTCGGGCTATGCCGGCTTGGCAACGCCGCCTCGAAGTCATTTGAGGGCAAAGTCTGCGTGATTATCTAATTAACAACGGTGTCATTTTGACAATAGCCTGTGGAGATGGCGTGATGGTAGAATTTCTTAAGCGAAACAGAGCCTCAGTACTGTGTGCGGCGGCGTTTGGTGCTTTTCTCATTTACTCGTGGGGACCTGGGCCTGTATTCGCGGCGGCTATTTGCCTAGTGTTTCTTCAGGGCATACATAACGACGGAAAGAGGGCCGCGCTGGAGGCACTGAGGATGCACGTTTGCGACGGGCATGATCCTCTCGAAGCGATCCTCTACGAAGAACGAAAGATGAGGCGCTGGTTCCTTTGAGGGCGGCCCGAATCAGAATCCGCTGGCCCGGTGTTCGCCGCAGCGTACATCGAAAGGAATCTGCACATGCTGGAGATCTACAAAAACTTCTGGAAAGTTGAAATCCAGCTCAAACGCGGGCGCAAGGTTCACATCACCGGCGATGATAAGAGCGGTCGGCCGCATCTGCGTACTCTCTGCGGAAAACCGTACGCAATAGATCAGAGAACGCATGCTAAGAAAGGTTGCGATCTGGCTGGCAACGAATGCCCTGCCTGCGTTGCTGTATTGCAGAAATGGCTGGACGACGATATCGCCGAATTCGGGCGCCGTTGAAACGAATCGGCCGCTCTTGTTCTTCGCTTTCGGCTCCCCTTGCGGGGTGTGTTCGACATTGGCATCGTCGGCGTGTTGAGCGGGGCGCGTATCACCGCCCTGAACTGGTGCTCAATGACTCTGGGAGTTTCAGCCATCCGCCAATTATTGTAGGATACCTGGGGAGGGACTCGGATGGCGATCATCATCCATTTCACACGGGAGCAGATTCTTGCGGCACCGCTCGATGAAGAAGAGCACGCTATGCTGGTTATGCTGGCGGAATTAGATCTGAAGGGCGAATATCAACTTGACAAGCACGTAAGGCCCTTAATCGCACACCGCATTGAACAGATAAGGATTAAGCGTGGCCGCTTGGGTTTGCGGCAATATGATCTAATCGGTTCAGCGGATGCGGAGGCGGAATTACGGGCCGAAATGGATAATGGAATTTGAGCGCAGTGCGATAGGCCCCACGCTCCTGGCTTCGCCGTTTTTTGGGGTTTATTAGGCGATTCGAGTGGGCCGCTTGTGTGCTTCGGACCTTGGTTCCGTCGTTCGTTGCTGAGTCCAGTTTGGGACAGATCAAGCTCAACCGCCGACTCCGCATCATTCCACTTGGCTACACGTCCGCACAATAAGACAAATATAATGATCGGCCCGGGTGGCCATTAGTCGCAAAGAAAAGCCTTTGCTTACGCGCCGAGGTAGGCCCTGGTCCGGCCAAGGGCACGCCATAGACCCGACACACTAAAGGTTGCCGGCATCTCTTCCGATAGAGCCTATAGCATGGGCCTTTTCCTTAAGGAGCGAGATTGAGCCGGCAGCTCTCACAGCAGGAAATCGACGCCGTATTCCAAAATCTTCAGGACCGCAAGCGCGAGACGCCGGCGGCCAAGTTCGATTTTCGCAGGCCCGACCGCATTCCGAAATCGCAGGTGCGCGCCATTCACTTGCTGCACGATACCTTCGTGCGCAACGTGGTTTCGAGCCTGTCGGCTTACCTGCGGTCCTACCTGACGGTGAACCTGGTGAGCGTGGAGCAGCTTTCCTACGCTGAATTCCTGGATGGGCTGCCCTCGCCGACGTGCATGGTCTCGCTGGGACTGAGACCCTACGACGGCAACGGCGTGCTTGAGTTGAACCCGTCGCTGGTGTTTCCCATCCTGGAAATGCTGCTAGGCGGAAACGGAAAGTCGTCGGGCGCCATCCAGCGCGAGATCACGGAGATCGAACAGAGGCTTCTCGACGGGCTTTTCCGCATCATTCTGAACGATCTGCGCGAGGCCTGGAAGGGCGTCACCGAAGTGGATTTCACCATTGAGGCGATGGAAACCGAGCCGCAACTGCTGCACATCCTCGCTCCCAATGAGGCGGTGGTCTCGATCGGCGTGGAAATCCGCATGGGCGACACGGTCGGCATGATGAACATCGCGCTGCCGTCGATCGTGATCAAGATGATGCGGCAGAAGTTCGATCAGCAATGGCTGGTGAGAAAGACGCTGGCGACGGAGGCGGAACAGGCGCGCGGCCTGCGTATGCTTCGCGAGGCGGCGCTCACGCTGGAAGCGCGCCTGGAAGGGCCGCGGCTTTCGGTCCGCGATTTTCTGAACCTGGAAGAAGGAAATTTGCTGACATTCGACTTGCCGATTGAACACCCGGTTGAGTTGAGGGTGAACGGCGAGCGGAAGTACTTGGCGCAGGTAGTGAGCACGGGCAAGAAACGCGCTTGCCTGGTGGAAGAGGTTCGACCGGGCAAGGCTTAGGGCCACTCGCGGGTAAAGTACCCGTCGATCCGCTTATCGGTCCACCATTGCCATCATGCGCTCGTTGTAGCGCGGCCCGGACACCGCTTCGGGCGACAAGGCTTGATCCAGCTGAGCGATTTCGTCCGGTGTCAGTTTTTGCGACGCGGCAGCGATATT
>JBEKNN010000503.1:0-4162 GCA_049522755.1 Bryobacteraceae bacterium | reverse complement strand
CCCCCAATGCTCGGCGTGCTTCATCGTCTCGGTGAAAGATTCGCTGGAATCCATTCTCGACCTCGCCAAAACCGAGGGCATGCTGTTCAAGTGGGGCTCTGGAACCGGCACCAACCTTTCGGCGATCCGCGAGGAAGACGCGGTGCTCTCCGGCGGCGGCCGCGCCTCGGGCCCGCTCTCTTTCATGAAGGGTTTCGACGCGTTCGCGGGCGTGATCAAATCCGGCGGCAAGACGCGCCGCGCGGCCAAGATGGTGATCTTGAACGCCGACCATCCGGACGTGCAGCAGTTCATCTGGTGCAAGGCCAAGGAGGAGAAGAAGGCCTACACCCTGGTGGAGGCGGGTTACGATTCGTCGCTCGACGGCGATGCGTACAGCTCGATCTTCTTCCAGAACGCCAACAACTCGGTGCGCGCCACCGACGACTTCATGGAAGCCGCGATGCGCGACGGCGAGTGGTGGACCAAGTCGGTCGCCACCGGCCAGCCCAAGGACCGCTATAAGGCGCGCGATATTATGCGCCAGATCGCCGAGGCCACGCACCAGTGCGGCGACCCCGGCATGCAGTTCGATACCACCGTCAACAAGTGGCATCCATGCAAGAACACGGCGCGCATCAACGCATCGAACCCGTGCTCCGAGTACATGTTCCTCGACGATTCGGCGTGCAATCTCTCGTCGCTGAATCTCATGAAGTACGTGGGACCGGACGGCCAGTTCGACGTCGAAGCGTTCCGCCACGCGGTGGACACCATGATCCTCGCGCAAGAGATCATCGTCGACAACGCCAGCTATCCCACGCAAAGGATCGGCGAGAACTCGCACAATTTCCGGCCGCTCGGCTTGGGCTTCGCGAATCTGGGCGCGCTGTTGATGTCGATGGGCGTCCCCTACGATAGCGACCAGGGCCGCGACATGGCAGCCGCGATCACGGCGGTGATGTGCGGGCAGGCGTATCTCACCAGCGCGCGGATTGCCGATACCACCGGACCGTTCCCCGGTTATGCGGAGAACCAGCAGCCCTTCCTCGAAGTCATCCGCATGCATCGCGACTCGGTAGCCCGCATCAACCGGCGCAACATTCCGACGGCCCTGGCCGACGGCGCGCAGCAGTGCTGGGACGACGCCTACGAAGCGGGCCGGCGCAACGGCTACCGCAACGGCCAGGTGACCGTGATCGCGCCCACCGGCACCATCGGCTTCATGATGGATTGCGACACGACCGGCATTGAGCCTGACCTGGCGCTGATCAAGTACAAGAAACTGGTAGGCGGCGGCGTAATCAAGATCGTAAACAACACCGTGCCGCAGGCGCTCATCAAGCTGGGCTACACGCCGGCGCAGGTGGAGGCCATCGTCACCCACATCGATTCCACCGGAACCATTGAGGGCGCGCCGCACTTGAAGAACGAGCATCTGGCGGTTTTCGACTGCAGCTTCCGCCCGCAGAACGGCGTGCGCTCCATCCACTACATGGGCCACGTGCGCATGATGGCGGCTGTGCAGCCCTTCATCTCGGGCGCCATTTCGAAGACCATCAACATGCCCGAGGAATCCACGGTGGAAGAGATCATGGACGCCTACATCGAGAGCTGGAAGCTCGGTCTGAAGGCGGTCGCGGTCTACCGCGACAACTCGAAAAAGGTGCAGCCGCTCAGCTCGGGATCGGGCGCGGGCAAGAGCGACAAAAAGGCCGGCGCGACTCCCTCCGGCGCCACGATTGGAACTTCGGTTGGGGCGGTGGAGAAGGTAGTGGAGAAGGTGGTCTTCCGGCCGGTGCGGCGCAAGCTGCCCGACGAGCGGCGGTCGATCACGCACAAGTTTTCGATCGGCGGGCACGAAGGCTACATCACGGTAGGGATGTACGATGAAGGCGCGCCGGGCGAGATCTTCATCACCATGGCGAAGGAAGGCTCCACCATCTCGGGCCTGGTGGATGCATTCGCCACGGCGGTAAGCTTCAACCTGCAATACGGCGTACCCCTGAAGTTCCTGGTGGACAAGTTCGCGCACGTGCGGTTTGAGCCAAGCGGCTGGACGGGCAATCCGCAAGTGCCGTACGCGAAATCGATCATGGACTACATTTTCCGCTGGCTGGGCGCGAAGTTCCTGGGAGAGGAATACGCCGTGGTCACGGAAGCCGGCGAGACGCCGACGCTGCGTCCAACGGAGCCCGATCCGCAACAGGCTTTGCCCTTCGAAACAGTAGCGGCGGATGCGCCTCTATGCGCGGAGTGCGGATCGATCATGACCCGGAACGGCAGTTGCTACAAGTGCGGCAACTGCGGCGGCACCAGCGGCTGCAGCTAGTGGGGCAGCCAATCCTGGCTGCCGCCGGCTTTCAGCCGGCTTGCCGCACTCGTCACGTACAGCAGATGATTAGACACAGCCGCCGAGGCATTAGAGAAAAACTTACTGCATCAGCCTTAGTGACTGCTAGCGCCCGACCCTGCGGCGGGACATTATGTTGCGCCATATCCGGACGCACCGAAACAGTTGGTGGCTCGTCCCAACTGCCAGTCTTACTGGTGGACCGTTTTCTAAGCGGCAATGCGAAGGCGCAGCCGCCGAAGGCGCTCCCCGACACGAATTGCCGCCATAGTCGCTGACTTTCGTCCTGGGAGTACTTCTGTTCCTCCATGTGCTTAAAGACTCATACGCGAAGAGCCAGCCGGGAAAATCCTGGTATTGTGGTAAGACCTTCAGTTCACAGACGACCAATGAAAATAATCACTCCTGTACTCATGTGCCTTTCGGCATTTCTCTCTCCACAGGCCTGGGCCGTCACGGCCACTTACACGAATAGCAGTCAAGCCGTCACTTTGACGGGTCTCGGCGGCAGCAACGGCGTCGGCCAAAGCCGCATCAGTTGGGGTTCCTGCGCATACGATGGTACGCACACCAACTGTACCGTCTCGGCGCCCTACACAGGCGTCGGCGGCGGCGGAACAATCTCCATGGTATTGAGTTACCTGGGCAACGGGACATCCCCGTTTTTGGCCAATTCGATCAGTCCCGGCAATGACCAGATCCAATTCGCTCCTTTCATCGCGGGCAGCAGTGTTATGGTGAGCCTGCAAGAGAACATCGGCGCCAACGTTCAGTTTCTAGCCAATCTACAATTCAATTTCAATTTTCACTACACCAGTGCCACATGCACCGGAATTGCCACCGCATCGTGCGCCGTCGGGCAAGTAGGGCTTACGCCGGGCGCCACCATTACGGGAACGGTTTACGGCTCATTCGATGCCACGCCTGCGATTCAATCGGTCATCACCGCCAGTAGTTACGGAGCGTTCAACGCGGTGGCTCCAGGGACATGGATGGAGGTCTACGGCACGAATTTTGCCAACGTCCTTTCCCAAACCTGGGCCGCCGCCAACTTCAATGGCAACGCGGCGCCTACCGCTCTGGGCGGCACTACGGTCACAATCGGCGGCCAGCCGGCATATATCGATTTCATCAGCCCCGGACAAGTAAATGCCCAGGTGCCATCCAACATCGCGGCCGGACCGCAGCCGGTGGTGGTGAGCATGGCAGGCGGAACCAGCGCGCCCTATACGACGACGGTTAACGTAACCGAGCCAGGGTTGCTCGCGCCGGCTGTGTTCGACCTGGCTGCGGGACAATACGTGGTCGCGCTTTTTCCGGATGGCGTAACTTATGTGCTCCCACCCGGCGTGACCACCGCCGTGCCCACGGCGAGAGCTAAGGCTGGGAACACCATCATGCTTTACGGCGTGGGTTTTGGATCGGTGACGCCGAACATCCCGGCCGGCCAAATCGTCACGCAATCGAACGCGCTCCAGTCCACCTTTCAGGCCTCGTTTGCGGGAGTGCCGGCTACCGTTAGCTTCGCCGGATTGGTAGGCAACTTCGTGGGTCTATATCAATTCAACGTGGTCGTACCGAATGTCGCCGCGAGCGATACCGTCCCATTCACCTTCTCATTAGGAGGGACCAAGGGCCCGCAAACCATGATTATCGCCATCGGCAACTAGTATTGCGTTTCATTAAAACATATCCAATTAAATTGGACGCCGAAGTTCAGTACTGCCTTCTTGTCCGCCAGGCGGGACGAAGCGTCCGAAGTTGGTTGCCATCCCACACAGAAGGTGTCTTGGGCCGCCGATGAACGCGGATAAACGCTGATAAATAAAG
>JBEKNN010000502.1:0-4165 GCA_049522755.1 Bryobacteraceae bacterium | reverse complement strand
TCAAGGTATGTTGCGTAACATTTTCCATTCCGGCTTTCTTGAATTCATCGAGAGCCAAGTCAGATGGTGGCCCGACGCGAGCCATCAAGGCTTGAATTTCCGATGCTTCACTCCGTGGAAGAGCACGCTGTGTTATCTGTGCAAACGTCGTCAGGGCGACGCCAAATGCGATGCATAGTGCGGTGATCAGATTATTTGACCGCATCCACCGATATCGATTGAAACCCATGCAGCACATCTAACAATTTTCAAATGTGTGAGAAGCATATTTTATTCTTGTCCCCTGGAGTTTATATCGGTATATGGGTCTCGCGGCAACTGAGTGAGTGCAAGCCGCTCCAATAGTTCCAATAATCCTGCAACTATCCGCTGGCGGAGCACTAAGGGTCCTGTCGGCGAGAGCGGCTATTACGACAGACGAATCAATGACGATACTCAACGCCGGTCAGCGTTTCTGTTCACAAGTATCTGCTTGGAGGAGATGCGAGTCTGCGTCGCGCGCTTTCTCTTGCGCACATGCTGAATCCTAGCGTCTATCGACGGCCGGGCAGCCAATCGCTCCGGTTCGGCGCGCAGGAACTCCTGCATCGATTTACCCTGCAGGTTGCGGAAGACTTCGTCCAAAGGTGATGCGTCACGGAGCGTTCCTCGCGACTTCGGTTTATCTCCATCAGTGAGAGAGGCGCGTAGATTTAGGGCTTCGAGGGCACGCAGAACTAGGCCGATTTCGGCCTTCGAATTTCCGCTCTCAATGTTAATGACCCACTTTCGCTCGGCACCCAAAAGTTTGGCGAGTTCGCTCTGCGTTAAATCTTTTTCTTTACGTTTCAAGCGAATAACTGCGCCTAACTGTTCCGCAGTACGTAAATTTGTGTCCTTCATGGAGGACATTATATACATCCCTTGTAAAGGACATATCCTTTATAGAGGACATTCTACCTATGTCCGTTGCGGCGGACATAAATCCGGATTAGCCCACGGCTTGGCGGGCAGCGCTCAATCGAACAGGCTGAGGATGCGTTGATACATTTCGATGTAGCCCCTATTTTCGCGGTTGTAAGGCGGAATGCTGGGAGCCAGTCCTATCCGCCGACCGTCGACTTCGTTCACCCAAGGGTGTCTTGTGGGAGCGCGGCACGCAGTAACATGCCTACGGATATCGCGTGCCGCTCAAACTGCGGCCCTTTCATAGAACCCCTATTAGAGATTGCCAATAGACCCTCTCAATGGATTGCACTACGCGACTCAGTCGCCCATTTCTCGTGATGAAGGCGCTGCCACGCCGCTTCGATGTGTGCCGGTTTGATTAGACTTCTTTTTCGGTCATTCCAATTCAGGACCGCCTTAATGGCCTCCTCTGCAGAATCACGTGCGCGCGGGTCGTGGCACATCACCCAGTGAACAGAACTAAGCACTTCCAAACCATACGGATCCTCGAACCCTTCGATCAGCTTTTGAACCCGGGCCATGCGCGCCAGTGTTTGGGCATCTTCAGCGAGATACGTACTTGCCTTTTCTACAGCTCCTCGGGCTAGTTCCATAGGCTTGTCTGGCCGGTCGGATCCATCGCCAAACCCCGTAAGCATGTGGCCTTCCAAACGATTTAAAACATGACGCAAATTCCGAGCGTACGGCCCGTACAACTGAGCCTCGTACTGCAACTTAAGATCCTGGCCCGCCTCCTGGAGAAAGTACATCAGCTTGTGAATTTCCAAAAGTGTGACGTTCGGATCAAGTAGTCCCTTGAGGTATCCGTCAACGAGAGCGATCAAAGCCGCCCTGCCAGTTGTGAGCTCCGGCTTCGATGTTTTATTTGGCATGTCGGTTGCGGCAGGACTGCCGTCGGGCGCGAAGAGTAACGCGTGGACGTTAGGAAGATCATTGAAAGCGAGCTCAATCATCGGGCGCACATCGCCCCAACTCAGTCCTCCGTGGCCGCAGCCCAATGGCGGAAGTGCGATAGACTTTATTCCGAGTTCACGGATAGTCCTTACCAGGTCGGCCAGACCAGACTGAATATCCGTCAGACGGCTTCGCGCTCTCCAATGTCCCTTGGTTGGGAAATTGATAATCCAGCGTGGACCGGAATACACGAGTCCGCCAAGATCGTACACATGCATGTGACCTAGTCTCACCCGCCCTGCTTTGCAGTCGACCAGATACGCTTCAAACATTGCGGGATAAGCCCGGCGGAACTGCAGTGCTATTCCCTTACCCATGACGCCTTCGGTATTAACCGTATTAACCAATGCTTCGACATTGGCATGCAACAGATTTCCGTGAACAATCTCGATCATTAGTAATACCAGCTCGGCTGTGCGCCCACGTGGGGGCTCCCATGTTGAGGCAGCAACTTGGCCACGTGAGACGCAACGGTTGCGTTGTGGCAACCGACGAATACGACCGCGCTCCAGTCAAACCGGCGCCAATGATACTGTATATGCATACACATATCTAGCTTCCTTGTACATTCCGATTCGACAGAGTTTGCGTCGACTTATCGGCGCGTCGAGCCGGATACCGCACCCGTCACGCATGGCGGCGAGTGTCGGTTCGGTATAAACCCTAAGACGGTCGATTTTCAGGCCGAATCAAACTGCTTCGAGGCGACGACCGTGGCATCGCGTGCTCCACGGTCGCGATTAACGTCGAGAAAGCGAGATGTAGAGCGATCTCTTCCGGGCTTTTGTGCTCGAAATAGCAAGTTTCTCGGGCTCCTCGCGAAGGGATCTGGACTTTCCGATACCATGATCTCTAGTGACTACTGCAACAGCGCTAATTGACACAAACTCGAAAGGCTGGCTGAGGATCGCCGTCGTCGGCGGCACCTCAGTGTACGTTCATTGGTCTCTGCCTGCGGGCGGCCTACTTGTGGCGGGCCTGGGAGGCCTAGATCCAGAAAAGTGGATCTATTACTGCGTCGCTTACAGCATTCTTGTTGCAGTTCATGAGTGCGGGCACCTGCTCGCCGCGGTGGCCCTGCATATGAAGGTCTACGCCGTAAACATATCCGGGTTCGGAGGCTTCTGCCGTATCGAGCGGCCAAACGGCATTTGGAAAGGATTCTTTGTATTCTCCGCCGGATTGCTGGCCCAGGCCGCAACCCTACTAATGTCGATCGCTTACGTGCACATGTATGGAACGCCTTCGAACAATTTCGGAAGAGCCATCATCAACACATTCACATTAGTGAATGTCGCTCTCTTCGTGTTCAACGTGATTCCTAGTCGAGGTCGCCGGTCCGGGCGCGCCACCGATGGCGCAGTGCTCTGGGGGTTGTTTCTTCATGCCTTCCTTGGTCGCCCTCACCCGATGCCCCTTTTTCAGTGAAGTCTGTTGACGAAGCACCAGTTTTTCCACCAGAGACTAGGCTCCTGCACCTGCCGCGCTTCCGGCCCGACGGATTCATTTACGGCATTGAGATTCTGAACGATAAAACGACGCCCATGGAGTTTGTCGTCTCGACATTGAGGGCCCACCTTGCGCTATCCGAACGAGAGGCAATACTTAAGATGTTCGAAGTGCACAACAATGGTGGAGTACTCATCTCAATTCCCACTCGGGAGGGCGCCATTAGAATCGCTGACGCAATTTCTGCCGACGCTAGGGCGGCGGGGCACACTTTCACTTGTCGTTTTGTTGGAGACTAGTTGCCAAATGTTTGGCCTACGCAACTCCCCTCTGCAGCGCGCTTCTCTTGGCGTCACTGGCGCCAGCGAAACGATGAAGGCCGCCAACGACTCCGGGTCAGGTCCCCGCAGCCGCTACCACCCTCCTACTTACATCCACGCCAACTTGTCCGACGACAATTCCGATTCCCCATCCCACCGATATGCTACCAACGGCCCACCGCTGGCGACGCTGTAATCCAGACACGCAAACCGCGGCGATATGACTTCGGGCTTCCCCGTAAACCAGTAATGCCCAAACAGCACCGGCGGTCCCGAGTACGGATGCGCCTTCCATTCCTCAGGCAAAGCCACATCCGGAATCATCGCCATATCGTCGGGCGGCCCTATCGCCGCCGTGCGATACGTCGACAAATCCTCCTGCCACCATCGAACCCGGACCTCATGCCGAACCTTGCCGCCTTTATCTGCAAACGAAATCCCCGCCGGCAGTGCCACCTCCGGACCCTTGCACACGACCTCGAGCGCCTCGTAGA
>JBEKNN010000501.1:0-4191 GCA_049522755.1 Bryobacteraceae bacterium | reverse complement strand
GCAGCACCACTGAGGAATCGGCCTACTTCCACTACCTGTGCGACTATCAGTCTGCCACGAACCGCGGCGTGAAAAAAAGTTCCTCTCCCGTATGGAATCGCGGCACGCGGGCGCTTTGCTTGTGGGGAAGATTGTCAATCTGCGGCGGATTGTGAATCCGCCTGCTGCCGGATATCAGACGCACAAGCCCACCGTCGTGGCGTCTGCCTCACCCGGGACGCTAATCGATTATATCCACGCCCCAATCTACGTTTTGGCGCGAAACGCGGTATTTCACGCAGAAGAGAGAAAGGGAGGCATTGAAACCGTGACAGAGATTTTACAATCCGCTTTTTCGGAAGGATCCGCTGCACGCCGAGCCGCCGGGCGGCAGGGATCGGGCGTCATGCGCGCGATTGGAGCCCGCCTGCTTCTGGGCGCGGCAGCCCTGGTCATTTGCACTGGACCATCGGGAGCGCAGACGAGTATCTTAAATACGAATCTGATAGTGAATGGGAACGCCGAGGCCGGTCCGGCAGGCTCCGGAGTGGTGACGGCGGTGGCGAGCATTCCGGGTTGGACCGTTCAATCGGGAAAACCTACCGTATTGCCTTACAACTTTACCAGCACCGCGGCGCAACAGCCGACGAATGGCTACCCACAGCTTACCGATCCCGCTCCGCCGGATCACGGCTTTCAATATTTCGCGGCCGCTTTCCCATCCCTTCCGTCGGTGATGTCCCAAGTCATCAACGTATCATCGGCGTCCTCTTTGATCAACGCCGGTAACGCGGAATTCATTGCATCCGCGTATATGGGTAGCGCGGGAGGCGTATCCACCGGAACTCAAATGGCCGTCGCCTTCCAGAACGGCAGCGGACAAACATTCAGCACAACCACCGTCGGTCCGCTCATGTTTCCCTTCGCCGGCGGAGACGTCGGCATGTTCTTTCAGCAGCAGATCGGCCTGGTGCCGGTGGGTACGGTGCAGATCACAGTCAGTTTGACCTTGCAGGATGGAAACTACGATACCGGCGTCGCCGACAGCTTGTCGCTTAAGCTGACGCAAGCCGGGTCATCGCCGGCGCTGGGCACGAACCTGGTAGTGAACCCAGGGGCCGAACTCGGACCCAATGCGGCGCTGCCCGCCGCGGCCCTCTATGTTCCCGGATGGTCGACCAACCAAATAGCCGGATCGGTGGCGCCCTACGGAGGGACAGGGTTCATTTCGACGCAGTCTCCCGGCCCGGCGGACCGCGGGACCAGCCTTTTCTGCGGGTGGGTGGACACCGCGGATCTTTATCAGGATATCGACGTTTCCGCGGCCGCGACGGCCATCGATTCGGGGCAGGTGACGTATGTGGTTTCGGGGTGGCTCGGAGGGTCGTCGGGAGCATCGGCCGCCAGCCTGACGTATCTCTTTTTCGATTGGACCGGCAAGCAACTCGCGCCCAGCGCCCAACTGACTTCCGGCTCGTTCGCCGGTTATAGCCTCATCGAGACGGAGCACACCGGGATACTGCCGTCCGGCACGCGCCGCGTGAGAATCGACGTGAGTTTTCCTTCTTCGGATTCCCTGGCCGACGATATCGGCTTTACCCTTTCCGCGCCCGCCGCGCCGCCCGTTCTCACGCCCGGTGGAATCGTCAGCGCTTCGGCGTTTGGAGGATTCCCCACCATCGCGCCCGGCTCCTGGATCGAGATATACGGCGACAATCTGTTTCCGCAATCGCCGCAGCAATGGGCGCTTTCGCAATTCACCAATGGAGTAGCTCCGACGTCGTTGGGCGGTGTGAGCGTTTCGGTGGGTGGGGCGGCGGCGGCTTTCGTAGATTTCGTCAGCGCAAGCCAGGTAAATGCGCTGGTGCCCTCCACCGCGCCTATTGGGCCGACGTTCATCACCTTGACGAACGCGAATGGCGCCAGCGACGACTATCCGATTTACGTGAACGCAACCCAACCCGGTATCCTTGCTCCTCCAACGTTTACGGTCAACGGAAAGCAATATGTCGGGGCGTTATTCTCGGACGGGCAGACCTTTGCGCTCCCCCTGAACGCTATTCCCGGCGTTCCCTCACGGCCCGCGCAACCGGGCGACGTTCTCACCATTTATGGCGTGGGCTTCGGGCCTGTGACGGGCGGCTTCACGGCCGGGACAATCGTTACGGCAGCAAATTCGCTGGTCACGCCAGTGCAGTTCTCTTTTGGGAGCACCCAAGCGACGCTCAACTATTCCGGGTTGGCGCCATCGTTTACCGGGCTTTATCAGTTCAATGTTGTCGTGCCCGCGGGTTTGACTGCGAATAGCGCTGAGCCGATATCGTTCTCCCAATCTGGTGTGAAGAGCACGCAGACTCTCTATATCGCGATCCAATAGCCGCCGGGTTTCAGCCGGCGCTCTTCGCTAACCGCATCACCGGTGCGGCCTCGTCCAGCGCGCTAACCTGGAACCGCATGCCTAACTGCCTGGCCGTCGTCAACGCGCCCCAAATCGTCACCCTGGCCGGTCCCGCGCGCCCGCGCATCGGCCCCGAAATGCGCCACCTCGCCATCGTCGAAGACGGCGCCATGGTCGTCCGCGGCGGCCGCATCGAATCCGTAGCCCGCCGCTCCGAAATCGAAATCCCCAGCGATGCCGAAATCGTGGACGCCGCCGGCCGCATCGTCCTCCCCGGTTTTGTCGACGCCCACACGCACCCGGTCTTCGCCGGCACGCGCGCCGACGAATACGAGCAGCGCGCCGAGGGCGCCACTTACGCTCAGATCGCTGCGCGCGGCGGCGGCATTCGCTCCACCGTTCGCCGCACGCGCCAGGCCGGCGAAGCCGAGTTGCTCGAAGCCGCCAGCCGCTACGCCGAATGGTTCCTGCGCGGCGGAACCACCACCATCGAAGCGAAATCCGGCTATGGTTTGTCGCTCGAAGCCGAGCTGAAGATTCTCCGCGTCATTCGCCAACTAGCAGCGAAGCGGCGCCTGCGCTACGTTCCCACGTTCCTTGGCGCGCACGAAATCCCCGATGAGTACCGCGGCCGCATCGATGATTATGTGGCCATCGTGATCCACGAAATGCTGCCCCGCGTGGTATCGGAAGGCCTGGCGGAATACTGCGATGTATTCTGCGAGCCCAACGTGTTTCCACCCGATCGGGCGCGCACTGTCTTGCGGGCCGCCCGCGATCTGGGCCTCGGCCTGCGCCTGCACGCCGACCAATTCACTCCCGATGCCGGCGCGCTTCTCGCCGCCGAGCTCGGCGCCGCCACGGCCGATCATCTGGAAGCCACCACAGTCGATGGGTTGAAGGCGCTCCATGCAGCCAACGTGCAGCCGGTATTGCTGCCCGCGTCCGTATACAATCTTGGCTCCGCCCACTATCCCGCTGCGCGGCAGATGATTTCGCTTGGCCTGCCAGTGGCTCTGGCTACGGATTTCAACCCCGGCTCATCGCCCACAGCCTCCATGCCCATGGCGCTTTCACTAGCCTGCACGCATATGAAAATGACGCCGGCGGAAGCCATCTCCGCGGCCACTATCAACGCCGCCTACAGTCTCCGCCGCGGCGCCGAAATCGGCTCGCTGGAGCCCGGCAAGCTGGCCGATTTCGTTATCCACGATTGTGGGGATTACCGCGAGCTACCCTATTTCTTCGGCCGCGAGCCGGCGCGCGTGGTATACATTGGCGGAGTCTGTGTTCACCCGCACCCTTAAGACGCCTCGTGTTTACACGTAGCACTTGGCATTTTTTCCTACATGCCATACCCGCCCGCCAGTGGTGTGGAACCGGCGCCGCCGCAAGCGCCTCATACTGCAAGTCTGGCGTCCGACATGCACTGTCCGGTACCACGCGCCATATTCGACATTTTCGAATCTGAAAGGAAGAGAAACATGCGAAAAGTATTTACCATCGCGGCCACGGCGGCGATTTTCGCCACCTTAGCACTCGCCGAAAACTTGACCGGAAATCTGCTTGACACCACGTGCCTCGACCAGAAGAAGGATGTCTCCGGATGTCAGGCGAACGGCACTACCACAACGTTCGCCCTGCAAGTCTCAGGCAAAACCTATCGGCTGGACGACACGGGCAACCAGCAAGCCATCCTGGCCCTCAAGAACCGAGCCGACCGTTCCACCGACCCCACCGTCGCGGCGGGTCCGGTGAATGCCAAGATCACCGGTACGCGCGACGGCCAGGTGATCAAAGTGGATAGCATTGAA
>JBEKNN010000500.1:0-4207 GCA_049522755.1 Bryobacteraceae bacterium | reverse complement strand
TGGTGACCGGGCTTTGTTGCCACCATCGCCGGTGAAATCGCTTTCACCAACTTGACGCCAGCGTCGGGGCGTCAGGACCACACGGCTTCGCCGTCCGCGGATGAGCGCTCTCGTCAGCAACGCCACCCGCGTCCATCGCATCCCAGCCTAACGTTCGTGACGATCGCGAAACGCCCCTTTGTGTGGGCCGGGATGGCGGGCGATATAGAAGTGATTTGGGTCAAATGGGAACCGGAATATTTTTGCGAAGAGGACTGGACGACCCAAATCAGATTGAATCCACGGGAGAATTTTTTCTCTGCCCGCCATCCACGATCCAAAGGAAACCGGGGTGTGAACGCATAAATTTGGAGCGGACGACGGACGTTCGCTCCGGTGCACATAACGGACTTCGGCCGGACATGGCCCCATGTCCGAAAAAGTGCCACTCAGACATGGCCCTTGGCGCCCGCGGATGCGCTCGCTGAACGGCGTTGCCGTTATGCTCAGTAAACGAGACTTGTGCCGGGCGGCTTTTCCAGCGCGTCCGCCAAAGACCGATACTCCGCGCAGTCGGTTCCGCAGATCGCGGCGATCCGGCTGAGATGATATTCCGCCTGCTCGCGGTTGCCCTGCTCGATCTGCCACAGACCGTAATAATTCCAGGTCAACACGTGGTTCGGATCCGCTTTCAGTGCCCGCTCGTACCAGACTTGCGAGAGCTTGTAGTCGCCGAGCTTGCGATAGGAGTAACCGATCAGGTTGGCCACGTTCGGGTGATCGTCGTGGCCGAGCGCCTGAAGCTGCTCGATCGCGGCAGCATAGTCGTGGCGGTCATAGATCGTCGAATAGGCCGCGCGATACCCCTGAGCAAAAGCAGGATCGTCGATGCTGGAGTGCTTGCTGGCCTTTTTGGCCCGCTGGCTATGGGTGGCCTTGGTGCGCGAAGCAGGAGGAGGAGATTCCTCCACTCCACCGACGCCACCGCCTCCCCCTCCCGCCGCGAAGGCCGGAGTAAACGAGGGCGCAGCAACGAGCGCCAGCGAAAACGTTGCCAGCGCCGCGAACCTGATGATCATCCAGTTAGCCATGCAAACCTCCTGCATTCCTGCGCGATGGAGCCCCATGATCCAGCTGACACTGTCAACCCCGGTTTGCTTCAAATATTCCCGGAAGGTTTTTCAGAGAAACGAGATTTGGTTGCGATGGTATTATGTGGAAGTCCCCGTTGTTTTGTGAATTCCAATCGTTCGCCCGCACGGGGAGTTCCGCGATTGTGAAGGGTTTCGGACGACGGCCCCGGTGCAAAGCCTAATCGTCCCGATGGGCCGTCATCCGAAACCCTTCACAGGAGTGGAAATGCGAGCTTTGGTCGTCGCCAAGTTGCTACATGGATGGGCGCCCCCGGGGCTGGTGGCGCCCGCTCACCGCGTGTTCTACTTGCCAGCATGCGACTGGATGGCTTTCTCGATCTGCTCCTTGACGGCTTCCAGGTTGAAGCTTGCGCCCTTTTGCATTGGTGGAAACTCGATCGCGGTCTGGGCGAGGTTGCCAACCTCCTGCTGCACGAACTGGAACCGCCAGAACTCGTAGGCAAACCAGTTGTAGAAGGCCAACGATCCCTTGTCGCCATTGGGTAAGTTCGTGCGTTCGAAGGGATCAAGGCGGAGATTGGTAAGGAATGGCCAATCGACCTTGACCGTGCCGCCGAGCCAGCCACCCGGCTGGTCTGTGAAACGATACTTGAAGTCGTCGATACGCACCGCGCTCAGTGTGCCCTCGGTGAAATAGAAAATCTGGTGGCGAGCCGACGGAGCTTTTCCGGTAATCAGGTCCATCTGATTGTAGCCATCGAGGTAGACCTTGTAGCTCACGTCTCCGAGCTGTTTTCCCTTCTTCAACTCCTCGGCGATATTCGGATTGCCCGCGGCCGCCACGAAGGTCGGGAACCAGTCGAGCCCGGACATAATGCCGTTCTCGACCTTGCCGGCGGGCACCTTGCCCGGCCAGCGAAGCACGCAGGGCACCCGGAAGCCACCTTCCAGCGCCGTTCCCTTGCCGCCGGCAAACGGCGTCTGGCCGCCATCCGGCCAGGTGAAGTTTTCCGCGCCGTTGTCGGTTGTAAACACGACGATCGTGTTGTCGTCAAAACCCTCGTCCTTGAGCTTCTTCATGACGGCACCGACGATGTCGTCCAATTGAGCCATCCCGCCCTCGGAAACCGACCAGCCGTTCTCGGGGTTGCGCATGTTCTCGTATTTCTCCGAGAGGTGGGTCACGACATGCATGCGCGTGGGGTTGAGCCAGACGAAGAACGGCTTGTTGTCCCGCTTCGCCTTGTCGATGAAGGCGAATGTGTTTTGCAGAATCTCGTCGTCAACCGTCTCCATCCGCTTCGGATAAAGCGGCCCGGCATCCTCGATGCGCTGCTTGCCGATCTTGCCCCAGCGCGGTTGCACCGTCGGATCGTCGCGATCGGTCGCCCATGAATGGACCATATTGCGGGGACCGACAGTGTCCTTGAGTGCCTGCGGGTAGTTGCGGTGAGCCGGATCCTCCATCGCGTCGAGGTGATAGAGGTAGCCGTAAAACTCATCGAACCCGTGCATGGTCGGCAAGAACTGGTTGAGGTCGCCGAGGTGGTTCTTGCCGAACTGGCCCGTGGCGTATCCCATGGATTTCAGAGCTGTCGCGATGGTCGGCGCCTGCGCGGGCATGCCGATCGAGGAGCCTGCCTGGCCGACGGTTGTAAGGCCGGTGCGGATCGGCAACTCGCCGGTGATGAAGTTGGCGCGGCCCGCCGTGCAACTCGCCTCCGCGTAGTAGTCGGTGAAACGCATTCCCTCCGCGGCGAGCTTGTCGAGATTCGGCGTCCTGCTCGCCATCATGCCCTGGTGGTAGGCGCCGACGTTGAACCAGCCGATGTCATCGCCCATGATGAAGACGATGTTCGGCCGCTGACCAGCGGCCGCCGGCCCGGCTGGTTGCTGCGCCTGCGCCGGGCTTGTCAGCCCGAAGGACGAAAGCGCCGAAGCCGCGACAAGAGAACTGCCGCTTAACAGCAGATCGCGGCGTTTCATTCCTGTGTTGGCCGTCTCCACGCCAGTCTCAGGGCTTTTCGAATTGTTACCCATGACGCGTTTCCCTTCCTTTTGCGGAGTCATCGGATGAATAAATCTGTCCGTGGGCTAAGCCAGGAGCGCGCCGAGGAGAAATCGCGCAACCAAATCAACTTGTGTTCGTGGTTAGCCTCCCCAAACGCGAGAATGCCAAACACAATAGTCCGCGACCGAGGTGGTGTGATGTGCAGTTTGTGCCAAACAGTGGAGGCTGAAAGTTAAATGCCGTGTCGCGCAGACCAGGTCGGCCATTTCCGTTCCGGGTCATTGGCGTCGATTTGGCATGTCCGGGATGGGTCTGGTTACGGGGTAATCTCGGAAACACCGGTTGTCTGATTTTGCCGGTTGAAGGCATCGGCTTGAATGTGATTCAAGCGCCCAATCGGAAGTCTCGAATCATGCGGCAAGACCCAATCTGCGTTGGCGCCACCTGTACCGTGCGGTTCTTCGTTTTCGCACGATCGAGTTGCGATTCGGCCGCGTCGAGCGTCGCCTCCGCGGTATCGATCCGCGCTTCGATATTGAAACGCCGATCTGGTTTCTGTCCGCTTGATCGACCAGGCCGGTCAGGCCGGGACCAAGCTTGCAAAAACCCGCGCGATCCCCCTGAATGTGACTCAATGCCAGCGGCCAAGCCGCCGGATGGGCTCAACGGGGAGGACATGATGGGGTATCGGCTGCACGCGAGCGACGAATATCCGCATGCCCCGAGCGCGGAACCGCATTTCAACGAAAGCGTCTATTGCAACGGCTTCGATATCAGCAGCGGGGCCGGCGGCTGGATGCGGCTCGGCAACCGGGTCAACGAGGGCTATGCCGAACTCTCGGTCTGTCTTTATCTGCCGGACGGGCGCATCGCCTGCCAGTTTCGCCGGCCCGAGATCAAGACCAACGCGCGGTTTGGCGCCGGAGGTCTTCAATATGAGGTGAAGCAGGCGCTCCGCGCCGTCGAGATGACTTATGCGGGTGAACTGCTGGTCCTCGACGATCCGGATTTGCTGCGCGATCCCGAACAGATGTTCAAGAAAGCCCGGCGCGCCCGCGGCGCTGTCCGCCTGGAGCAGTCGGCGGCATCGCCGGCGCATGGCGGGGTGCCGGATTCGCCCGAT
>JBEKNN010000499.1:0-4268 GCA_049522755.1 Bryobacteraceae bacterium | reverse complement strand
AGCGAGAAATCCACACCCATTCCGTGGTGGCAACGGCTACCGCTGCACATCCAATTTCGATAGTCGTCACGCCCCGATACCGCCCAAAATGTTAGCTGGCTATTTGCCGCGAAAATCCAGGCTAGCAGGCCATGGCGCACGCACCCTCGAAAACACCAAGCGAAGCGTGTGCTTTCATACCTTGCCTTGCCCCGCCGCGGGGCAGAGCAACACTCTTGCGTGCAGCGTTCACAATCGTGTGAACGCGCTTCCCTCCGCGCCTCACTCTCGCGCCAAGCCACCTCAACGTAATGTGCGAAGCAGCACACGCACTCCAGCCGCACTCCGCCGGGCGCGACTATACTACAGTTGCCCTTTGATGCAGGGCAGGAGGAATCCAAATGGCCAGTAAGAAAGTGTCGCTCCCGGGCAGCGAGCGGCGTCCTGCCGGCACGCGCGTAGGCGATGTGCCGAACGACGAAGTCGTCGAGGTTTCCGTAATCCTCAAACCCAAAACCCCCATGAAAGCGCCTCAGAAAGGCGACGCCATAATTTCGCGGGAAGAATTCGCCGCCAAACACGGCGCAGATCCGCGCGTCATCGATCAAGTCAAGGCGCTCGCCAAAGAGTACAACCTGACCGTGACCGAAGTCGCGCCTGAGCGCCGCACGGTCAAGCTGCAAGGAACCGCGGCCGATATGTCGAAGGCCTTCGGCGTCTCATTCGATCGCTATGAACTCGAGGGACACAGATACCGTGCGCGAACCGGCTCCGTACAGGTTCCGGAGGAAATGGTAGGCTCCCTTGAGGCTGTGCTCGGCCTCGATAACCGGCCTCACGTGAAGCCGCATTTTCGCGTGAAGACCAAGGCGGCCGCCGCGGTCTCCTATACGCCGCGGCAGGTCGCGCAGTTCTACCAGTTTCCGCTGGACGCCGATGGCACGGGCCAGACTATCGGCCTTCTGGAGCTCGGCGGCGGCTTTCGTACCACCGATCTGCAGAAATACTTCCCCTCGATCGGCGTGAAAGAACCCACCGTGATCGCGGTATTGGTGGACAAGGGAACGAACAGCCCGACCACCGCGAACAGCGCCGATGGCGAGGTGGCGCTCGATATCGAGGTCGCGGGATCTGTGGCGCCGGGCGCGCGCATCGTCGTGTACTTTGCCCCCAACACCACCGCCGGCTATCAGGACATGCTCACCACCGCGATTCACGACGCCACCAACAAGCCCTCGGTGATCTCCACCAGTTGGGGTGGACCGGAATCCACCTGGACGGCGCAGGCGATGACGGCCTTCGATACGGCGGCGACGGCTGCGGCCATGCTGGGCGTAAGCATCTGCGCGGCGGCCGGCGACAACGGTTCGAGCGACGGCGTGACTGACGGGGAAAACCATGTGGATTTCCCGGCATCCAGCCCGCACATTTTAGCCTGCGGGGGGACCAGTCTGCAGGCCGCCAATGGGGCGATCACGAGCGAGACGGTTTGGAACGACGGCGCGAAAGGCGGCTCCACGGGCGGCGGCTTCAGCGTGCAGTTTCCGCTGCCATCCTTTCAGGCGAGCGCCGGCATCACGCCTCCTTCGGGCGACGGGCGCGGCGTGCCGGACGTCTCAGGGGACGCCGACCCGGAAACGGGATACCAGGTGCTGGTGGATGGGCAATCCACGGTGATCGGCGGCACCAGCGCCGTGGCGCCGCTGTGGAGCGGCCTGATCGCGCTGCTCAATGAGAAGCTCGGCGAACCCTTGGGATTCCTCCTGCCAACTCTTTATGATCTCCCTACTTCCACGGAGGCATTCCACGACATCACGGAAGGCTCGAACGGCGCATTTTCAGCGGGCCCGGGGTGGGACGCCTGTACCGGCCTGGGGTCGCCCTCCGGCGAGAATCTGCTCGCGGCGCTGGGCGGCGCGGCCGGTAACACCCGGCGCAAAGCTCGTAGCGGCTCGCACGGGTAGGGTATGCTTTAGCTTGCCATCGCCGTCGTCCCGCGAAAGCGGGACGCGGCGAAATCCTCGCCCGCAAGCCAAGCCCGCTGATGCCCGCGTTAGCGCAACCAGCGGCGTGTCTCATTTCTCGGGCGCATAGTAGCCCGACCGGGCGAAGATCCGCAGCGGCGGCAGTCCTGATGGCAACAACAGTTGGACTCTGATCTTGCGGTATTTTCCGCTGGGAGCATCCGGCGGCGGATAGTATCCCAGCACGTATTGATTGTGCAGCGTGACTCCGATTTGTCCCATCGCGGCATGCAGCCGATTGATGTCGTAGACGGCATAGCTCACGCCGCCGCTTGCATGCGCCAATGTCTCCATAAGTTGGGGGCCGTGCAGTTCCTCCGCGCTGCGCGGATTCTCGTGCAAGCCAATAGTAAAGATCTGAGCGTCTGACTCCATCGCTAGCTTAGTAAGTTCGTGCACAGTGTGACGGCTGTTATTGTCCCCGCCATCGGAAACCACGATCACGGCTTTGCGAGGGTTGTGCGCCATCTTCAATTGCGTCAGGCCGAGATAGACGCCATCCAATAATGCGGTGGATCCAATGGGGGGTGTGAAGATCAGTGCGTTCTGTATGTCTTCCAGGTTCGAAGTCAACCCCTGGCGTAACACTGAGCTATCGGATACCGTGCTCAGGAAGCTTTCGTCTCCCTCGTTGAGTTGTTTATAGAGTTCAGCCGGAGCCGTGCGCGCGGTGAGAAATTTCTCTCTCATGCTGCCGCTGCAATCGAAGACTAACCCCACGCTCACAGGCTGATCCTCCAGGCTGAAGGACGCGATGGGCCGCGGTGTGGATCCGTCGATCACGCGAAAGTTTCCCGCCGCCAGGCCGATAACGCTGCGGCCCGCCGCATCCAGCACCGTCACCGGTACCAGAGTCATATCGACGCTGACGCGAATGGACGCGGCGTCGGGATCGGTAGAGCGCGGACGAATCGGTCCATCGGCGGCAGTTAGAGCGCCCAGAGAGACTAACAGCGGGAGCACGGCAGGCGGGCTACGCATAAGTCGCATTCCTGGCCGCTAATCCACCGCGGCCACCGCTGACTTTACACGCGACGGGCCGTTGTACGGTTGCGCTCCGCGAGCCCTTTCAGTGTGTCCAGATTCCGCCGGTCGTCGCCAGGTTCATCGATAGGAGTCTCGAGAATGAATGGCTTAGTACGCAACTTCGGTTGAGTAAGAATACGGCGGAAAGCTTCCCGGCCGATGTGTCCTTCGCCTATGTTGGCATGGCGGTCGACGCGCGACCCGAGCGGCGTCTTCGAATCGTTGGCATGGATCACACGCACGTTTTCCAGACCCAGCGTAAGTTCGGCATGGCGAATGGTCTCTCGCAGTCCAATGGACGACGCAATGTCGAAACCGGCGGCCAGTAAATGGCATGTGTCGAAACAATAACCCACCGGCAGGTTAGTAAGATCGCGCGCAAGTTCGCGGATAGACTGCAGCTCTTCGAACCGGCTGCCGAGCGCGGCGCCCGATCCGGCGGTGTGCTCCAGAAGCACCGTCACCTGCATCGTGCGCAAACCCGCGGCGGCATCGCGCAGCCCAAGCGCGACCGCGGCGATGCCCGCTTCCACCGACTGGCCGCGGCAACTGCCGGGATGCACCACCAGATACTCGGCCCCGATAGCGGCCGCGCGCTCTATCTCGCCGCGAAAGCCATCGATCGATTTCGCACGAATCGGCGGATCTTGCGAAGCGAGATTGATCAGGTAGTTGGCGTGAACCACCAGCGGATTCAGATCGAACCGCTCGCGCGCCGCGCGCATGCGGCGGACCTGCTCCGGGTCGGGAACGCGCGCGCGCCACATACGCGGGCTGGCCGAAAAAATCTGCAAGGTATTGGCGCCCAACTCTGCGGCAGTAAGCGCGGCGCCTTCGAGTGACCCGGATGTGGAAGTGTGGATGCCGAGGCGCAGAACGATATCGTAGCAAATACTTTCGTGGCGCACGCACTAATGCGTGCAGCGTTCACACTCGTGTGAACGCAGTTCGGTCTTCTCACGAGCTTGACACCCTAAATCTCACCGCCTCATCTCCGCGTCGAAGACTCCGGCACATGCTACCATTGCCTGCACATGCCAGCCGTCGAGATCGCGTCAGTCACCAAGACCTTCGGCTCCGTCACGGCCGTCGACAATCTCACGCTAACGGTTCCCGAGGGCTCCGTCTATGGCTTTATCGGTCCCAACGGTTCCGGCAAAACCACCACCATGCGCATGATCGTCAACATCTTCTATCCCGATTCGGGCTCCATCCGCGTCCTGGGCCGGCAGTTGACTT
>JBEKNN010000498.1:0-4273 GCA_049522755.1 Bryobacteraceae bacterium | reverse complement strand
GAGGCGGACCGCCTGCTGCAGCAACTTCACGGCCTCGGCAGGCTTCGATTCCATCAGCTGGACGCCGCGCGCCAATAGCGCATTTGCGTCCGCCGTGTTGTCTTGCGCGGATGCGCTCGCGGCGAGACCGAAAAAAACGCCGAGAATTGCCAGCGCTCGGACCGCGTGATTTTGGGCTCTGGCTGGAAGCCGCTTTCTTAGAATCCCTGAGACAATCGGTTGACAGGCGAAAGCGCCTGCCCCACAAAGAACTGAATCTCGCGGCCAGCGAACCTGTATCATGCGGAATCGGGCGCAGCGCTACTTTGTCGCACTCATCAGCTTCTCGATTTGTCCAAGCTGATCTTTCGCCTGCGCCAGATCCGGCGCATTGGGCGCGAGTTTCATATATGCCGTTAGCTCGGCGGCGGCGCCTTTGTAATCCCGCTTCTCTGCGAGCACGAGTCCCAGCAGATAATCGGACCGCGGGTTGACGTGCCGCGGGTCCAGTTTCACGGCCTCGCGCGCGCTTTTCTCCGCCGCGTCGTATTGCTTGAGGTTGTAGTTGGCCACAGCGTCGGCGTACCAGGCTTGCGGAAAGTCGACCGGATCGAGCTCGACGGCGCGATCCAGATATTTGCCGGACTCCTGCCAGTTGGCATCCGTCGCGGCCAGGAGACCGAGCTCGATGTACGGCGCGACCAGCTTCGGATCGGCTTCCATAGCCTTCTTCAGAGCGGCGTGCGCCGGCTCGATGGATTTCTGTTCGAGGCGCACTTTACCCAGGCTCACCCACGCGTCGGCGTAGTTGGGGTAGAGGGCGACCGCCTTTTCAAAATCCTTGGCGGCATCGTTGGGCTTGTCTTTCAACAGAGACTGCAGGCCGCGCTCATAGGCTTTCTTCGCGTCCTTGGGGGCCAACATCGACGTAACGCTGATGGACGATCCTTCGACGCCCGCGATGCGGTGGAGGACGATGGAGCCAACATCCGGACTATCGGCGCTCTTGCGATTGAACAGGTCGATGGAATCCGAGGTAAAGCCCGCTACGTTCGCCCGCAATGCGCAATTCATCATGCGGTTCCCGAATGGATCGGCAGCCAGGGTGTTCGCGCCGCCGGCCGATTGGGAACTACCGAATCCGCCGGAGCTGGAATTCCGGGCGCCGCCAGAGCCGGCGTCGGAAGCATCGCTGACAATCATACTGCGGTCGTTCCATTGAAAACTGAAGCGCCCATTGGAATCGGCGTAAGCGACAGTCTTGGGGACCCCGCCGCAGACTCTCTCGATGCTGTAATTGGGCTGGACCGGCGAACCATCCTCGATGACAACTTTGCCGGAAATATAGATGGGCCGCGAAGTATTGGCCCCCATGGCGCCGCCGCCGGAACCCAGATTCGGATTGGCCTGAACGCTGGTTTGTCCGCCGCTGCCGGTGGTGGGCGTTCCGCCCATCTGGGCCGTGAGATTAACGGTTGCGATCGCTCCAAACAGTAGAAGCCGGGCCGAATTCTTCATTTTCGTACCCTCTAGGTAACTGACTTGTCCCAATTATGTCATAGACAACGTCGGCAGTCCAAGCGCGGTGTGAGACATGTGGAAACATGTGTGAAACGTGTCCCCGGTGAAACCTGGCTAGTGCTAGTGTCTCCCGTTCTTCGCGCCTGGCCGCACGCGCTGAGTGGTACATGCAAACCGGGATCACTCACAGCGGAGCGCCACGGTAGGGTCGATGGTCGCTGCGCGGCGTGCGGGAATGTACGCGGAAAGAACGCCAGAGCCACGAATAGCAGCAGTACACCCACGAACGTAGGTGCATCCGTGGCGGTCACTCCGTACAAGAACCCTGCAATCACCTTGGTCAGCGCCAGCGTTCCGGCGACGCCCAATCCGCCGCCGATCCGGGTCAACAACATCCCGTGGCGCAAGACCAGGACGACGATCTGTCCCGGCGCCGCTCCCAATGCGAGCCGGATCCCCATTTCACGGGTCCGGCGCACGACGGCGTAGGCGCTCAAACCATAGATGCCCGCGCTGGCAATCGCCAGTGCGATCGCCGAGAAGATTCCCAGAAGCAGCATGTACATCCGCGGCGCGGCCGCCGATTCCTGCAGGATCTGGTCCATAGGCTGAAGGTCTGCGATGGGTTGATCCTTGTCTACGGCCCAGATTCTTTCACGCACGGCGGCCATCATGGGTCCTGGGTCGGCGGCCGTGCGCACCACCAGCGAAACGAATGGAGCTTGCGGGTAAGGCAGCGTGGCGTAAGGGCTCTGTTGGCTGGGCACGAAGACTTGCGGGACGGGCGCGATGAGCCGCCCGAGATACCGCACGTCACGCGCGACGCCGACGATTGACAGCCAGCGCTGCGGGTCCTTGTCATAGTAGAACTGCAACCGCTTGCCGACGGCTTCGCCGTTTGGCCAGAACTGCCGCGCCATGGTCTCATTCACAATCGCGACCGGAGGGCTGTTGGCGTCGTCCCGCTTATCGAAATCGCGCCCGCGAGCGATGGGAATATCCATAGCACGAAAAAAGCCGCCGCTGACCATGTCGAAACTCGCCGGGAAGCCGTGCTCCGGGCTCGGATCGGCGACGCCTTCCACCTTGAATGTCTCATGCGATCCTGCTCCCATAAACGGCGGGTCGGTATGCATGGCGACCTCCTGAACGCCCGGCGCGCCGCCCACCGACTCCAATAGGCTTCGCACGAAGCTCTCACGGCGAGCCGGGTCGAGATAGCGCTTGGATAGCAACAGATTCGCGGTAAGTGCCTGGCGTGAGTTCAGCCCGATGTCGATCTGCTGCATCCGGACGAAGCTCTTTACTAATAGACCGGCGCCTATCAGTAGAATCACAGTTAGCGCGGTCTGAGAGATAACCAGCAGATTACCCAACCGGGTCTGAGTCACTCCGCCCGACTGACCTCGGCCGGCCTGCTTTAGCAAATCACTCAGGCCCGCTCTCCAGACCGTCAGCGCCGGCGGAAAGCCGCTGAGCACGCCAGTCATTACAGCGATGAAGAAGGCGAAGGCGAGCAAAGCCCAATCGAATGCGATCTGCGGCAGGTGGAAACGCTGTGACAGCGAAGCTGCCAGGAACCGGCTTCCCCAATACGCAAGCGTCGACCCAAGCAGCGCGGCAATGGCGGCAAGCGCGATGCTCTCGGTTAGCAACTGAACGAACCAGGCGCGCCCGCGACGCGCCGAGCGCGCTCCGCACCGCGAGCTCCTGCTGCCGCGCGATTCCTCTGGCCAGGACCAGGTTTGCCACATTGCCGCAACCGATCAGCAGTACGAAGAGCGCTGCCCCCAGCAATACGAGGAGTGGTGTGCGCACGGGGCCCGCCGCGTCATCCTGTAGGAGCGCTACCTTCACCCCGCGGTCCCGATTGGTCTTGGGAAATGTTTCCGCCAGCCGCAGGGCGACAGCCCCAAGCTCCTGTTGTGCGGCGGAGACTGGCACGCCGTCCTTCAGCCGGCCGACTCCGAAGATGTACCCCGTGGAGCGGCTGGCGCGCTCGGGGACAGGTACGATCACGTCAGTCTGGTAATAGGGAGGGAATTGGAAGCCTGGCGGGAGCACGCCAACCACCGTGTGACTCACCTCGTCCAGCAGGATGGTTCGGCCCACGATCTGTGGATCGCTTCCATAGCGCCGCGTCCACAACCCGTTGCCGATGACTGCAACCGGCGCCTTGTCATGCTGCTCATTCCCGTCGAATGCCCGGCCAATCGCTGGACTGACGCCGAGCACGCGGAACAGCTCATGGGATGCCCTCAACCCCGCGATCGGCTCCGGCTCACCGTCGCCGGTGATGTTAAATGGGTCCGGCCGATAGGCTGCGACTGCGGCAAACGCGTGACTCTGCTTTTGCCAGTCCAAAAAATCCGGGAAGGAAGTCGTATCCCGGTAGATATTCTTTTTCGGGCTGGTGGCGAACAGCGCGACGATTCGATCGGCGCCAGGAAACGGCAGCGGGCGCAGCAAAACTGAGTTCACCACACTGAAGATGGCCGTAGTCGCTCCGATGCCGAGCG
Organism: Bryobacteraceae bacterium; assembly: GCA_049522755.1. Classification (GTDB taxonomy): domain Bacteria; phylum Acidobacteriota; class Terriglobia; order Bryobacterales; family Bryobacteraceae; genus PALSA-243. Next base: position 254 of record JBEKNN010000498.1, on the reverse strand, counting down.
CGAGCGTTGCCACCGCGACCGTCGAGAAACCGGGCTGACGCCGCATGGTCCTGAGCGCATAGCGAACGTCCTCGATCAGGCGCTCTGCGAATCCCCAGGCCCAGACCTCCCGCACACTTTCGCGGACCAGGGCGGCGCTGCCGAAGTCTTTCCTGGCCGCGAGTCGCGCCTGTTCCGCGGCGACCCCCGCGGCGGCGCGTTCGCCGGCTTCTTCGGAGAGGTGAAACTCGATCTCCTCGTCGATCTCCAATTCC
>JBEKNN010000497.1:0-4428 GCA_049522755.1 Bryobacteraceae bacterium | reverse complement strand
GATCGCCGCGGCCTCGCTCGCCTGCTTCATTCCAGCCCGCCGTGCGGCCTCAACCGACCCGATGGTTGCTCTCCGCTACGAATAGCGTGGCGGACGCGTACCTTGACTAACTCACAATACGCTCTAGGCTTCTGGCGGCGTGCTACAGACGGGTGGGCCGCAAAGTCAGGTTGCCGCGGATGCGCTTGCTCAGCGCTCACTCCCTCGCAAGAAAAGCCGCCGGCGCCTCCGATACACCCAGAACAACAAAGCCGACCTCGGAGTTAGCCATTCCGAAGACCTCTTTAACCAGCTCGCTGCAAGTGCGTAGACATGAAGCCGGCGCCGGATATGAGCAACTGACGCTTTCCCTTCGCAATTCTCAGGGGATACAGAAGCACGAGCGTCGCGGGATCCACGTCATGATTTTCCAGTTTCACAACGATCTCAAGAGGCGCACCTGCCTCGATCCGAATTGGCGAGTGTTCATTTTGTATCTCGTAAGACACTCCCCTTGAGCCCAATCCCAGCACGCTGCCTTTACCGCCTACGCCTACGGGCTGCCGCTCCAGCGGCTTCAGTATCCCGCAGAATCCAGCAGAAAGAAGGAATTTGCGTATTCCGGCTCCTGGGGTTTTGGAGCATCCTGGGCGGCCGCGGTAACCGCGAGCGCAAGCACCGCCGCGGCGCCGGCCGTGACCATCCAGATTCTGCTTATTGCGTGTGACCAGCAGTTGATTGTTGTCTTCATAAATCTCCTTAAATCTTCGATTTCGGAAGCGCGCTGCTAAGGAAGGATATGGCAGCGCTGGCAGCGCCGGACGCCTTGCAGACCACGCCGCCAATTGGTAAAATCGTCCCAATTTCTCGTGCCTGCTCCAGACATTAGTTCGCGGCTATCGATCGCGGTCGCGGACCGTGTACTCATAACTGCGCAAATCAGAGGGAAAAGCCGTCATGCCGAATCAAGCTGAGGAAAATGTTCTGCATCTCCAGGAACGGCGTGTGCTGGACGATGTCTTCAGCCTTATCTATGAGGAATTGCGACGACTTGCATCGTTCGTCCGGCGATGCGATGGCAGCCTCACTCTCAACTCCACCGCACTGGTCCATGAGGCTTGGCTCAAGCTGAAAGACTCGCCACATCTGGCCGCTACATCGGTTCCGCATTTCAAGGCGATAGCCGCCAAGGCGATGCGCCATGTCCTGGTGGATGCCGCCAGACGGAGGAACGCCCGGAAGAGAAGCGCCGGAGAAGTGGTCTCAATTACGCCCGGGGGTTCAACCGCGGCGGGGATAGCTTCCTGCGACGTGGAACTGCTGGCCCTGGACACGGCGCTCGGAAAGCTCGGCGGACTGAATGCGCGGCAAGCGCAAGTGGTCGAATACAGGTTCTTCGGAGGATTGAGCGTCTCCGAAACGGCGGCCCTGCTGCACGTTTCCGAATCGGTAGTAGAGCGCGATTGGCGGGCCGCGAAGGCGTGGCTTGTGAGCGCGATTCGCCCTGACAAGGAGTGACTCCACATGGACAGTGCGCGCTGGGACCAGATCCAATCCGTATTTCACGAAGTTGTAACGCGCCCGGAGTGTGACCGGCTGTCCATACTTGAATCCGCCTGCGGAGCCGACGGACGGCTGATGGCTGACGTACTGGCCATGCTTGAGGCGGACAGGAACGCGGCGTCTTTGCTGGATCGCGGTCTGCCCGAAATGGCGTATCAGTTGGTCGGTGCGCCGTTCGATCCCACACCCTCGCGAGAGTTTGGTCCTTACCGGCTCAAGCGGATTCTGGGTGAGGGCGGAATGGGGGTTGTCTGGCTCGCCGAACGCATGGATGCCGGCAATCTGGTAGCGATCAAGTTTCTTCCCCACGCGGAGCTATCGCCAGCCCGCCGGGCGCGCTTTGCCCAAGAAATCAGAACTCTGGCGAAGCTCAAACACGCGTACATTGCGCGACTCTACGACGCGGGCGCCCTCAGCGATGGAACGCCCTGGTTTGTGATGGAGTATGTGGAAGGCGTGGGCTTTACCGAGTACTGCCGGCAGCGTCCGCGCTCCGTCGAAGAGCGGCTGCGCCTCTTTCGTTCAGTATGCGAGGCGGTGCAATACTTACATGGACAAGGAATCATTCATCGCGATCTGAAACCCTCCAACATTATGGTGGAAGGGGACGGAACGCCGAGGCTGCTGGACTTCGGTATCGCCAGGGAATTGGAGCATCCAGATGAATCCGGGGAGGAGACAAGGCCGGGTCTGCGGTTCATGTCTCGGGACTACGCCGCGCCCGAGTGGGCTAGCGAGGGAATTGTCGGAACTTACACCGATGTGTACTCTCTCGGCGTAATCCTCTATGAGATGTTGACTGGCAGGCTGCCGTTCGAGAGATCGAAGCATTTGCCGGATGGGCCCGAGAAAAGCATACCCCGGAGTAATCCCGAAAAGCCTTCGGTGGCGGCCAGGCGGCTGGGTACGGGTATCTCCCGTGCGGCATGGAGCGAGCTGGATGTTCTGTGCGTCAAGGCAACCCACCAGGACGCAACGCAGCGGTACCGGTCGGTTGAGGCGCTGATTCGGGATATCGATCACTATAGGAAAGGCGAGCCTCTGGAGGCAAAACCGGACACTCGACGTTACCGAATAAGCAAATTCGTCAGCCGGAATCGAGGCGCCGTTCTTGCGGCTTCTCTGGCATTTGCGCTTGTCGCCGGCATGATGGTTCTTTTCACCTTGCGTCTGGCGAAAGAGCGAAATACTGCATTGGCTGAGGCCGCCCGCACGGAGCGTATTCAGCGCTTCATGTTAAATCTGTTTACGGGAGACGACAAGCAGGCTGGTCCGGCCGGCGATTTGCGTGTGGTAACCCTTATCGACCGCGGTGTTCCGGAGGCGCAGAGCCTGAGCGGGGAACCACAGGTGCAGGCGGAGTTGTATCGGACTCTCGGGACGATGTATCAGAAACTCGGTAAGCTGGATCGGGCGGACGCGCTACTCAAGTCGTCACTCAAGGAGCGGGAGTCGCTGCCAAAACCGGATTACTCCGCGGTGGCGGATAGCCTGATAACTCTAGGCTTGCTGCGGTCCGACCAGGGTCAGTCGAATGAAGCCGGGCGGATGGTGCGCGAAGCTCTGACTATCGTCAACACTCATGAGCCGCGTAACAAGCCGCTGCTTGCGAAGGCGAACTTCGCGCTGGGCGAAGTGCTGGTGGAAAGCGGCAAGTATGGGGAGGCAGTCGAAATCCTCAACCAGGTGGTTTCATTTCAATCGGCGGAAGGCGCTGCGTCACCGGAGCTTGCGAAGACTCTCAGCGCGCTGGCCGACGCGCATGTCTACCTGGGGCACTACGGCATCTCCGACTCTTTAGATCGACGCGCGCTGGCAATCGACCGCCAGGTCTACGGCGATGGCCGTCCACAGGTGAGTGACGATCTAGGTAACCTGGCGCAGATCCAGGAGATGTGGGGCCACTACGCGGAAGCTGAGCGATACGAACGGCAGGCGCTCGGGATTGCCGAAGCCTGGTACGGCAAAGATCATCCCGACACGGCAAGGAAGATGACGACCCTTGCACAGACGCTGATCTATGAGGGGCAGTATCGGGAGGCGGACGACTTGCTGAAACAGGCTCTAGCCATACAGCAGAGAGTATACGGAGACATGCATCCCCACGTCGCCTATGTTCTGAACCTGCTGGGAAGCGTAGCGAACCATCGAAAGGATTTTAGGGCCGCGGAAACCGACGACCAGCGTGTAGCTGACATTTATCGTTCCGCTTACGGCGACAACGACTACCGGGTCGCCGTGGCGATGGGGAATCTTGCCAGCGTGTACTTCGCGGAGAAGCGCTACGCTCCGGCTGAACGGATTTTCAGGGATGTGGTGCAAGGGTTCACCAGAAGCCTGTCGGCCGACAACATTAATACAGGGATGGCCGAGATCAAGCTCGGCAGGACGCTGCTTACGGAGCGGCGCTACCGGGAAGCGGAGGAGCAGACTCGGACGGGCTACGAAGTCCTGCTGAAACAGACCAGCCCCTCGTCAGGTTTCATTCAAGGCGCCCGTCACGACCTGGCCGCCATCTACGAGGCGCTCAAGCAGCCCGGGGAGGCGCAGAAGTTCAAGGGGGACCTGGCAAGCGGTTCGACGCCGCCCTCGCAGCCGCCTCGATAGTGCCGCCAGGACGCAGGGCGGGGTGGCGAACTGCCCGTTACCAGGGCGATTGGATCAGGATCTCGAAGCGGCACGGGCGTGCCTCCCGGATGGAACCAATCCGTACACAAAAATAAATGACGGCTTTCGGCTGCGGTTTGCGAAATAGTTAGTTAGTTTCTGTCGCAAAACTCTTAAGCGATTGATTCGCAATAAGTTAGCCACCGCGGTCGATAACAGGGCCGGGAACGGCTTGCGGAAGGCTTATCGCGGCGCTCAGCTTCAGGCCCCCCGTCCCAG
>JBEKNN010000496.1:0-4454 GCA_049522755.1 Bryobacteraceae bacterium | reverse complement strand
CCCGCGGTACACGCGCAGCTGGACCATCCCAAAGGCGTGGCCGTAGACTCCGCGGGCAACGTTTATATTTCCGACACGCTGAACAGCCGCATCCGCGTGGTTGCGCCCAACGGAACAATCAGCACCGCGGCAGGTACGGGTACTCTGGGCTATTCGGGCGATGGAGGGCTGGCCACCGTGGCTCAGTTGAACTTTCCGCAGGGTTTGTCGTTCGACACCGCGGGGAATCTCTACATCGCCGATAACGGTAACGACGTGATTCGCGAGTACGCTCCGCCATCGACGTCCAGCGGTTCGCTGCCTGCGATCAACTCCGGCGGAGTGATCAGCGCCAGCTCGTTCGGGGCGCTTTCGGCGATTGCGCCCGGCTCGTGGATCGAGATCTACGGCTCGAACCTGGCAAACACGACCGCCAACTGGAATAACTCGTTCACGGGAGTGAATGCGCCCACGGCGCTGGGCAATACGACTGTTACGATTGGCGGGTTGAGCGCGTTTATCGATTACGTTAGCCCGGGGCAGGTGAATGCGCAAGTACCTTCGGGAGTTGGCGCCGGTTCGCAGCAGCTGGTGGTGGCGACAACCGCTGGCCAAAGCTCGGCCTATCCGATTACGGTCAGCGAGACGGAGCCGGGATTGTGGGCGCCGGCTATGTTTCTGGTGGGCGGCAAACAGTATGTCGGCGCGCAGTTGCCCGACGGGACCTGGGTATTGCCAACGGGCGCGGTCTCCGGCTATACGTCGCGCCCCGCGAATCCGGGGGAAACGATCACGATGTACGGGGTCGGGTTCGGACCCGTGAATACGGGTATTCCAGCCGGCCAGATCGTATCGGGGTTGAACTCATTGACGACGCCTCTTACCATGAATTTTGGATCGGCGCAGGCCGTCCTGTCTTATTCCGGCCTGGCTCCGGGGCTTGTCGGCGTGTACCAGTTCAACGCGGTCGTCCCGAGCATTGCAGCCAGTAATGCCGTGCCCTTGACCTTCGTGCTGGGCAGCTCAAACAACCTGCAGACGCTTTATACCGCGGTGCAGTAGCGTTAGAGGCCGAGAAACACGTCGTCGAGTGGAAGTTCCACTAAGGGTTCTTCGGTTGTGGCGAATGCGGAAGTAACCTCGCGCAGAGCGCCGTCGTAGGCGAACGCCTTCTTGCGGCGCGGATCGACGACCCAGATATAGCGCACGCCCGCGGCGGCGTACTCTTCGAGTTTCTCGAGCACGTTGCTGATTTCGTCGCGACGGGAAAGAATCTCAATACAGACCAGCGGCGGCGTTTCGAATACTTCGGAAAGCGGATCTTGCGCCGTGACGCAGACATCCGGTATCCGGCAACGACTCCGTGTGGTCCTCACCCGCTGCTCCACCCAGATGAAAAGTTTCGGATAGCGGCTCCGCAAAGAATAATGCACATTTCCCTGGGCTAAGCTGTGCGATCGATCCCCCAGGTGACGCTCCACTACCGTGCCGTCTACAAACTCCCGATCCGGGGAGTAGTCGGTCTCCAGATACTCTTCGATCGGCGCCAGCCCGGCATTCATGCTCATACGATACCATCCCGCTCTACCGCGCATCGCGCAGCGAGTAGCGAGCGATCTGGCTAACCAGGGGCCGCGTACCGGGCGGCCGCGGCTTCATCTTTAACTGCGAAGGCCGCGACGAGCGGATTCACCAGGCGATTCCGAACCGAGGCATGGCGGGGTCGATTTCCGCCACCAGTTGGCCTTTCGTTTATTTGCGGAGTCGAAAGGCTTGGCACGCTTGAAGCGGAGCATTTTGCGGGCCGCGCGTCAGTGAAAATCGAAGAACTTGGATCGCAGCGCAGCCTCGTAACCTTTCTTCGCCGCTTTCGCCTTGTTGCGAACTTCCTCTTCGCGAAAATGGGCCTGCTCCCAGCGGTCAACTTCCGCCAGGGATGGGGTCGCGGAAACCAGGGCTTCTTCGTCCCGTATAGCGGCGATCCATTCGTCAACCGCGACAAGGTACGCCTTCTGCATCCGATCGATCTCAGCCTCTGCACTCTGCATGATTGTCCTCCGGAACGAATGTGGCGTTCCGCGAGCGATGGAGCAATTGCCGTTCCAGAATTGCATCCGAGGCGCCGAACCGCAACCGGGGCATTTCGCTCATAAGCGGGGTGACTTGACGCAGTCACAAAACCGTCACAAACCGCCGCTTGCAGCCGGAAGCTGCCGGGACGGCTGTGACCGCATCCACATCCTGCCGCTGGCCCGAGTGGCAGAGCGGGTGCATCCACAACCTACAATAGACAAGTCATGAAGCTCGCAAGCTTTGCTCTCGATTTCGACGGCACCATCGCCCGCAACGATGTCCTCGATCCTGGGGTGCGGGAGGCTATCGCCCACGTTCGTGAGCAGGGGGTCGTCGTGGTGCTTGTGACAGGCCGCATTCTGGAGGACTTGCGCCGGGTTGCGGGCGACCTGCATTTCGTCGACGCGGTTGTCGGTGAGAACGGCGCGGTGATCGAGTTTCCCGGTAGTGGATATTCCAGGGTGGTCGGCAACCCTCCGCCGGCCGCTTTGCTGAACGAGCTGCGGCGTGAAGGTATTCCATTTGCCGCCGGACAATCGATTGTCGACGCCTACGCGGATACCGCTCAGCGAATTCTCGCGATCCTGCAGCGGCTCGAGCTGCCGCTCACACTCGCGTTCAACCGAAGCCGCGTGATGGTGTTGCCGCAGGCCATCGGCAAGGCGACTGGCTTGCGTGAGGCGCTCACGATCCTCCGCCTGTCCCCGCATAACACCGTAGCCATCGGCGATGCCGAGAACGACCACGAGCTGCTCCAGGCGTGTGAGATGGGAGTAGCGGTCGAATGGGGCAGCGAGGTCTTGAAGGCGTCTGCCGACCACGTTCTCCGCGGTGAGGGTCCGGCCGCTGTGGCCGGCTACCTCCGTGCGCTCGCGAAGGGCCGCAAAATCCCAGCGCCGTTGAAGACGCGCCGCCGTCTGCTGCTGGGGCATACGGACGAGGGTAGTCCGCTGGCGCTCGCCGTCCGGGGCAGGAACCTGCTTGTGGCTGGTGACCCGAAGACCGGGAAGTCCTGGGTGACGGGGCTGCTGTGCGAACAACTGATCCTGTATGGCTATAGTCTCTGCGTACTCGATCCCGAAGGCGACTACACTTCGCTGGAGGCCCTTCCGGGCGTGGTTGTCTTCGGCGGGGCGGATCCGCTACCGCGCCCTCGGGACCTGTTGCGCGCACTGCGCCATGCCGACGTGAGCATTGTCATCGACCTATCCCATACGCCTCACCGGGAGAAGCTTGAGTACCTGCACAGTGTGCTGCCGGCGCTCGCAACGCTGCGGCGCCATACAGGGCTGCCGCACCGGATCGTCGTCGACGAAGCGCATTATTTTCTGGACGGCCCGCGCGTCCCGGACCTGCTGGACCTCGAAGAGGGCGGGTACACACTGGTTACCTATCGAGCTTCGACGCTTCGCAGCGATCTATTGGCCGCCACTCAGGCTGTGATCGTTACGCGCGAATCCAATCCCCAGGAAGTGCGCGCGCTACATGCGTTGTGCCGTTCCTGCCAGGGCATCACGAATGAAGACCAATGGGCGCAGCTATTCGAGAGTCTCGTCCTTGGTGAAGCGGTGGCGCTGCCGATCACTGAGGAAGCGGAAGGCGAGGTGCGCCGGATCCGGCTGGCGCCACGCCTGACGCCGCACATCCGGCACTTGACCAAGTATCTCGATCTGCCGGTACCGGATGGGCGCGCGTTCGCATTCTGGCGCGACGGCTCACTCACCGGACGCCGGGCCCGAACGCTGCGCGAGTTCGTCGCGGTGGTGGAGCAATCGCCGGCGGCGGCGCTGGACGGCCACTTGCGCCGTCGCGACTTTTCACGTTGGATCGCGGATGTCTTCGGCGACTATCCTCTGGCAAAGACCGTGCGGCAGGTTGAGGATGACTACCGGTCCGATGACATGCCCGACGCTCCGTCGAGTGTTGTGCAGGCCATCCGGGCACGTTATGAGCTGGTCGATCCGGTACCGGAAGCGGACGGATGAGGGTGCTCTTGAACCCGGTTTGGGTCTTGAACCTGTTGTTTCGATAGAGCTATGTTGCCATTTCGAAGATCCTATTCCCCGTTGACTACTCATTGACGCGCCACACGCCGTGATCGAAGCAAGCGTCTCGGACGGCGTCTGCCAGGAGGCGGTCCGAAGAGGCGCCGACCCGATCGTCACGGGTCGCGGCCGCGCCCAGGGTATTCACGATATGGTCGCGGTTATTTCCCATCGTCCGACAGTCCCCGTGCCCGGTCTTGAGTATTTGAAGATAGCCGGCAAGGGGACCGCCCGACGCTACTGAGATAAAATCTCCTCCATGCGCATCCTGATCGGTTTCCTATTGCTGGCCCACCTAGCTTCGGCTCAGGGGAGAGGCGCCGCCGCGCAAGGCGGCCGTGGAGGCGCCGTGGCCGC
>JBEKNN010000495.1:0-4480 GCA_049522755.1 Bryobacteraceae bacterium | reverse complement strand
TCTTCCTCCTGTCCAAACCGCCTCCTTTCTGGACCGCAAGGCCCAAAACAGGATAATCGGTTTCTGTTCGTGCAGGGGGGCCAAATCAGAGCATCGAAGTGGGCCAATTCAGAATAGCGAAGTCACCAGTTATAAAAGTCGAAGTAGAGCGCTTCAGTCTTACAACATCAAGACCATTCGAGTCGGTGGTATGCGCCTTGAAATCTAGTATCGGGCAATTGGATCTGGCCGCGTTCGCGAGCGCTTCTAAGTCGTCCGGCACATTCGCCGAGTTGGAGGAAGTGATCAACCGAAACATGGGGGAATCGGGTCTGATGTTGTTCTTGGAATTCGATCACGGCGCCGTTGTTCGGAAGGAAACAGGACTCGCGGAACCGAAGATCATCAGGCTAGTGATCGGCAATCCTCTAGTCATGAAGGAGATGGCCAAGCATGTTCCGGACGCGGGGTCATATGCGCCTGTGACCGTGCTCGTTGATGAGCGGGACGATGGCGTGCATTTGTCCTACGACAGGATGACCAGCTTTCTGTCCCCATACGAAAACCCGGATGTCCTGAAGGTCGCTCGGGAATTGGATTCGAAGGTAGAAAGACTGCTCAACAATGCCGCGGTCGAGTGAACTTCAGGCTATATCCCAACGGTCTAGAGGCGAGAAAGGACGAACATGAATTTCGCAGGGATCAAAGTACCCGACACGGCGCTGGTGCACGACGCGATGGACTTGTCGCGGAGTTTGTTAGAGCCATTTCTTTTCAATCATGTGATGCGCTCTTGGTTGTTCGGAATCGTCCTTGCAGAGAGCGCCTCGATAGCGCCGGCCGCTGAGCTCTTAGCTGTAGCAGCGATCCTGCACGATCTCGGTTTGACCGAGCGGTACAACGGGGAGAATCGCTTCGAGGTAGACGGCGCGAATGCGGCTCGCGAATTCTTGAAAGAACGCGGGATCTCGGCTCAGCAGACGCAGCTTGTGTGGGACGCTATTGCACTTCACACGACCCCAACACTCGCTCTCCACAAAGAGCCCGAAGTAGTGATGACTCATTCAGGAATCGCGGTGGATGTCCTTGGCGCCGGTCTTGATCGCATCTCGCGGGAGAAACAGCAGGCGATCCTAACCGCATTTCCTCGGCTGGCATTCAAGGACGGATTTAAAGGATGCCTTTGCAACGTCGTTCGTCAGAAACCGATGACGGCGGTTGACAACATTCTTCGGGATTGTGGAATTCGATACGTTGAGGGGTTCACACCTCCAAATTTCGCAGACCTCGTCGCTGGAGCGCCATTCTCCGAATAGCTTAAGCTCCACGACGAGTCGAGCTGAGACCAACATTCCTGGATTAGCAGGAGAGAGGGGACGATCTCTTTGAGATAGCGGAAGACTCTGCCGATATGCTCCAGCCCTTCGCCAGCCCGTGCGAGCACTACGGCACCCTGCCATGTATTGACGAAGAGATTTGCCTTAACGCGCGCCATCCCAGGGGCGTCTCCCAAATCCCGAAATGCCTCATCAAAATGGCTGATGATTCGCTGGAGGGTTTTGAGCGCCTTCTCCTTCATCCCTCACTGATGAGCCCCGATTACGCATCACCCGGCAACGGGCTCCTGTTGTTTTTCCGCGTCGATGATTTCGACTTGGCGCTTCAAAGGGCATGTTCACTCGTCACGCGGTTCGAAGAGGAGCCACACGTGAAGCCGAACACTCAAACCCGGGAGTTCTCGCTCCAGGACCCGGACGATTGAGCTCTAGCTTTTGCTGCCATTCGAACTCCCGCCCCGCTGCACCGGTTTGCTGCTGCGCCGATTGCGTACATTCTCGAAGTAAGAAGTCGGCGTCGTGCCGAACGCGTCCCTGAAGGCCGCTACAAAGCTTGACGGCGACTCATAACCTACCGCGTAAGCAACATTGCCGACAGTATCCCCGTTCGCCAACTTTTCCAGTGCGGTAATCATCCGATGCCGTATACGCCATCTGCCGGAAGACATGCGAGTTTCGGAAGCGAAAAGGCGTTCGATCGTCCTGTGGCTGGCACCTGCCGCCGACGCTAACTCGGCGAGCGGCCTTCGGTCAGCCGGATCGGCTTTAAGCATGGCGGCGACCCGTTTGGCTCTTGGATCGGTCAACTCGGGCAGCTCCAGTGGGGCCTGCTCGTGCACTTCGAGTTGTTCGAGAAGAACCTGCGCGAGATGCGAAGAGCGAGAGCCAGGCGGGTAGTCCCAGGGCTGCTGCGAACAGACGCTGAGCAGTTCACGGATGAGCGGGGAGACGCTTACGACCTTGCAGCCGGTCCAATCCGGCGCGCCGGGCGCGTCCCGAGCCACCCACAAAATGATGAGTTCGACAGGCCGCTTGACGAGAAGGGCGTGAGGGGTGCCGCCGCTGATCCAGATTGACTTTGTCGGAGGAAGTATCCAGGCTCCGGTAGGGGTGGTGACGTGTATCACGCCCTTTTGCGAATACATAAGCTGGTGTCGGAAGTGGGTGTGTTCCGCCTTCTCGCTTCGGGACGGCCAATGACTGCTGGCGCCGACGACGGGCGCCTGCGCTTTGTCCGGTATCAGCACTTTTTGGCGGGATGGCGACATTAAATGTCTTTATAGCGCTAACTCTCAGGAAAAGCAACGCTATATCTTGTGGACAGGAGCCGATGGGCCGGAAGAACGGCATTCGTTTCAACCTGCCCCAAGCCCAGTTAGGCGACCCGCCACCTTGGTCGCCAGTCGACCTAACGGGAGAGAGAAATATGGAACAGCGAACCCACCGCGTCAGGCGCACACGCCGTAGGACGCTCGCAGTACTGGAAAAGCGGCATGTCACGCCGAGGATGCTGCGAATGGACCTTGGTGGCGAAGACTTCGAGGACTTCACTACCCATCCGCCGATGATCACATCAAGCTATATGTTCCGGGCGAAGGGGGCGATCTCGCCGCTCGTCATTTCACCCCGAGACACTTCGATGCCGAAGCCAAGAAGCTGACCGTTGACATTGCGCTGCATTCTTCCGGTCCGGCGATCCGTTGGGCAGAGCAGGCTCAGGTCGGAGATGTCGTAGAGATCAGCGGCCCCCGAGGTTCGTTCATGATTGCGGACGATTTCAATTGGTGGCTTCTCATCGGTGACGAAACCGCTCTGCCGTCCATCGGCCGTCGTGTCGAAGGAATGGCGGAGGGCGTTCGCGCCATCACGCTCGTGGCGGTCACCGGTCCGGCCGAGGAGCAGTTGTTCAATACGCGGGCAGATCACCAGGCAGTCTGGGTCCATCGCCCTCCTGGCGAGGCAACCAGTCCGCAGCCGTTGGTGGATGCGCTGAAGAGGATCAAGCCGCCACCAGGCGAAGGTTTTGTGTGAATTGCGGCCGAGGCCAGGGTCGCGCGCGCCGCGCGAGACCACATCATCAACACCAGACGCCATCCGGTGCAATGGCTCCGGGCAACGGGATATTGGGTCGCGGGCCGGGCGGACACTTACGAACGGCTCGAAAGCTAGTCTCCCCGCTCCGTCAGCATCCTGCGTAAATGCAGGACGGCATCTCCCGACAAATCATTTCGAGAAGCACAAGGAATACCCAACATGAGCCCAGTTCTTCGACAGATCGTTTTCATCAACACCGCGCACACGATCACGCATTACAGCTTAGTGATATTACCGACGGCCGCGCTGGCGATGGCGGTTCCCAGCGGCCCGTTCGGCTCGTCCTATGGCCCGATCCTGGCCCTCGCCACCGGCATGTTCGTCTGCTACGGCCTGCTCTCGCTGCCGCAAGGCTGGCTGGCGCAGCGCTTCGGCCACAAGATTCTGATGACCGCGTTCTTCCTGGGTGTCGCCGCCGGTCTGATCGGCGCCCGGTTTCGCTGATTCTCCCACCATGCTGGCCCTCGCGCTGGCATTCGCGGGAGGGTTCGCCTCGATCTACCACCCGATCGGAACGACCATGCTGGTGGAGGCTGCTGGCGACAAACCCGGCCGCTCCATCGGCGTGAACGGTGTGTTCGGCAATCTGGGCATCGCGTTGGCGCCGGTCGTAACTGCCTTTCTTGCCAGCGCCGTCAGCTGGCGCGCCGCCTTCATAGCACCCGGTCTGTTCTGTGCCGTTGTCGGGTTCCTCTGGATGCGCACGCCGCTCGTTCCGGCCCATATGCATCAGGTGAACCGCCGCCCGTTCCCGCCGATCCCCGGCCATCTGGTACGCCGGGCAGTGCTGGTGCTGATGCTGATCGCGATGACGTCAGGGCTGGTGTTCAACGCCTTTACGCTGCTGCTGCCAAAGCTGTTGCAGGAAAGGCAGGCCGGAAACGCCACGCTGCTGCCTCTGGTCGGCCTCACCGCTTTCCTGGTGACCCTGTGCGGCGCGCTGACCCAGTTCAGCATCGGCCGGATGATCGACCGCAATACGTTGAAGCGGGTTTTCCTCCCGGTCAGCATCCTGCTGGCGCCGGCGATGCTGGCGCTTTCCTTCGCGCAAGGCTGGTTGTTGCTGCCGC
>JBEKNN010000494.1:0-4499 GCA_049522755.1 Bryobacteraceae bacterium | reverse complement strand
ACCAAGTCAAGCCCCAACGAAGATTTGCAAGAATGCCAGCCAGACTCAGTCAAACTGAACTTGAAGGGGAAGCCCCGTAAACAAAGGGGCGGGGAGCTGGCGCCCTCCCTACCTTACGGAATCACTGCCGCATCCCCACTCTCGGGACGGGTGGTTCGCGCGGGTAAAGACGCGTCCCCATGAGTGGGGACGCTGCACGTTGAGAACGGGCGCCACGTCGCAAGCGGAGACGCGAGGGCGTGTGGATGGCGCGCTGAGTTACACTAGCGGTTTGTCTTCGCAACTTCGCCGCGCCGGGCAGTGGCTGGCGCATTCCGGCATCCAGCTTCCCAACGGCGGCGTGGCGCGGTATTATCGCGCCGATGTGCAACGCAACGCGGGTGTATCGACAGAGATTACAGGCTACGCGCTCAGTGCGTTCGTGTTTCTGCATAACACTTCAGCCGACGAGGAGTATCTCAACCGTGCGCGCGCCGCGGCCCGCTTCCTGACCGGCGTCGCCTGGGACTCGCAGAATCGCCTCATGCCCTTTGAACTGGAGCCGGCGGCGTACACTTACTTCTTCGACTGCGGAATCATCGTGCGGGGCCTGTTGGCGCTGTGGCGAGTGACGCGCGAACAGGAGTTACTGGACGTGGCGGCGGCCGTCGGCGAATCGATGGCGCGCGACTTCGCTCGCGACGATGGCCAGTATTGGCCGATTCTATCTCTGCCCGATAAGCGTCCGTTGGAGATGGATGCGCTGCGATGGTCGCGCAGCGCCGGCTGTTATCAGTTGAAGGCCGCGATGGCGTGGCGTGAATTGGCGGATGCCACGGGCGACGCGCGGTTCGCGGGGTGGTATCAAGCGGCGCTGGAAAATGCCCTGGCGACGCACGAAGCCTTCCTGCCGGGTCATACGGACCCTCATAAAGTGATGGACCGGCTGCATGCCTACCTCTATTTTCTGGAAGGGTTGCTGCCGGGCGCCGACAATCCGCGATGCGCCGCCGCCCTCGCCCAAGGTATCCGCCAGGTGAGTGACTACGTGGAAGAGATCGCGCCGGACTTCGTGCGGTGCGACGTTCTGGCGCAGTTGTTGCGCGTCCGTCTGTGCGCGGGAGAAGCCGGCGCGGATGCCGCAGAGACCGGCTGCGTGCGTGCGTTTCAGGAGCCCGGCGGCGGGTATTACTTCGGACGCAAGGCCGGTGAGTGCGTACCGCATATCAGCCCGGTATCGACCGTGTTCGCGATGCAGGCGCTGGAATGGTGGGAGAGGCGCGACGCAATCGACTGGCGCGCCATCATTTAGAAGTGTCTGTCACCCTTCATTACTGGTTGGCCCGGCTCTCCGGATGGCTCCGTCCCCGACGCCCGTCAAGAGCGGAATCGCCCGTCCGTCCAGCGGAGGCGGGGATTTCGGTAGTGATACCTTCGCGCAATGGGCGCGATTTGCTGGCGGCGCAAATGCCGGCCATCCTGCGGGAGATGGAGCCATTCGCGAGCGAAGTAATCGTGGTCGATAACGGCTCGGACGACAGCACAGCGGAGTGGCTGCGAACGGCGTGTCCGCAAGCGCGGGTCGAGGTATCGGGCGGCCCGCTATCGTTTGCGCGCGCCGTGAACCGGGGAATCGCGGTGGCGCGCTTCAGTCACGTGTGTCTGCTGAATAACGACATGCTGGTGGAACCGGGATTCTTCCGCGCGCTGCGGCGGAAATTCGACGAAGTACCAAGCCTGATTTGCGCCACGGCGCAAATCAAGTTTCCCGCGGGAGCCCGTCGCGAGGAGACTGGCAAGGCGGTGATGGCACAGACCGGCCCCGAGGATTTCCCCGTGCGATGCGACGAACCGCTGCCCGGCGAAGACGGAACCTATGTGCTCTACGGCAGCGGCGGATGCTCGCTCTACGACGTGGCGAAGCTACGCGCGCTGGGGTGTGTGGATGAGGCCTACGAGCCGGCCTACGTCGAAGACCTGGACTTGGGGTACCGGGCATGGCAACGCGGCTGGCCGACTGTGTTCGTTGCCGGCGCGGTAGTGGAACACCGGCATCGCGCCACCACGCAGCGCTATTACTCGGAGGAACAGCTCGAAGCGATGTTGGAAGTAAATTACCTGAAGTTCGTGGCGCGGTCGGTGGCGCGGCGGGCGGTATTCGGGCGGTTGTGGAAGCAGGCTCTCGACCGGCTCCGATTACGTGCAGCGCGGCCGGCGGCGCGCGCCGCGCTGTGGAAGGCGGCGGGCATCGCGCGATCCGGCGGCCCCGGGTTGCAGCCCGCTTATTCGGAGGAGGTGTTCCTGGCATTGACCGGCGGCTGCGTGGCGCTGTTTTCGGGCCGCTCGAAGGATGCCCGCGCGTGCATCCTTCGAGTAAGACAGATCGCGGCGCCGTCTGCGGAGTTACTAGAGGCTTACCGCGAGGTGGTGGTGGTCCAGGAGGACGCGGCTATAGCATTCCAGGCTGCCCGCGAGTGGACGAATCGCAAGTGGAACGGACGCGTGGAAGAGCAGGTAGAAGAGCGGGTCGAAAAGCGGTAGCTCGTTTGAGCCAATCCGCGTCGCCGCGTTCGGAGGTAACCTGAAGGTGGATCGAGGTGTAAACAATGAGAGCGTCCGTTCTTGCGATCGGCGCGGCTGTTTTGTCCGTTTTACCAATGACGGCTATCGATACGGTTTACTTGCGCGGCCAGGTGAAGATGGAGGATGGCTCAGCGCCGGGGCATTCCGTGGATATTCAGATGAGCTGCAAGGGCGCGGAGCCGGTGCGCATGGTGACCACGGACAAAAAGGGCGTTTTCAATTTGAAAGCCGAGCGTGACGACTTCAGCCATATCGCGCGGGCGCTGCCTACCAGCGCGATGGCCATGAGCAGCGACAGCGCTACGTCTTACTCGGGCCCATGCGTGCTTGTGGCGTCGATGAAAGGATATGATTCGTCCATCATCAATCTCGGGGAATTCACTATCGGCAAGGATATGAAGCTGCCGGATCTGGTGCTCAAGCCGAAGGCCGACAAGAAGTAATAGCCGGCCAATCTCGACCCGCTAGAATCAGGACAGAGGTTCAACGAGGAATGCGCGGGCAAGCTGGGGAAAAGACGGGTTGGCTGTTGCGCGCCGCGAGCGGCCTGATTTGCAGTGGGATCATTCCTCTGGGGGCGGCTCCGCTGCCGCGCCCGTACACAGTGGAGAATTACGAAGTAAGTATCCAGGCGGACCTGGCGAAACAACGCCTGAACGGGGAAGTGAAAATCCGGTTTCACAGCCAGACGGATACTGCCATTTCCGCGTTGGAACTGGATGCGGGCGGGCTCCAGATCGCGAGCGTGCTGGAAGGACAGGCTTCGCTGTGGTTCGAGCGAAAAGGCAGCACGCTGGTGGTTGTACTGACGAATCCGCTCCGTCCGGATGAGCACCGTACGATCACTGTGCGGTATCAAGCCGGACCGGCGCCGGGGCTGAAATTCTTTCCCGATCAGATCTACACCTCTGTTACCACCGATTGGATGGCGTGCAACGAAAGCTCCGGCGAGCGGGCCACGCTGCATCTGACCATTGCGGCTCCGCAAGACGCCAAGGTAGCAGCCAGCGGTCAATTGACTGCTACTCGCGCCAGCGAGGGACAAAGCATTACAGACTGGCAGTTAGATTCCGCAACCGGACCCGCGTGGTTCGGATTCGCGCTCGGCCGCTTTTCCGAAAACACATCTGAAGCCGACGGCGTCAAGGTGCGGGTCTTGGGAGCGGGCGCGGAGGTTATGGAGCCTACCACCGCCGCGATGCGGTTTTTGGGCGAGCGCTCAGGCAAGCACTATCCAGGCCAAACCTACA
Source organism: Bryobacteraceae bacterium (assembly GCA_049522755.1). Classification (GTDB taxonomy): domain Bacteria; phylum Acidobacteriota; class Terriglobia; order Bryobacterales; family Bryobacteraceae; genus PALSA-243. The sequence goes on along the minus strand of JBEKNN010000494.1, from coordinate 687 downwards.
CGCAGGTTTTCGCCCACGGCGACGAGACTCGCGCCATGGCGGCGGGTTTGACGCTCTTACCGGAATCAAGCGCGCAAGGCTTGGGAAAGCAAGCGGACGCTCTGTGGCTTCTGACGAGTCAGATGGCGCATCAGTGGTATGGACTCGGGATCGCTTCGCAGGATTGGTCGGATCTCTGGCTGAGTGAGGGAGTCTCCGCGTATCTGGCGGACGCGTTCGTGGGACAGCGGCTCGGCAAGGAGAGTTATGGAAAGGAGATCGAGCACTCCCGGCAGATTTACAATCTACTGCGCAGTCAGGGCAAGGATCGGCCGCTTTCCTCCACCGAGTGGACGACGCGTCAGGACGCGGGCGGCGAAATTCTCGCCCACAAGGGAGTATGTTTCCTGGAACTGGTGCATGACCTGGTGGGAGACAGCGCCTTTTGGGTTGCGTTGCGATTGTACACAAGCGAGCACTGGGGTCAGGCGGCGACCAGCCCGGATTTTCAGCAGGCGTTCGCAGCCATAGGTGGGGACAATCCGCACACCGGCGAAAAAAAAGGAGCGGACAAAGGCAAAAACAGTACGAAGACCCTGGCCAACCTGTTCAGTGTGTGGGTTTACGGAGTCCCGACTGAGACTGCCAAGAAGAAAAAGAAGTAGCCGGTCCGCCATACCGGCGCCCCGCATCGCTCAGGCTGTAGAA
>JBEKNN010000493.1:0-4507 GCA_049522755.1 Bryobacteraceae bacterium | reverse complement strand
CTCTGGATCACTATGCGCCGGCGCCCAGCCGCCACACGGCGCAGCTTCATCAACGCATGCGCCATTTCGCCGCGGCGCACGGCATTCTGCTCTGGGATGTGGGCGAAGGCATCGGCCATCAACTGGTCGTGGAAACCGGACGCGCGCTTCCGGGCGGCCTCGCCGTGGGCGCGGATAGCCACGCGGTAATGTACGGCGCGCTGAACGCATTCGCCACCGGCATCGGGTCGTCGGATCTCGCGGCTATTTTCATCTCCGGCAAGATCTGGCTGCGCGTGCCGGAGTCGATTCGCGTCACGCTCACTGGCCGATTGCCGGCCGGCGTGTATCCCAAGGACATCGCGCTGGCGCTGGCGAAACAGTTGGGCGCGGATGGCGCCGCCTATAAGGCACTGGAATTCGGCGGGCTTCCAGAAAGCCCCGGCGCCATGGAGCTCGATCTCGAGGACCGCCTGGTGCTCAGCAACCTCTCGGTGGAAATGGGCGCCAAGAACGGCATATTCGCCGCGGATGAGAAGACTTTCGCCTACCTCAACGGCGTCTCCAGCGACCCGGAAATGGCCGATCCGCAAACGCCCGATCCTGGTGCCCGCTACTGCCGCGAGGTCGAGATGGATCTCGACCGGCTGACTCCGCAAATCGCGCTGCCGCATTGCGTGGACCGCGTGATGGATATCCGCGAGAGCGCAGCCACTCCTGTGCAAATGGTTTATCTGGGCACGTGTACCGGCGGACGCGTTCGCGACTATCGCCAGGCGCTGGCCGTGCTGAAAGCGGGCGGCGGCGTTGCGCCCGGCGTGCAACTGGTGGTCGCTCCGGCGTCGCGCACGGTTCTCGAAACGCTGGCGCGCGATGGCACGCTGGCGGAGTTCATCGCGCTCGGAGCCGTCATCGGCACGCCTGGCTGCGGTTCCTGCTGCGGCACGTGCGGCTCCATTCCCGGCGACAACGTCAATGTGATCTCCACCGCCAACCGCAATTTCAAGGGACGCATGGGCAACGGGGCCGCCTCCATCTATCTGGCGTCGCCCGCAAGCTGCGCCGCCGCAGCCGTACGCGGTGTTGTCGCCGATCCGCGGGAATTTCTCGCATGAGAATCCGCGCGCGCGTTTTCGGCGACGACGTCAACACCGACTACATCATCGCCTCGCGCCGCAAGCGCGACAGCCTCGATCCGCAAGTGCTCCGCCAGTACCTTTTCGAAGAGATCGCGCCCCAGTTCGCCGCGGGCGTTCAAGCGGAAGACGCCATCGTCGCCGGCAAGAACTTCGGCTGCGGTTCCGCCATGGAAGTGGCGGTGACGGCAGTGTTGGGCGCCGGCATTCGCGCGGTGCTGGCGCACAGTTTCGCGCGCACTTACTATCGCAACGCTGTCAACAACGGTCTATTGCCGGTGATCTGCGATACCAGCCGCATCCGCGAAGGCGACCGGCTCCGCATCGCCAGCGGCGAGGTGTACAACGAAACCACGGCTGAAGCCATCGCAGCCGAACCGCTGCCGTATATCATGCGAGCCATCATCGAAGCCGGCGGTCTGGTCGCCTATTTCCGCCGGCACGGAGACTTTCCAGCCTGAGCGATGTGGCGCAGCCAATGTGGCAAGGTGCCCTGGGCCGATCGGCCGGCGCGCTCAGGCTCCCGCCGCTTCCTCCAGCAGTTTGATCAACCCATGCAGCGTCTGATTTACGGGCGTGGGGATGCCCAACGCGGCGCCGCGGCGCACAATATATCCGTTCAGCGAATCGATCTCGGTCTTCTTGCCGCGTGCCAGGTCCTGCGCCGTCGATGAAGTAGCGTTGCCCATGGTTTCCGCCAGCTTCCATCCCGTTTCGACGAAGTTCTCCATCGGCAGCGGAATGGCATCGGCGCGCGCTACGGCCACGGCTTCCTCGATCGCGTGACCCATGATCTCGCGGATCTCCGCGTGCGCCGTCATGCGGCCGTAGCGTGAGCGGCCCAGCGCTGAAATCGCGTTGTAGGCGCAGTTCATGAGCATCTTTATCCACAGCGATCCGCGAATGTCCTCCGCTAAACGGCACTGCATGCCGGCGCGCGCGAAACACTGGGCCACGCGCTCAATCGCCGCCGGATCGTGGCCTGATCCCGGGAACGGACCCACGATCAAGTCGCCGCGGCCAGTATGCCTCACGCGGCCCGGCGCGACCATTTCGGCGGCCACGTAGACAGCGGCTCCCAGCGCGTCAATGCCGCTCGCCGCGCGGATGCGCGCCACGTTATCCACGCCGTTCTGCATGCTCACCACCACCGCGCCCGGGGCAAGATGCGGCGCGATGGCCCGCGCTGCCGATTCCGTATCGAGAGTCTTTACGCACAGCAGCACGATCCCTGCGCCGCCGACGGCCTCCGCGCCGGTGGCTGCCTCGACGCGGACGCGCTCCGGCTTCGGGAAGCGGAAGCTCTCGATGATCAATCCGTGCGCCGCGATGGCTTCGGCGTGGCTCGCGCGCCCGATCAACATCACCGGCGCGCCGGCCCGCGCCAGCATACCGCCGAAGAAACTGCCCACCGCGCCAGCGCCCAACACGGCCACTCGCGGATATTCCTCGTTCGCATTCATCGTTGATGCCACGATACGCCGTCGCGCTCGTAACAATCAAGTCAGCGCTACGCCAAGCATGCTAAGCGCTGAATTCATTTCATGACATCATCCGAGACAGTGGATGCGACGCCTCCTGCCGGTACTTCCATCCGCGCCGCCCAAATGATCCCGTTCAGCAGCAGGCGGCGGTTGTCCTCGATCTGCAGATTAACGTGCATGTCCATCCCGCCCATTACGAAACCGCGGCCGCCCTCTTTGCGCTGATACGCCCAGGAGACAATCCGCGGTCCGAAGTTGGCGGCGGCGGGTGTGGCGATGATCAAGGGTGTCAACTGCGGACCTTCACGGAGCTGGAACTTGGTGAAGATCTCCTCTTTGTAACTCCAGGGGTGCACTCCGCGCAGAATCGGGTGCCCTTCGTTCTGCAGCGTGATCGACCACGTATCCACGGGATTGTTCCGCACGCCCGGTTCCGATGCGTAATAGCCGCCCACCCAATCCATGTAGTATTGGCGCGCGGTCTCATTGTCTATCTCGGTCGCGTAGTGAAACACCACCAGGCCGACGCCCTTCTTCATCAGTTCGTCGAAGTCCTTCAGAAACCCCGCCGCTTCGGGAGAATACTTGCCATGATCGGTAGTGGCATTGGCGGGGAACAGGGGGTGATGCTCGCTCGCAGACCTGTCGCCATCGCTTTCCACTACAATGGCCGCCGAGTCTTTCAGTTCGTCGATGCCAGGCGCTTTCCCGACATAGACCTTGGTAGTAACGTCTTTGAGATTAGTGGAGTGCTCCAGGCAATAGGCGAGCACTCTCAGGTCTTTCTCGTACTCGTGGCGGCCTGGCACGCCGTGATCTTTGGGCGCCGCGAGAAACACGATTTTCCCGGCTTGCCCGTACGCCGGCATCGAGCATGCATAGACGCCGAGCAGCGCAAGACCGATTAAAGTCACAGCAGCTTTGCTGGAACGCATGGTGTTCTTACCCTCAACCGCGGAGATAGTATCCGCACCGGATTGTAACAACAAGGTAAGTGGGGAGCAACGGGTTTACCGGGTGCTTCTGCGCCCTACAGCAATCCTCAGCGTGATCTGCGGGCAGGCACGACAGTCGCCTTCACAGACCCGGCGCGCGGCTTGCCCCAAAAGATGATTGTGCCTCTGTCGGTCGAGGTGACAGTATCCACCGCGCCGTCCCCATGCAAGTCTGTAGCTAACACGTCGGAACCGGACCCCGAACGATTATGGATCAGCTCCGGAACAAATTCGGCTCCCCCCGGGCGCCTTCGGATTCCGAACCGTCCCGGTACCAATACAATAGCGGCGGCCCGTGAGCATCCGCATCGTAATAGTCATCCAGGTGCGACCAGTAGCGTTTACCCACGATGAAATCCGGCACGCCGTCTCCGTCGACATCCGCGAAGGTTGCCCCGTGCGGTTCCGTGAAGGTGACGCCGCCGGCGTTCTTAGTCGACAAATCGTCCATAATCATGTGCTGCACGAAGGAGATACTGCCAGCCTTGTGATACAGCGTGTTGTGAGAGGTGAAGTCCTCAATGGTAGTCTGGGGGTTCGGGCGGTAAAAAGAGCGCCCCATGCCAGTTTGGAGATACTCTTTCGCGATCTCAGCATGACACGTCGCGCACGTGGCGGGATCGACGTAGTCGTTGCGGACCTTCTCAAGCGGACGGCTGACCCAACCGGTCAACGCCGACAGAACAACGAAGATGGGCCAACTGGAATTCGAGGAAGTCAAAACCCTTTCCTGCGACGACTACGGCTCAAGCCCGCGGATCTTGTATGCGTAGGAAGAGCGTTTAAAGGCGACGCTGCGGCCACTACAAAACCGCGCATATGATTCCTTGGAATCTGGTACGCCCGAGTGGATTCGAACCACCGACCTTTTGCTCCGGAGGCAAACGAATTGCCTCCAACGCCTCTATCCTGT
>JBEKNN010000492.1:0-4538 GCA_049522755.1 Bryobacteraceae bacterium | reverse complement strand
GGAACAATTTCCGGTACGGATGCCGCTGCAGAAACGGACTCCGAAACAGTGTCCGAGACCGATTCCGTTTCGGATACGGCTACGGCTACGGATTCAGTTACGGACTCCGCTACGAGCTCTATCCGTTGGCCACCCGCGACAACTTCGGAGCCGACATTTATAACCCTGTCACCGGAATCGTCTGCCTCGGCGAGATCGCCGGCAACCCGCGCGATTGCGGCGTGAATGTGGGCAACGGCTCGCTGGCTCCGCGCCTCGGGATCGCCTATCGTATCAATGACAAAACCGTGCTCCGGCTGGGCTATGGCATAAGCGTCGATCCGAACAGCTACCGCGCCATGCGCGACGCTTACCCGGCGACTATCGCGGAATCGATTAGCGGCGCTACCTCCTATCAGGCCGCCGGGTCGCTCACCACCGGCATCCCGCCCATCGTGGGCCCCGTTGTATCTCAGGGCAGTTTCCCGTTGCCGACCACCATCACCACCACTACTTACCCTGCGAATTACCGGCGCGGATACATCGAATCGTTCAACGCGACCCTGCAGCGCGACTTTAGGATTTTCACCCTCCAGGCCGCCTACGTGAGCTCGCTCGCCATCCGCCACACCGATGACATCGATATCAACGCGGCCGGTCCGGGCGGCGGCGTCGCCGGGCAGGAGTACTACCCCATCACCGGACAGACCACCGCCATTACGGAAAGCACGCCGTTCAATAACGCCAAGTACAACGCCCTGCAAACTCAGTTGACGCGGCGTCTCGGAGCGGCCGGGCTGTTCGGGATGTCCTACACGTTTTCGAAGGCCATGGACTACGGGGACAACGACGATTCCGGACTCACTTGGGCGTGGGTTCCGATGTACATCCGCAACTATGCCCTGGCGGGTTTCGACCGCACGCATAATTTCGAGGGCTATTGGAATTACGCGCTGCCGTTCGGCCGCGGAAAATCCCTGGCATCTCACGGCGCGGCGGCTGCGCTCGCCAGCGGGTGGCAATTGAACGGCATTTTGAGCCGGTTTAGCGGCTTGCCCTTCACAGTAGCCTCCTCTGGTAGCTCCGTGAATGCGCCGGGCAATACGCAAACCGCCGAGCAGGTAGCGCCGACGGTAGCCATTCTGGGAGGGCACGGAATTGGCGCCAACGGCGGTTCGTATTTCAATCCGGCGGCGTTTGCGCCCGTCACTACCGTCAGCTTCGGCAACAGCGGACGGGATATTCTTTTCGGCCCCGGCGTGTTCAACTTGAATGCCAGCCTGTTCCGCAACTTCCGCGTGACGGAGCGGTTCCAACTGCAATTCCGCGCTGAAGCATTCAACCTGACGAACACTCCGCAGTTTGGACAACCCGGCGCCACCGTGACTTCCGCCACGTTCAATGCGAACGGCAGCATCAATTCGCTCAATGGCTATACGCAAATCACGTCGGCCAGCAATGAACGCCAGCTCCGCTTTGCGCTAAGGTTATCGTTCTGAGTATGTCTCAAAAGCGACCCATCCCCTCGGTGACGCGGCGCGGCTTCCTGGCGGGGACCGCGCTGCAGGTTTCTCTGACCGCCGCTTCCGCCCAGTCCGGCGGCAACCGGATTCTGGTCTACACGCGGAACGGCCAGGGCTACGTGCACGACAACATCGCCAGCAGTACCGCCGCCATTCGCAAAATGGGTTCGGAGAATGCCTTCTCAGTGGACGCCACCGACGACCCGGTTGTTTTCGCCGACGCCACACTGAAGCCATACAAGGCCATCGTTTTTTCCAACAGCAACAACGAGGCCTTCACCAGCGACGCGCAGCGCGACGCCTTCCAGCGCTACATCAAGGCCGGCGGCGGCTTCGCCGGCATTCACTCCGCCTCCGGATCGGAGCGCAACTGGCCTTACTACTGGTCCATCATCGGCGGCAAATTCCTGCGCCACCCGAAACTGCAGAAGTTCACGATCCGCGTGAAAGACTCCAACCATCCCGCCACCAGGGGAATGCCCGCCACGTTCGAGTGGGAAGACGAGTGTTACTTTTTAGGGTTCATGAATCCGGATCTCCACCCGCTGCTGGTTACCGATCCATCGAAGCTCGACGATCCGCAGCGCGCCGAGTATCCTCGGGGCTTGGTGGGCGATGCGATGCCGCTCGCCTGGACCTTACGCCAGGATGGCAGCCGCCAGTTTTATACGTCCTTGGGACACAAGAAAGAAGACTACGCAAATCCGATTCTCTACAATCACATTATGGGCGGAATCCTGTGGGCGATGGGTGAAAGGAAGTAGAAAGAGAAGTAGGGCGGACCCCCTGGTCCGCGCGGGTCCCCCTGGACCCGCTTGCTCGCCATCCAATCAGCTCCATGTCATTGCCGAAAGGCCGACGAGGGCGTCGGCCGCGGACCAGGGGGTCCGCCCCACAACAATGCAGCAGCCTAAATTAACCACACCCGCTCGCTACGTCCGCATCCGCGCCCTGGCCAAGCTCAATCTCGATCTGCGCGTCCTCGGCAAGCGTCCCGACGGATACCACGAGCTGCGCACCATCTTCCAAACCATCTCCCTGGCCGACTCTATCGATCTATCGTTCACGCCCGCGCGCCGCACGGCCATCGCTCTCGACGACGCGCTCGCCATCCCCGATAACCTCGTCGTGCGCGCCGCGCAGCTCGCCATGGATTCCATGCGCGCCACTGGCCGCGTCGAGATCCGCCTCACCAAGCGCATTCCCATGGGCGCCGGCCTCGGCGGTGGATCCTCGGACGCCGCCGCTATCCTGCTCGCGCTGCCGGTGCTCGCCGGCCGCGTCATCGAACTCGCGCAGCTTATCGAAATGGCGCAGCAGCTCGGCAGCGACGTACCATTCTTCCTGCTCGGCGGCCGCGCCGCCGCCATCGGCCGCGGCACCGAGCTCTTCCCGCTGCCCGATTCCCCCGTCCGTTATGGCGTCCTGATCGGTCCCGGCATCCACGTCTCCACCGCCGAAGCCTATCGCCTTCTCGGGGCCAGTTTGACATCCGGGTTACAACTAAATAAAATTGGAAGTTTCCAGTCTCAAGTGTGGGGGCAGGGGTGTCCCGGTACGTGTGCTAACGATTTTGAAGCGGTTGTCTTCCAGCAGCACCCACGGCTTGGCGCTATTAAGAGAAAGCTGATCCGGTCCGGCGCTTCGCCGGCCATGATGACGGGCAGCGGATCGGCTTTGTTTGGTCTATTCGCGGAACGCGCCCAGGCCGCCCGTGCGGCTGAAGGGTTCCAGGGGCCGGAAGCCCCGTATGGATTCTCACTGGTAAACCGTGTCCGTTACCAATCGCTGTGGCGGCGGGCGCTCGATAAGCATATCGTTGGAAGGACATGGCCGCCCCGCAGCCGATACGCTCGATGAATCACGACCGCCTCAAAATCTTCACTGGAAACGCTCACCCCGCCCTCGCGCGGGAGATCTGCAAGTGGCTCGATAAACCTCTGGCGGACGCCGAGATCCGCCAATTCTCCGATGGCGAGATTCACCTTCAGATCCAGGAAAACGTGCGCGGCGAGGATGTTTTCGTCATCCAGCCCACTTCCACTCCGGTGGACCGCAACCTGATGGAGCTGCTGCTCATTCTCGACGCGCTCAAGCGCGCCTCGGCAAAGCGCATCACCGCGGTGCTACCCTATTATGGGTACGCGCGGCAAGACCGGAAAGACCGGCCGCGCGTGCCGATTTCCGCCCGGTTGGTGGCGGCGGTCCTGGAAACAGCCGGAGCCGATCGGGTGCTTACGCTCGATTTGCACGCCGCGCAGATCCAGGGATTTTTCGATATTCCGGTGGACCACCTGTTTTCGGCCCCGGTGATGATCGAGTATCTCCGGACGTTGCAGTTGAGCGATATTACGGTGGTATCGCCAGACGCCGGCGGCGTGGAGCGCGCGCGCGCTTTCGCCAAGCGGCTGAATTCTCCGCTGGCGATTATCGATAAGCGGCGTGAGGAAGCCAACGTCGCCGAAGTGATGAATGTAGTAGGCGAAGTGAAGGGCCGGCACTGCATGATTGTCGATGACATCATCGATACGGCAGGCACGCTGGTGAAAGGCGCCGAAGCGCTACTCGAGAAGGGAGCGGCCAGCGTAACGGCCTGCGCCACGCACGCGGTGTTATCGGGGGGCGCGGTAGCGCGCATTGAAGCTTCGCTGTTGAAAGAAGTAGTGGTAACGAATTCGATTCCGCCTTCGGAAGAGACCAGGAAATCGGGCCGGATCAAATCGCTGTCGATCGCCAAGTTGCTGGCGGAAGCCATACGGTCGATACACGAGGAAACTTCGGTCAGCGGATTGTTTATATAGCGGGACTTATATAGCGGGACCAGTGAACCCACGGTAAGCCAGAGCGAAGCTGTGAAAGGTGGGACAGAGGCTTTCGTCTGTCAATGTCGCAAGTCGCGGCAATTTTTCACAGCTTCTCCCTCCAGCCCAACGGACTTCGCCCCCGCCAAGGAGAGATGCAGTGAGAAAAGATATTACCGTCGCCGCCGAGGTGCGTGCCTCGCGCGGTAAGAACGAAGCGCGCCGTACGCGCCGC
>JBEKNN010000491.1:0-4557 GCA_049522755.1 Bryobacteraceae bacterium | reverse complement strand
TCTGCGTCTCAAATTGCCCGATGCGGTGCAAGCCGCCACCGCCCTTGCTATCAACGCCGACGCACTCGTCACTCACGACCGCGACTTTTCGCGCCTGAAATCGTTGCGTGTAATTTCGTAATCCGATCGGTGGCCTCCATATCCCATGCTCGGTCGGGGCACGTATGTAGGGAGACTCGCGTGATGACGCGTGGAGGATTTTTTAGGTGAGCTTTACGCGTACCAACACTGTAGGAACAGTCCGAATCGCCCACGGCCCACCATCCAATACGGTTCGAGGACGTCCGAGAACGTCCACTTCGGCGGCGAAACCGCTGGGATTAGCGAAGACCTTAACAAGAAAGCGCAGTCTTTTTGCCCCTCGGGCCAGCTCCTTAGTTGATTAAGCGGCCAACTTCAATGTAGGTTGCAATCCCACTCGGGAAGCCAACACCAACAACATGTCCGCGCTGAAATCCCGCCAAGCACCTTTCATCAGTGCTGATACACGGGGCTGAGTGATGCCGAGTTCCTTAGCGGCCTTACTTTGCGTCCAGCCCCGCCCTTTGATGTGTTCGCGCAGGGCGGCCATCAGGTCGGCACGCATGGCGAGAACCCGCGCCTCGGCCTCATCGAACCCCAGATCATAGAACACACTGCGGTTGGCAGGCGTTGTATGTTGAATATTGCGTTTGCGCATGATTCTAATCTCCTATCTGAGCGAAGCGACTTGCAGCTAGCTCGATATCCGCCTTACGAGTCTTCTGAGTTTTCTTTTGAAAGCAATGCAGTACATAAACCGCTTCCGGACGTGTGGCCAAAAAGATTACGCGATAGGCCCCGGTCGCGTCCCGCACGCGAATCTCTTTTACTCCAGGACCCACAGTTTTCATCGGCTTCCAGTTCGTTGGTTCGAGGCCTCGCTGCACAAAATCCAAATTGAAACCGGCATCCCGACGCGCTTCATCGGGGAAAGCCTTCAAATCATCGTGGCTGGAACCCACAAACTGCAGCGGTTTACGTGTGACCTCCACACCGATCACTATACAGTTACTTGTATAGTTATACAACTACTTGTATAAAGCGAGGTCACTAGCATGTTGGAAGTGAAATCATGAAAGCCAAGAAAGTGGTGCGTGATGAACACGGAGAGTCGCGACAGGGAAAAGCGTCGCCCCGAGCGTTAGGGGTCACCTACCTCAGGCGGTAGTCTTTTTTATCAGTCGCACGCGCATCCAGGTCCGATATGGCAGATGTTGTTCTTGGAGATACAGGTATTGCCGCAAGCTTTACCGACTGTGCGGATTTTCATAAATTCCTGCCTATCCTCTTGCACTTATTGCCTAGTTTCAGATCGTCGGAGCGCTGCCCTCAACTGGGAGGGTGTCGTCCCCTCCCACGTTCGGAAAGCTCGATAGAAAGAATTCGAATCCTCGTAGCCGAGCAGAAATGCCACTTCCGTGACATCCATCTCCGGCCGGTTGAGGTACTCGTGCGCCAGTTCCTGCCGCGCCTCAAGAAGCAACTGCCGGAAGGTTGCGCCGTTATCGACAATTCGACGCTGCAAGGTCCGATCGCTCAACCCGAGCTCGCGCGCCACGGTCGATATCTCCGGCCGGCTTCCCGCGAGCAGGCGTTTGAGAATCCATTTCACCTGCTCACTGATCGAACCTTGCGCACGGCGCTCTTCAAGCGCGCGTTCGAGCTGCGGATTCAACATCTCAAGCAACTCGGCGTTGTAGGTAAGGAATGGCCGGTTGAGATCGGTCGCATGCAGGATGAGCGCATTCCGTCGCGCTCCGAATGTGATCGGGCCCTTGAAATAGGCTTCGTGGAAGCCGGTCGCCTCCGCGCTGCGCTTCAGCTCGACCCTCTTCGCCGTCACCCAATGCCCTGTGCCGCGGCGACCAAGTTCAACGAACGAGGCAAAGGCGGCGTCTGTCAGCAGGGGCGGCGTTTCTTCCCGCGCGTGGAGCCACACAGGCTCGATCACGCACTCGTCCTTGCTCACCTTGATTTGCAGTTCCTCGGGCGAACACAGTTGCTTGAAGCGAGCAAGGCGGGTGAGGGCATCCTGGTAGTCACGGGCGTAATAGGCCGCCATAGTTGACGGTGGCCGATTGCCAACGTCGATCTGGGTGGCGATTTTCAGGCCCGCGGCCGGATCACCGGAGAGCTCGCCCACGGCACGCCAGAGTGCGAAGAACTGCGCCGTTGTGACGAGGTTCTTCTTGCCATCGTAAACAGTCAGTGGCAAGCGGGCTTGGCTCAGCACCGCTGCTGGCGTAAGTCCGATCTTACCGAGCCCTATCCAAAAGGCGTTCGCGGCTTTGAAACGATCTGGCACGTGGACGGTCATTTTTTCTCTCGCTGGCATTTCGTCTGGAAGAAATCGCGCTGTCAGGATATTCCTCGGGTTAGCCGATGATCGCTTTGGGTTCCAGGAACTCCTGCAGCCCGAAGATCCCGCCTTCCCGACCGATCCCCGATTGTTTGAACCCACCGAAGGGGGCAAACGGATCGTGACTTAATGTGTTGATCAGGACGCGGCCGGCGGCGAGTTTGCGCGCCACACGGGCGGCCCTTTCCCGGTCCGCCGAGCTTACGTAGGCGATGAGGCCGAATTCGGTGTCATTGGCGATTTCAATGGCCTCGTCTTCCGTCTTGTACGTCAGTATCGACAGGACCGGTCCGAAGATTTCTTCCTTCGCGATACGCATCTCGCGGGTGACGTTGGTGAACACGGTGGGCTTGATGAAATTCCCACCTTCAAGTCCCTGGGGATGACCTTCCCCGCCGATGACGAGCGCCGCACCTTCCTCGATTCCAGACTTGATGTACTCCTGCACGCGCTTGTACTGCTTTGTGCTGGCCAATGGGCCGAGGGTGACGTCCTTGTCCCTCGGATCGCCCATTTTGATTTTTTCGACGGCCGCCTTGGCCAATCGCTTCACTTCGTCGAGTCGGTCTTCCGGCACGATCAGACGCGAAGCCGCAATGCAGGCCTGCCCGTTATTCAGGTAGCAGGCGTTGATGGCCATCGGGATCGCCGTGGAGAGATCGGCGTCGTCCAGGATGATGTTGGGCGACTTGCCCCCGAGCTCCAGCGTCAAGCGCTTCATCGTGTCCAGGGAATTCTTGGCGATCAGTTTTCCGATCTGCGTCGAACCGGTGAAAGCGATTTTCTGAATGTCGGGACTTTTCGTCAACTCCGTCCCGACGACCTCGCCGAGGCCCGTCACGACATTGATGACGCCAGGAGGCAACCCGGCCTCATGAAAGGCGTCCATCAACACTTCCGTTTGCATAGCGCTCATCTCGCTTGGCTTGATGACGACCGTGCATCCGGCAGCGATCGCCGGCGCCACCTTGATCGCGATCGAGCCGGCGCTCGAATTCCACGGCGTAAATATGCCCACCACGCCAGCCGGCTCCATCACGACCTTAGATGTGCCGACAGTTTTGACCAGCTCGAAATCTTCGAGGACTTTCTTGAAGTGCAGGAAAATGTTCGCCGCGAGGTTGTTGGAGCCCCTCGCACGGTCTTGCGGTGCGCCGTATTCCACGACCGTCGCTTCGACGAGTTGATCCATTCGCTTGGCCACGGCGTCGTGCAGCCGCTGCAGGAGCTCCATCCGGTATTGTTTGCTACTTTGCGAAAAGGTGTTGAAGGCCTCTTTCGCAGCACCGATAGCTTTTCGGGTGTCGATTTCGTCTGCCATGGTGACCTTGCCGATAACCTTGTTGTCGGTCGGGTTCACCAGATCGACGACCTGGGTTCCATGGAGAGTGACGAACTGGCCGTTGATATAGGCGCGATCAAAGGCTCTTACTGGGGTCGTGGTTTCATGTGTTTTCATTTGTGTCGTCCTTCATGAGGTTTCGGCTTTACCAAGGTCGCTATGGCTCTCAGGACCCCAGCTCACAATTTCAGTCTGGCTCAAAAGCGGGTCGACGTAACTAGCAAAAGACGCCAATGCTCTTGCAGAACGTGCCGTACGGTTTATTGCCGAGCTATCGCTCCTAGTTCCAACCTCCGGGCCGGGATCTCTCTGCCGCAAGGTGGGCCTGCCGGTGCCGTGGGAAGCCGCCGCGCGCAAGGCGGCCTAACTTTGTGGTTCGGCGGACGTCCGCTTCTTGCAATTTGACCGTCGGGTCTTGTGGCATGGAGGGCCCGGACGCGGGCCCAAACTGAAACTGGCCGCGTACGAGGATAGCGAGGCCTACGCCGCGCTCAAGGAATGAGCTTACGTAGTGCTTGCGTCGAGACATCATCGATGTGCCGAAATGCGGGCGCGATCTTCTCGATCTGATCGGCAGGCACTTGGTACTCTTCGAAGCGCACTTTCCATTCGCGCACGGTTCTCCAGATTCTCGCAATGCTCTGGGCGGCGACCTCAGCGGATAATGTGAATGTCTCGCGGCCGGCGAACGCGTTGTCAAGAGTTGCGATCTTGCCTTCCGGCCCCACTCCCAGGTGCAAGCGCCGCTCGGACGCCAAGCTTGCCCGCGGCATCACATCGTACAGCGGGCTGAGCCGCCACCCCCGAAGACGCGGGTCCCAAACGAAGCCGTGGT
>JBEKNN010000490.1:0-4571 GCA_049522755.1 Bryobacteraceae bacterium | reverse complement strand
GGGTATCAGAAGAAGAAGGACAAAAAGACTAAGATCAAATCTCCCTGGTGGAACCTGGCGGACGTTGCCATGAAGGCTCGTGGCAATCAAATCGGCAGGATCACCAACCTGATCAGTGACTGTATCGCATCTGGGCGGAACGACTGCGCTTACGAACTGGTGGATCAGTTGCAAAACGCACTGGACAGTCTGAAGCACAACGTCCAGGTGGATCAGGAAGTGATCAAGCGGATTCGTGGCGAGGTTCCCAAGGCACCGTGGCTGGCGACGAAAGAAGCCAAGCGCATCTCCGATATGCCGATGGAAGTAGCCATCGGCAGCTCGGATATCGTAGGGCAACTTTACAACCACGTCCGCAAGGAGATCGGTATTCTCTTCCAGGATGTTTTTCCGCTACGTGATTTTGGCGGGATGATCCGGGGAGAGACTTTTGACCGGGACATGTACGAGGAATGCCGGAAGATCAACAAGACTTTTGGCAGCCTCGTGGGTGAACTCCGGAAACGAACTGAGAAGTGCCAGGCTGCTGTCAGCGAAGCACAAACGAGGTTCGATGCCGCGAGAGACCACAAGAACCCTGACGTTCGCAAAAAGGCTTCGAAGGCGCTCTACCGGACAAAGGCGGCTCTCCGAGACAACGAAGACCGCTGCCGGGAGGAGATGCGGGACTTCCACCGTTTTCTCGCCGATTGGGGGAACGGCAAGCGGAAAAACCGGAGAGGCTGGTGTCAGGCTTTGCACTCGATCGCAACAGGCACGCGAAGTGCGCAAGAGGGCAAGGCCACTGGCGCCATCGTCTTTCACGCCTTTCCGCAGGAGGCCCTGGACAAGCTGCTCGAAGAGACTGGCGGACGCCCCATTCAACTACATTTGCCTGAACTGCCCGATGGAGAGATCGTGTTCGACGACTCGGGGAATGTGTACCGGGTTGAGCGAATCCAACTCGAAGGCGGGCAAGTCCAGGTGCGGCGAATCTTCTTGTTCCGGATGACGGAGCAAGGAAACATCATTCTCGACGGAGTGCGGGTAGATTCTGTGCAACCGTTCGCCATGCAGGAAGGATCTGGAGAGATCCGGAATGGCCTGGTGACGTTCTCGAATCTGCCGCAGCATCCCGCCGTCCGCACTCGCAAGGCCAGAGTTCTGCGCAGCCGTGAAGACCGGCGGGAGTTTCTGGCGGTTTGCGAGGAAACCCTTGGTTCGAGCTTTTCGGTGTTCGTGGACGGCGATCCAACGAGCATCCGACAACTCGATACCGATGCCAAGAAGCAAGCGTTCCTCGAGTGCGCGCCGGTTCGCCCCTGGGAATCCCGGCCATTTCAGGGAGCGCCCGTACAGTAAGCAAGTCGCCGGGGGCTACTCGAAAGAGGGTCCCCGGCGATTCGAATGAAGACAGTAGAGGAGATCAAGAACGTGAGACATCTTCTGATAGGAACTCTGACGCTGGCAATAACGCTGCCGCCGCTGCCAGCGCAGAAAATTGAAAACGAAACTCCATCACGTGAACACGTGGTGCAAGTGCAAACCGCAATGAACCACCTGACCGTTATCGAAGTTGGCGAGCCCGTAACCACAGTGGCCGTCGGCTCTCCGCAGTCTTTCAAGGTTGAGCGGCGAGAGAACAAGGTGTTCATCCAGCCACTCGTGGAAAGCGTCTCCACCAACCTCTTTATATGGACGGAGTCGACACGGCTAAACTACGAGCTTGTGCCCGCGATCAGCGATGCCGGGCAAATGGATTTTGCGATCGATTACCCCCGGCAGAAACCGCCGGCACTGGCGACCCAGCCAAAGTCCTCCGAGCCGACTGCCATACCACCCGCCGTGCCTGGCGAAATGTTATTGAAGAGCACGCCAGTGCGGTTGATAGGCCTAGCGGCGGCGCCGAAGGCGAACTTGGGAGTCCTAATCCGGGACGTCTATCGCCGGCAGGACGAGGTTTTCATTCGATATTCCATCGAGAACCGTTCGAGCCAGACGCTTCGCACGGGCCGGCCAAGTGCGGTATCTTTGAGCGGACTGAGACCTGATCGGTCGCTGTGGGCCCTCCAGAACTCGCAATTGGGCATAGACGTCGCCTCGCGCTTAAGAGCCGATGACGCACCCATTCCCATCAAGATCACGCAATCTGAACCGGGCATTGCGGAATTGGCGCCTGGCGAAGCCAGGCTCGGCGTTTTGGCGCTCCAACTTCCACCGGCGAAGCCGGATGCGAAGAAAACGCAACCCACAGTATTGCAAATTGTATTCCCGGTCGATCGCTCGGGTAATCTGACCGCCACTCTGGTGCTGTAGTTTTTCTGGAGCGAGACCAATGGAACCCGAGTACCAGACAGTCAGCCAGATGTACGAGCGTCTGCTGCTGATGATCCGTCAACGCGACGACACTGGATTTCGGCTTGCCGTGACAGACGCAGCCCTGCAGCCGCAGAACCCGTTCGAGCCGACAAATAAGCGACGGCCGAAACCGGCCGTCGCGATCGCCATCAGCCTCTTTGTCGTGCTTGCGCTGGTTTTTCTCTATTTCAGTTTCCAACACAAGGGGTAGCTACCGTGTCGATATTCCAACGAAAGCTGTTGTGCGACATGGCGTCTACCCTTCCCACAAGCGAACCGGAAGATGCCTGTGGGGACATGCAAGCAGAATCGGCGCTTCAGGACGTCATCTTCTCGGAAGTGGCCACCTCCGTTTGCTACTGGGCGACCGTCCTCCTGTTGGCGACCGCCGGCACGGGGCTGCTTTACTGGCGCTTCACGCATCCCGGCCCCTTCGCCGTGCCAGTCGGCGATCCGTTTGGCGTAACGACACCGCCATGGCTGATAGTGTCTCTGCCACCGATCGGGGTTGCGGCCTCTCTCGGCCACGCAGCGTGGTCCGCAGTCCGGGGCCAACGGATCTGGAGAATGTTGGCGGCGGCGGCCGGTCTCATCGCAGTAATGGGCGCGGCTACCCTGATCGAAACACACCTGGCAGCGCTCTAAAGGCGCCTTCACCGCAGCCCGAAAGTCTTAGTCGTTCATGAGGTACATCTATGATTCACCACTCTGAAAGCCCGCGACGCGAAATGAGCAGTGGCGAAGCCGGCGTCGTTGGCGCGGTACTGGGCTTCGGCCTTATTGCACTCGCGCTGTACCTGGTAGTTGCCCGGTATCACATTCACAAAGAACAACTCGTGGAAGCCGTCCTGTACCTGTTCATCATCACCGGCGCGATTGCGGTGCCAATTCTGCGGAAGTTCTCTGGAAAAGGCGCGCGCAGGAAGCGTCCGCCGTTTGTTATGCCGGCGCGCAGGGACGAGCGCGCAATCGAAGCCGCCTGGAACCAGAGTGCCGTGCTGCTTGGATACGACATGGACGAAAAGCCGTGGTTGTGGCCAGACGAAGTGCGCGTGATGCAGGGCATCGTGCTCGGCATGACCGGATCGGGCAAGACCACACTGCTCAAGAACATCATCACTCAGGACATTGCGCGTTTCGTCGGTCCACCCGAGGATCGTCATCACATCCCCATCGTCGTCTTCGACGGCAAAGGCGACCTCGAATTCTTTGAGCAACTGTTGCCTCATATTCACCGCGCCGGAAGGCTTCACCAATTGCGGTTGCTCAATCCCTCACGTCCCGAGTTCTCCGCGTTGTACAACCCATTCTTCACACATGACGACAACTACATGGCACAGGTAAACATGATCTTTGGCAGCTTTAACCTGCACGACGAGTTTTTCGCCAAGCATCAGTTGAACTATCTCGGCGATATCGTCCGAGTCCTGTTCTATACCGGCGCCCGCTACAACTTCTATGACGTGATCGTGATGCTGCTTGACCAGGACGTTCTGAAGGAGCAAATCGAAAAGGCCATGCATCGTCTAGATCGCGACGGTAGCATCACGGCGCAGCAGCGGCTGAATTTCGAAATGAGCGTCAAGAACCTGATGCAGTCGCTCGAGGATCGAGAACGTGTTCCGAAGATCCAAGGCCTCATCAACGAGTGCATGACGTTCCTGGACGACGAGCTGTCTGCCGTCACGGGACAGTACGACGATCTGCTGTCGATCGAGGACGTAATCGACCAGGAGCTGATTTTGTTCGTGAGCTTGAACGCAAACAAGAATACCGAGCCAGTACGGTCGCTCGGGAAAATGCTTTTGCAGAACATCCAACTCACCGTGGGTAAGCGTTACGAGGACCAGGCTGACCGGCGACGGCAGAATCGCCCCGTCTTCTCTGTTGTGCTGGACGAGTTCGCGCCGTTTGGATATCGCAACTTCGCGCAGATCCTGCAGACCGCGCGGGGCACAAACACTGCATTTCTATTCTCGATGCAGAGCCTTCCCCAACTTATGCAGGTCGGCCGTGGTTTCAAGGAGGAGGTCACCTCGGCGCCGAATACGACGATCACGCTCCGGACGCGGGACGAAGAAACGGCCAAGTACTTCATCAAAGCTTCGGCCGAACAAGTCGTGACGCGCCGCAGCATCCAAAAAGAACGCGGGTTCTTCGGGTGGGGCAAGTACGAGGAAACCGGACGTGCCACTGAGAGCGAGGATCGCGAGACGCGGTCGCAGGATGAGTCC